>JAQYWF010000261.1 GCA_030145105.1 Desulfosarcina sp.
ACCCGCTGGGCCGGCTTTGACTGGCGCACGAACATTGCCCTGTTGGGCGGGTTTGCCGCCAAGGAGGTGATTGTCTCCACCCTGGGGACGGCCTATTCCCTGGGTACGGTGGACACCGAAGCCGCTGATAGCCTGGCTGTCAAGCTGGTCGCCGAACCGGGATGGCGCGCGCTCACCGCCTGGAGCCTGATTATCTTTGTCATGTTTTATGCCCCCTGTTTTGTCACGGTGGTCTGTATCGCCAGGGAATCTTCATGGAAATGGGGCGCATTTTCAATGGTTTTCAACTCCTCCCTGGCCTTTTTCCTGGCCGTGATGGTTTACCAGGCTGGCGCCGCCCTCGGATACTGATGCCCGGATACCCATCCTTGTCCGGCGGCGGCAACCCAAACCGATACCAAGGTCCTGAACGATGGAAACACTGATTGTCATCTTGATCGTCGCTGCTGCCGCTGTCTATGTGGGGCGGATCTTCTACAAGGGATTCAAGCAAAAGGATGGATGCGCAAGCGGCTGCACCTGCTGCAGCGTTTCTGATTCATGCAGCCAGCCGGTGGCCGGCAGCACCCGTGAACCTGCCCCGGTCGAGGAAGATCGTTAACCACCTATTTCCCGGTAAATGCCGTGGGTCATCTGGTTTTAATATTGACTCCGGATTTTGACTCTTCTATCATCAACAACTCAATATCCAGCACATCGACATCCCGGCGGTGGCTGCACCACCGGAATGGAACCGCGATAGCGAGCGCATTCCCCGCCGTTTGCAGCGGGGTTAGCGAGCAAACTGAAAATCGATTTTTTTCCTTACGGTGCTGCGCAGCACTGCCGTTACAGGTAGAACATTCCCCGTGGTTCAACGCGGGGAGGCTTCAATCTGAAATGAGGTGCGATCTTTCCGCCGGTAAAGTGCTTCCGGCTAAAAGGCCTGGTTCATGGACAAACGCGTAATCGTGATGGTGTGGGTGACGATGATGGCGCTGGCCGGCTCCCTGCCAGCAGTGGCCGCCGAGGATCAGCAGGACTTTCTGGGCATCATTACCGGCGACGTGAAAAGCACCGCTCACCAGATCGGCATGGATATAAAAGCCCTTGTCATGCGCAGAAACATTCATTTGGCGGTATTCACTTCACGTGGATCTGTGGAAAACATCTACGCCGTCTACCAGCGTCCCGGCAATCATCTGGGCCTGGTGCAGTCCGACGTGCTGGCCTTTGTGGCCAAGGTTGACAGCGACCCTCGGCTTAAGCTGATCGCCGATAAAATTAAATGGGTTTACCCGTTGTATAACCAGGAGATCCACATCATCAGTAAAGCGGAGATCCACAACCTTAGCGAGCTTGACGACAAGCGGGTGGCCATCGGCCACGCGGAGAGCGGCACCTACCTAACCAGCCGGTTGATTTTTGAGATCTCGGGGGTTCGGCCCCGGCAGATGCTGGCCATCGGTGATTCCCAGGCGCTGGCGGCGCTTAAAGCCGGCAGCATTGATGCCATGGTAACGGTGGACGGGTTTCCGGTGGAACGTCTGGCGCTGGAGGTTGCCCCGGCAGACGGGTTTCACTTGATTCCGATCACCCATGACGGTATCCGCGCCTTCTACCCTGCCTCCCGGATTCCTGCGGGTACCTACCCCTGGCAGGCGGCCGATGTGGATACCGTGTCTGTTATGGCCCTGCTGATGGCTTACGATTTTCGCAACCACCATTGCCACACCATCGGGAATGTGGCCTGGCTGATTAAAGAAAACCTTGATTGGCTCCGATTCTACGGCCATCCCAAATGGAAATCGGTGGATTTGAGTGAACCGGTAAGCGGGTGGGAGCAGTACACGTGCGTGACAAATTTTACTTCAGCTACCGTTGAAGCAGAAACCGAATCATCACCAGTCCGGAAGCCCAACCCAGTGGCCGATGCCATCGAGGCGGTGTTTCGTCCCTGAAACACCGAAACGGAAACAACCATGTATGAATCCTTTTATGGCCTGACCAAAAAACCCTTTCAGATCACCACGGATCCCAGTTTTCTGTGGATGGGTAAAAAGCACCGCGAGGCCCTCTCCACGCTCAAGTACGGCGTCATGGACAACAAGGGATTTTTGCTGTTGACTGGCGAGGTGGGCACCGGCAAGACCACATTGATCAACCGGCTGGTGGAAGACATCCATGGCAAGGCCTACACAGCCAAAATACCCGATCCGGGGCTGAGCAAGTACGATTTTTACCGCATGGTTTCCCGATACTTCGGGCTCCCCATTGAAGTCCGAACCAAGAGCGACTTTATTGAGCCCTTCAGTCGGTTTCTCAACGATGCCCATGAAGAAAAAAAATCGGTCGTGCTGCTCATCGATGAAGCCCAGCGGCTCAAGCACGACCTAATGGAGGAGATCCGCCTGCTGTCCAACCTTGAACGGCAGGATGCCAAACTGCTCAATATCTTTTTCGTGGGTCAGAACGAATTCAACAGCATTCTGCTCCAGCCGGAAAATCGGGCCCTGATGCGCCGGATCACCATCACCTACAATATCGATCCGCTGGACAAGGCAGAAACCTGTGAGTACATCCGCCACCGCCTGAAAACTGCCGGTGCCGACTACGAAATATTCTCCAGTTCAGCCATGGAAGCGGTTTTTGAATTCTCCAAAGGGTACCCCCGGCAGATCAACATCATCTGCGACCTGGCCATGTTTTTCTCCTCCCAGGTTTCCCGGCGGACCATCAGCCGCAAGATTGTCAACCAATGCCGCGAGCGAATATCGTTTTCCGTGGATGAACTGCCGGCGGAAACGAATCATACGCATCGGGTGCCGGCGCCTAAGACCTATTATCAGCCCATTAAAGGAGAGCGCTGGCCATGGTTTACCGCAACGCGTGCACTGGGCGTGGCGGTGGTGTTGCTGGTTCTGGGCAGCGGTGTTTATTTCACACCGGATCCATTGAAAGACCGCGCCAGGCGGTGGGTCCGTGAAACCTTTCAGACCTATTTCCCTGTGTCCGTCAAGCCCTCCGCCACGGCGCAGCCGGTTGTCAATGCTACCACATCCGTGAATACCGAAACCGCAGCGGTTGTTCCCGACGCGTCTCATCAGGCGGTGAAAACGCCACTTGCCGTCGAACGGTTGTTGCCTATGCCCAATCGGCCCCCGGACCTCGACTTAGCTGAAACCATCGACGATCTTCCCCGGGCATCGGCATCAGCTGTGCAAAGCGCGTCAAACGATAAGGCGCCAGCCGCTGCCGTGACGACGTCTGCAGCGGAACTGCCCGACCCTGCCGATGCCATCGACTGGCTCTTAAATAAACGTAAGCAGGAACTCAGCCAATAAGGAATGCGTCGAAGGTTTGATTGGATGGAGCACCTGCGTTATAAACATTATAAATGAATCTGGATGGTTGCATATGTTTAAGATTGCTGTTCTACCTGGAGATGGTATCGGTCCCGAGGTGATGGAAGAAGCACTAAAGGTACTCGAGGCGGCTCAGGAAACCTTCGGTTTTCAATTGGTTTACACTACTGCCGATGTTGGCGGTATCGCCATCGACCGGCACGGGCAGGCCTTGCCCGATGACACCCTGCGCTTATGTGAAGCCAGCGAGGCCATTCTTTTCGGATCCGTGGGTGGGCCCAAGTGGGAAACACTGCCTCCTGCGCAGCAGCCCGAGCGGGGCGCACTATTGCCCCTGCGCAAGCACTTCAACCTGTTTTGCAACCTTCGCCCGGCAAAGGTTTTTCCTGCCTTGGCCGGGGCCAGCCCCCTTCATCCATCGATCGTCAGGAACGGGTTCGACATCCTGTGTGTTCGGGAGCTGACCGGTGATATCTATTTCGGTCAGCCCAAAGGCCGGGAGGGCAGCGGGCCCGACGAGCGCGCCTTCGATACCATGGTCTACACCCGCCGGGAAATCGAGCGCATCGCCAGAGCCGCTTTTGATGCAGCACGTTTGAGAAGCCGGCGGGTGGCGTCGGTAGACAAGGCCAATGTGCTGACCACCATGGTGCTATGGCGTGAAGTGGTCAGCGAGACGGCCCAGGCCTATCCGGATGTGAGCCTGAGTCACATTTACGTGGACAACGCCACCATGCAGTTGGTGAAAGATCCTCACCAATTCGACGTGCTGCTGTGTGGCAATATGTTCGGAGACATCATATCCGACGAGTGCGCCATGATCACCGGCTCCATGGGGCTGCTGCCCTCGGCCAGCATCAGTGAAAGCGGATTCGGCTTATACGAGCCGGCAGGCGGGAGCGCTCCGGACATTGCCGGCCAGGGCATCGCCAACCCCATTGCCCAGATTCTTTCTGCGGCCATGATGCTGCGCTACAGCCTGAACCTGGACGATGCCGCCGAGGCCGTGGAATCTGCTGTGGCACGCGTGCTTGAAGCGGGCTTTCGAACCCCTGATATTGCCGCCGGCGGCGATGCGGTGAGCACCCGGGAAATGGGTGATGCCGTCGCGCGATACCTGCGCGAGAGCCTAAAAAAATGACAATAGCCAAAAAACAAATGACAAATAAATCACAATAGACAAATTCAAAATTCCAAACCACATGATCGTGAAGCGTGGTCATTTCAATGGTCGATCATTTGTTATAGTTTATTTGATATTTTAATTTTGAAACTTGGCTCTTGTAATTTGTTATTCTATTAAACCGTTGGTGCTCTCCATTCGTTATTTCCGGTTTTTCCAGATCATATTATGTCCCTGCCATTGATCACTATCGATGATATTACCGTCAGGCTGCGGGACCGGTGGCTGCTCAACGGTTCGTCGTGGCAGATCAGATCCGGCGAACAGTGGACGGTGATCGGTCCCAACGGGGCGGGCAAGACCACACTGGCCAGGGCCATCGCCGGCCTCTTACCTGTCGTTCAGGGGAAAATCCATTACCATGCCTTTGGCGGCATGTCGCCCATCGAGGCGATCGCATACGTGGCCAGCGATGTCCGCCGGGACATCTGGCACCGCGAAAGAGACCTGGACCACGCACGAGGCTTCGCCGGCCGATTCAATCAAGCGACCACTGTCCGAGAACTGATCTGCGGTCACCGTGCCGACCTTACGGCGCCATCCGACATGCAATCCCGGCTGGCCGATGTTGCCGGTTGCTTCAACCTGGATACCCTGCTCAACAAACCGGTGTCGGCCGTCTCCACCGGAGAGATGAGCCGGGTGCTGGTTGCCCGTGAATTGATCCGCCGCCCCCAAATGCTGATCCTGGATGAACCCTTCGACGGCCTCGACCGAATTGGCCGGCAGGATTTAATGGAGATGCTCGACCGGCTGGCGACCTCAGGTCTGCCCATCATATTGGTCACCCACCGCCCCGAAGAGATGCTCTCTGCCACCACCCATGTCCTCATCGTCGATGGCGGTCGGATCGCGGGTGCCAGCGCCGTGGACGATCCTTCCCTCTTGTTCGATGCCGCATCGGCAGTTGCGACAAAGGATGGTCGGCGGCACCGCCCCAACCCTCACCCGGCACGTCGTGAAGCCAGCCGGTGCGTTTCCTCAGAACCGCTGATCGACATGAAGGCGGTAACGGTTCGCTATGGCGACACGGTTGTACTGGACCGGTTCACCTGGGCGATGGAGGAGGGGGAGCATTGGGCCATTACTGGCCCCAACGGTGCCGGGAAATCCACAATCCTGAAACTGATCACCGGTGACTGCCTGCAGGTGTACGCCAACCGAATTCGCCTGTTCGGTAAGGACCGTGGCGTCGGACAGACCTTGTGGGAGACCCGGGAAAGACTGGGAGTGGTAAGTTACGATCTGTCCAGCGGTTATCAGAAGCGAATGTCCGCCATGGATGTGGTTTGCTCAGGGTTTTTCGACTCGGTGGGACTGTATCGTCACTGTGATACCGTGCAGATAGCAACCGCCAAACGGTGGCTGGCGCAAATGGACATTTCAGCCCTTTCCCAAATCCTGTTCAACCAGCTTTCCCAAGGTCAGCGGCAGATGATCCTCATCGCCCGGGCGATGGAGACTGGTGAGCGTCGGTCATTCGATGGCAGAGGTAATAGATGCTCTTCTGGTATTTTCTCACCAGGGATTCGAATGCTTCCATGTCTCCCTCTTTGGCTAAAGCAATCAGCTTTTTTTCGGAATTGTTGTCTTGCCTCATCGAACCTTCCTTTCTATATACAACTGAGATGCAGAATTATTCCTTGTTGGATTTTCTTTGAAACATTTTAATCCCTCCGTAGTAATTATCTGCAACTTTTATGCCAAAGCCATTTTTGTTAATTATATTATTATCAAATAGATAGAAATGCCATGGCCGGATATACGTATGAAAATTTCTTTACAGGTGTAAATATTCTTATGGGTAAGAAAATGGGGGCTGTCCTCTTTTGAAATGAAAGAATAAGGTGTCGGTAGATTTTATGAATAATTCAGGCTAAATTCCCTCGGCAATTTGCTTCCAATTAAGGACTTTATATCTTTTGATTCTCACCTCACCTGTTTCATCGGATGTGTACAGATCGTAGAAATATCCGTTTTGAATGATTTCCGGTGAGAGTGGCATTATTGCTCTGTAAAGATAGTATCCCTCGTGGCTATAGATATCAAACTCCATGTTATCACTTTCATCAAGAACCGGCTTAACTCTCCTGATGAATATTCTTCCTCTGTCATCGGTTAAAATTCGGTCAAAAAACGGACGATAACCAGGAAATTGTACAGCTTCTTCAACCACTTCTTTGGGCCATTGTTCAACCAGTTGGAAGAGTCCTTCAAAGATTTTATCTTTCTCCTTTTGAGATATGGGATGGAAGGATTCTTCTTTTTTTATGATGAGTTCTACCTTTCCTTCAAGATTGATCTGAGAAAAAGTGTATTCTGAAGAGTTGCCGGAATATAGCTGCTCGTCGTTCGAGAAGGCAAAATGTAAGCGGGGATTATAAGTGTGAGTTAGAGAGAAAGTCGAAACCATGTTTCCTCTTTTTCTCATGACTTGATTCACTTCAGCGAATTTAGTGATATTTTTCAGTGTCTTTCCCTCAGAGTCCATTTTCACGATGAGCTCAGTTCTCTCTCTCTCGCTTCTTTGAGTCATCAAGCCATAAATATTTCCCTCAGATGAGACAAAAAAATTGCTGACTTGGTCGGATAGAGGAATGGTCTTTACGAATTCACCTGTAAGGCTGAAAAAATGAATTTTCCCTCTGTCTGAAACATAAATATTGTTATTCTTGTCCAGAAACAGTGAATAAGGCCTCTCGAATTCGCCTGGACCCTGGCCCTTCTTCCCGGTGGTCTGGAGAAATTGTCCGTCTTTGTCAAATTTCTGGATGCGATGATTCCCTCTTTCCAGGATGTATATATTTCTTTGATCGTCTACAGAGATATTTCGAGGATCGTAGAATAAATAATTATCGTCGTCTTCACGTC
>JAQYWF010000075.1 GCA_030145105.1 Desulfosarcina sp.
GAAATGGCCATCGGCGTAATCAACAAGAAAACCACCGCCACACGCCTGATACCCGTGCCGGGTAAAAAGGCCGGTGACCACGCCTTTTTCGGCGGCCTTTTGGGCGAATCCATCATCATGCCGGTGAACAACGCCACCGGTGAAAACCGGTTTCTGCGTCGTGGCGGGTTGATTCCCTCCCCCATACACAGTCTGGTGAATTAAGGAATTCGGCGATTGCGTAATCGAGGGATTAACAATTCCCGCATTCCCAATTCCTCAATCCCTCAATTCTTTTTTTTCATTTATTCCAGGAAAACAACGCTGCCCCGACCAACAGGAACGCCAGGGTCATGGCGCACAGGATGGTGATCTCCGGCATCACCGCAAAAAGCCCTTCCCCCTCGTTCATCACCTGTCGTGCGGCCTTCAACAGGTGGGTCAGCGGAAAGATCTTCGCCGACGCCTGCAGCCACCCCGGTGCCCCCTCAATCGAGAACCAAACTTCGGATAAAAACATCATGGGCCAGGATATAAAATTGAGAATACCATTGGTAAACTCTTCGCTGGTCCCACGCGATGCGATAATGAGCCCCAGCGCGGTCATGCAGGTGCTGCCGGCCAGAAATACCAGGAACAGATTCAACAGACTGCCGTAAACCCTGAAATCAAGAATCAGATCACATCCCACCCAGACGACGACCAGCGTGAACATGAGCAAGAAAATCCGCGAAATCAACTGGGCGGTGAGATATTCAAAGGCGGTCAGCGGAGTCGCTTTAAGCCGTTTGAGCACGCCGTTTTTGCGATAGCGCACCACTACCCAGCCGACCCCATAGAGAGCGCTGAACATCATGTTCATACCCAGCACCCCGGGAAACAGCCAGTCAATGTATCGGATCTGTCTTCCCTGGATGTCCTTTTTCTCGAATCGCACTGCTGAATCAGACGGCACCAGGGCTTCTTTCAAAAGCCTTTCGACAATCGCACCGGAAGGGGATGAGTCGCTGACCCAGTATCGGATCGGTTGCGTCCCTGTCTCGACCAACAGGTCTATTTTGTGGTGCTTGAGCTTGTCCATTCCCTGGGCTCGGGTTTCGAAACCCACCAAGGAGATCGCCTTGAATGCGACAAACGATTCCGGAAGGAGATCAATCGACTGGTGGACTGAGCCACTTGGGAAGATCGGGAAAAGGCCCACCTTGAACTGCGTTTGATAGTCTCCTTTGAAGATGACACCAAAACCGAGGATGATCAGGAAAGGGAAAAGGAAGTTCCAGCCGAATGCCGCACGGTCCCTGAAAAATTCACGGTTTCTGGCATGATAAATAGCCCACATTCGCTTGAATCGCATTCAATCTCCCGATCATTCCCGCAGGCTTCGCCCGGTCAGCTTTAGAAAAACATCCTCCAGGCTGGGTGTTTGCAAGTTCACACCACGCATATCCACACCCATTGACAACAGCTTTGAGACAACCGCATTGACGTTATCCGTTCGAATCTGAATCCGGTCTCCCCGCTCGTTGATGACTCCCTGCAAGTCGCCCGGCTTTTCGGGGAACTGCACTTTGGGCACCGACAGCGTTGCCCGTCGGCAGTGGGTTTCAATCAACGCCATGGGCGCACCGCGGGCAATGACGTTGCCTTTGTCCATGATGGCGATGTCGTCACAGAGTTTTTCCGCCTCTTCCATGTAGTGCGTGGTTAGCACGATGGTGCGCCCCTGGGATTTAACCGTGTTGATGATGTCCCACAAATTCCGTCGGGCCTGGGGGTCCAGACCGGTGGAGGGTTCATCAAGAAACACCAGTTCGGGCCGGTTCAGTAGAGCCAGGGCCAACAACAAGCGCTGTTTCTGTCCACCGGAAATTTTATCGTTCAGTTGTGCTTTCACCTCCTCGAGGTGACACAGTTGAATCAAGTGGTCGATGGACTCCGTACGGTCGTACAACCGGCTGAAGGTCTCCAGGGTTTCGGCCACGGTCAAAAACGAAAGCAAGGCGGTCTGTTGAAACATGATCCCGACCTCCTGCCTAAACTGTGCCGCCCGACGCGCGCCTTTGTACAGAATCGTCCCGCCGGTGGGATCGATGATGTCCTCGATGATTTCGATAAGGGTGGTCTTTCCGGCGCCATTGGGCCCCAGCAGACCGAAACAGCTGCCCTGGCCGATGGTCATGCTCACCCCGTCGACGGCCCTGAGACGCTTGTAATATTTGTGAATGTCAACGAGTTCAAGGAGCGGTTTCATCGGCGCCGTCGCTTTCATGAAGGGAGCTTGCCTTGTCATCGAAGGTTAACATAATCTTATTTAATAAAAAGGGTTTGCACACGTTTGACAGTTGACAGGCAACAGAGGTTTTTTTATAGTCGCAAGGACCGCGCAAATCAAGCCGAATTGAAAAAATAACGCCCGGTCGTGGCTATCCCACTAACGTTCTGATCACCTTGGCGGATGGGAAAATGAGCGACGATGCAACGTAAAAGCCATTTCACCGTTAGCATGATTCTGACTGCGGCCCTGATCCTGATCGGTACGAGTGGGTATATGATTATCGAGGGGTGGCCGTTTGATGATGCCATATACATGACCATCATCACCCTGGCCACCGTCGGCTACGGCGAAGTCCACCAGGTAAGCGACGTGGGCCGGATTTTCACCATTTTTCTCATTGTGGCGGGTGTCGGTTATTTCATGTATGTGGTCGGCCTGCTCGTACAGTTTTTGGTCGAAGACCGCATACGAGTCATTCTCGGGAGGCGCAAATTGGACAAGCAGATTGCCAGGCTGAAGGATCATTATATCATCTGCGGGTATGGCAGAATCGGTCGGGTGCTGGCCCACTACCTCACCGAGCGATACCTGAATGTGGTAATTATCGAAAAAAATAAGTCCCGCCAAGCGGCCATGGATGAGGACGGTGTGCTCTATTTGGTCGGTGAAGCCACTGACGAGAACCTTTTGCTCAGAGCCGGCATCAAAGATGCCAAAGCGCTGGTCACCGCCGTGGCCACCGATGCAGACAATGTTTTTCTGACACTGATCGCCAAACAGCTCAATCCCGGCTTGTTCATCGTCGCCCGGGCGATCCAGAACACCGCCAAACGGACCCTTGAGGCCGCAGGGGCCAACAAGGTCATCTCTCCCTACGACCTCGGCGCCCGGCGAATGGCCCATGCCATATTAAGGCCGACAGTGATCAAGTTCCTTGAACTGGCTTTTGCCGACGAAAACACAGACATCCAGGTGGAGGAAATACAAGTGCGTTCCACCTCACAACTGCTCAATGTGGCACTCAAGGATTCGGGCATTCGCCAGAAACTGGACCTAATTATTCTGACGATCAAAAAGGCCGACGGAACCATGATATTCAACCCCAAGGCAGACACCCGCATGGAAACCGACGATACGCTGGTCGTTGTCGGTCAACCTAAAAGCATTATCCAGCTGGATCAGATGATGCGCGCCTGACAACGGTGATGAATGTAGACCATGGCACCCCCTGCCCCCGCATATCTGAAGGCCCTTGAGACCGGTATCCTGCAACGCCGCGCCGACCAGGGTCTTGAAGCACTGACCGAATGCACCCTTTGCCCGCGCAGCTGCGGTGTCAACCGAACTGCCGGGGAAACCGGAACCTGCAAAACTGGCCGACGGGCTGTGGTGGCTTCGTATAACGCCCATTTTGGAGAAGAGACGCCCCTGGTGGGACGCAACGGATCGGGAACGATCTTTTTTTCGCACTGCAGCCTGCAGTGCAATTTCTGCCAGAACTATGAGATCAGCCACTTGGGAGAAGGACGTGCGATAGCGGACGACCAGTTGGCAGCCATCATGCTAGAACTTCAGCACGCCGGATGTCACAATATCAATCTGGTCACTCCCAGCCATGTGGTACCCCAGATGCTAGCTGCCATTCACCTGGCTGCCCAACGGGGACTGGACGTGCCGCTGGTGTATAATTGCAGCGGTTACGATCGCGTGGAAACATTGGTGTTGCTTGACGGCATCGTTGACATCTACATGCCGGACTTTAAATTCTGGCATCCCAACGTGGCCCGGGACACCTGCAATGCCCCCGATTATCCTGAATTGGCAAAACACGCCCTGCTCGAAATGCACCGTCAGGTCGGTGACTTGGCCATCGACAAAGTTAGTGGACTGGCTTACAAGGGCATCCTGGTGCGCCACCTGGTGCTTCCCGGCGGATTGGCGGGAACGGCAAAGATTATGGCGTTTCTGGCCGATTCATTATCCAGGAACACCTATGTCAATGTCATGTCGCAATACCGCCCCTGCGGCCGGGCGAGAGAGATGCCGGCACTTGCCGTCGCCCTCTCGCCGGCAGAATACGACCAGGCCGTGCAGGAAACGAAAGCCGCAGGCATCAATCGCCTGGACAAACCCCGACGGGTATTTCAATTGTGGTAATACTTAAACCATTTAAATAGAGGTTGATATGAAAAATTTAGTAATGATAATACTTTTTGTCGTATTGATTAGTGCAATCCCGTCCGTGGCTGCCGATGCCCTGCCCCGGGTGAAACTGACTACCAGCCAGGGGGATATCGTGTTGGAACTGGATAGCGCCGCCGCGCCGAAAACGGTGGACAATTTTATGGCCTATGTCAAAGACGGCTTTTACGATGGCACTATTTTTCACCGGGTAATCGCCGGTTTCATGATTCAGGGCGGTGGATTTGACGGGGAAATGAAGCGCAAGCATCCGCGACCACCTATTCTTAACGAAGCAGACAACGGTCTGCCTAATGAAACCGGCACCATTGCCATGGCCCGGACGGCTGATCCCCATTCAGCCAGCGCCCAGTTCTTTATCAATGTGAAAGACAACGCTTTTCTGAACCACCGGGGCAAAACATCTCAGGCTTGGGGGTATTGTGTCTTCGGTAAGGTGGTGGAAGGAATGAAGGTGGTGCAGGCAATCGAAAACGTGCCCACCACCTCCCGTTCAGGGATGCGAGACGTACCCAAGGTACCAGTGGTCATCAAGCAGGCGATGGTGGTTACGGCCCAATGAGCTTGACAAAGACTGAGGTCTATCTTAGCCTGGTGGCACGCCACATGCTTTTGTGATGACCTCACTCGCCGCCGCCGGCAAAATTTAACGGATGTCTCAGTCAACCGAGCATCGATGCACGTGCATGTCCAGCCAATCAGGATGCGGCGCATCAATCAAGGCAAACAGGCGTGGGATCGCGGAAGGGTTTACCGAATACCAAGCGCCACTTTCCCCTGCATGGAAACCGGTTTCGTCAATCGTGTGAGACCGGTGACCGGTTGCGGGAATCTTTCCTCCTTTTTCAGGGTTGTGGAGGAAACGCTTTTCCATCATCGCTGTGGAATCCGACGGCTTCTGCATCCCACGCTTGTTTCATCTTTTTTGGAATATCTCCCCTGAGTCCCCGCCATATACCCGTTGCCGGGCCTTGGCTGCCGCAACTAGCGGCGCGACCCGTTCGTCCACATAATCATAAACGCGGGCCCGGGATTTTCCCTGCGCCGGCCTCAAGATCCGCCCAAGGTACTGCATCACCCGGCCACTGAATCGGATCGGGGTGGCCATAAACAAGGTGGACAGGTCCGGGCAGTCAAAGCCTTCACCAATCAATTGACCGGTGGCGATCAGCACCTTGACCTGACCTTTTTTGAGACGCTCTAGCACGGCCTTTCGCGCGTCATTACTCAGATCGCCGGTGAGCCGGTCCGCATGAACGTCAAACTTGTAGCGCAGGATCCCCTGAAGCGTTTCACAATGCTTTTTACGGTCTGACAGCACCAGGCAGACACCCTTGCCAGCCTGGACTTCTTTCGCCACGTCCGATGCGATGAGCCGGTTGCGCGTATCGTCGGCGGTCAGTTCGGACAGCATTCGGGAGTAATCGTTGATCGGGTCGAAATAAGGCTCGAATGCAGTAATTCGAACCACCACATCTGCCCTCAGAATATGGCCTTTTTCCTCCAGCTGGGCCTTGTCCACCTCGTGGTGAACATCTCCCAAATGCCAGAATATGAGCTTGGACAGTTTGTCTCGCCGCCATGGGGTGGCGGAAAGGCCGAGCATATAGCGGCAGTCGAAAGCGGTGACCGCCTCGGTGAAGGTTCGGCTGGGTGCCCGGTGGCACTCGTCCACGACGAGATGGCCTGTATGGGGAACGATTTGGTTCGTGCACCGGTAAAGGGTTTGAACCAGCGCCACGGTAACCCGCTCACCGATTCTATTTTTGCCTGCGCCGATCAGTCCCACCTGATCTGCAGGGATACCCAGAAACTGTTCGATGCGCTGGATCCACTGAAAGGCAAGATCCTTAGTGTGCACCACCACGATGCTTGGCTGACGCCGTTGGGCGATCAGAAAGAGCCCAACAACGGTTTTTCCACTTCCCGTGGGTGCACTCAATGTACCAAAATCTTTTTTTAGCATTTCCGCCACGGCTGCAGATTGGAACGCTTTCAGTACACCGTTGAAGCAAAAATTCACATCCGGCTGCAACCGGCGCCGATCGTCGATGCGATAGGAAAGATGCTCTCGCTTCAGCAGGAGGATCAGCTGGCGGGCATATCCGCGGGGGATGATGATCCCGGTTTTGCCGGAGCGTCGGTAAAAACGAAGAATTTTCTTCGTTCCCCGGTTCCAGCGCCCCATGCGTTGATTCTCAATCCATTTGGGGTTGAGCATCTGAAACCGCTCCACCAGTGTTTCCAGCAGCTTGGCAGGGGCGTTATTGATCTTCAGGGATTGCGCGATGGTGATTATTATTTCACCATTTTCAGTTTTTAAAGCACACAAAGCAGGCTCGCAGCGGACTATTGATAAAAGCGAAGGAAGACGGGTATCATGAATGTGATCATGATCAAAATGCCCGGAATCGTCAGGTAGGGGGCATACCACGGTTTCCCGGCAGATTTGGCTTTTCTGACTTCGGAAAGAAACCAGTTGCCGAGAAAAAATGCAGCTACCAGAATCGGGATTGCTTTTAGGATGGACATAAGCGGAAAAAAACTCCTGTAGGTGAAATCAAGCCGATGCGCCGGGAAGCAGCGCCATTCTCAAAGTGATATGACGACCGTCTTTCCACGGCCAGAATTTGGCGATAATTACACCGTTTTCAAAACTTTTTTCGAAAAGGGTTTGTTCGATACGGATGCTACCCGTATCCTCGGTGACCGCCAGATCCTTTTTCGTCGGAGACTTGCCGCTGGGCTTCACCGGCTTTTCAAGGAAAGCAGACAAAATTCGTTCCCACTCCGCCAGGTCATTTTGAAAAAATACCAGTTCAAAAAGGTCCTCACGGTCGCACCGTTTTTCATGAACATCCAGATGGACACAACAGTCAGAAATGTCACGGAGCTTCATCGCCACGGCCCCCCTGTATAATTGGTAAATTCAGCATTTTTTAGCGTTGGATATCCATTGTAAGGAGCATTTGTATTATAGGCGAACGCCGGGCTTCTGTCAAAAGCATAAATGGCATTCATGTTCCAACTGAGAATAAGTCTATGATATCTTTGCGAAACGTTTCACGTGAAAACACACTCGGTGGTGTTGAAACGATAGTACCGCCACAAGTTGTGGTCTATCGGTCAGGCATCCCTGACGATGATTCGGCTGGCGATCAATCCGTGAAAAAAATGGCCCCCAACTGCCGAGAAGCGCCATCCAAGGTGAACATGACAGTTGGCACACACAGCAATACGCCACACGTAGCCGGCAAACCAGGTAAACTGGGGCGAGTTGGGGCCAATATAGACGCATCCCCAGGCATCCCGGAAACAGGCAATTTCAAAAACGATACCTTCCGGATTGGCAAACGTATGCGCGTGTGCACCGTTGATCACCTTGCGCTCTGCGGCTGAAGTGATCCCGTGGAGACATTGGCGACAGACAACGCCATCTTCGCTCGATACCGATGTCTTGTCATGAGGAGTGGTTAAGGAATCGTCCCCCGTTTTTTCCGGTTTGGGACCAGGCCGAAAAAGATACCGGGACCGGTTTGGCGTTCGGCCAAGGTGATGGCAGCATCCTGCCCCAACAGCCGGTGTATTCATCATTGGTTTAACGTCTTAAGTCGGGCGAACAGATCGTGACAGATGGATAGCGGGACTAGTCATTCACGACATCGAACAGGCGGTGAAAAGTAGGCCCGCAGCATTTTTCCAAGGATGGATCGCCGTTGCATCCAAACGATAACGAGAAGGGGTTTGTCGGACGCAGTCGATCAGCTGCGCAGATGGTCCACCCGCTCTTTCAGTTCTTTTCCGCACCTGAAAAATGGCAGTCGTTTGGATTTGACGGTTACCGATTCACCCGTCTTTGGATTGCGCCCCTTATAGGAACCATACTGTTTCACAAAGATGCTTCCAAACCCTCTGATTTCAATACGGTCACCATTGGCGAGCGCGTTGGTCATTTCCCCGAAAAAAAGATCAATCACCCGCTCAGCTTTCTCTCGAGTGAAGCCGTTTTTTCTTTTCAGTGCGTCGATCAGATCCCCTTTGTTCATATTCGCCCCCTTGGTATCGTGAATTATATCAGCATCGTAAAAGTTTATGGACGGCTTGTCAACGGGAGTATGCGGCAGTTGCCATTTTTGTTGGAACGGCGCTGCCTAATAATCATCCGGCTGTCAACCTTGATCCTGACGGTCACACCGTCAACCCGGACTGTCGCTGTATTTTTCGTTTCAGGGCGGTTTGAAATGCCGTCATCGTCCCGTAAACAATCAGACGCCGGGAGGCACGTGTGGCAGCCGTATAGACGATTTCCCGAGTCAGTAGCCGATGATTTGAATCTTCGGGCAGCACCAGTAGGGTATCGTCAAATTCAGCCCCCTGGCTTTTGTGAACGGTCATGGCAAATGCCAGACCCCAATCGGACAGCCCGGAAGCGGGAAAAGCCACAATCCCACCGGTGCGCTTGAAATAGACCTGATACATGCCGTCAGATTGAGGCATGACCAGCCCCACATCCCCGTTGAACAGGTCCCGGGTGTAATCGTTGCGGGTAATCATGATCAATGCACCGCTGAACAGACGATCGTCGGGGTTGCCGTCTGGATCGAGGATCTGTCTCAAATCGGCGGCAATGCGCGCATTGATCCGCCGCGCACCGGTACGGCCACGGCGCAGCACGGTCAATATTCGACATTGGTAGGCAAATGTGAAAAGCCTGTTAAGCAGATCCGTCCGATTCTCACCGTCCACGGCTTCCGGCGGGTCTGTCTGTCGAATCAATTGCTGGACAAGACCCACGTAACTATCTCCATTTTGGTTTTTTTCCCGAACATACTGGTGCATGACCCACCGATCCAGATGCCGGTTCATCGCTTCCCCATCTCCGGCGGATACAAATGCCCACCGCCGGGCCTTTAAGGTCAGGGCCCGATCGAAACCGATGGGTTCGAGGGAAACCGGATGCCCCGCGTTGATGGCCTGCGCCAGTTCTAGCAGCTGTCCGGCCGAACGATAGACATTGCGTAGTTCCACAAAATGGTTGGCAAATGCGTTGCCGGCAGCCGGACTCATGTCTGCCAGCACCGATCCGGCCTCTACCGAGGGCAGTTGGTCCTTGTCCCCGATCAGAATAACCCGTGTTCGACCCGGTTCGATGGCCTGGAAGAGCCGATCCATCATCACCACATCAACCATGGAGACCTCATCCACGGCAATCACGTCGGCCGGAATATAACGCCGCTCGCCGAATAAGAATCCACCGGTACGGCTGCGGTAAACCAGCAGTTTGTGCAAGGTGAAACCACGCAAACGGCCCAGCTGCAGGTCACCGCTCTCAGGCTCGGCGATGGTGGCCAAATTGGACATTAATGTTTCACTCATCCGCTGGGCGGCACGACCCGTGGGGGCGGCCAGCATGATCCGCGAGGGATCGGTGCCGGTTCGAACCAGGGCCCTTAGAATATTCACCAGCAATGAGGTCTTCCCGGTTCCCGGCCCGCCGGAAATGACCAGCAATGGTGCCGCCAGTGCCGCCCGGATGGCATCGACCTGAAACGGATCCCTGGTGATCGGCGTTCCGTCGTCACCTTTGCGGATCACTGCCGCTTCGCAATACAATTCATCGATCACCGTCTGTATGGTTTCGCCGGACGGTTTGTGGTCCCCGTGCAGCGCCAAGAAGGATTTTAATCGCTGCTTCAGCCGCCGTTCGTGATAATGAAATTTCTGAAAATAAAGCAGCCGGCGGCCGGTCGTGTCGTCTAACACCATCGGTTTGAAGCCCCCGCTGCCGGTCCGGTCGATCAACCTGTCGTAGTATCCCTCATCGAGGCGACCCATAAATGCGGTGACCAGTTTTAATACAGCCGGATCGGCGGTCTGCGGCATGGATGCTTTAAGATGATCCGCGTCCAGGACCAGACACAGACTGCCTTCACCTAGCGCCGAGAACATCAATCCAAGCATTCCGATGAGACCGTCATCAAAAGTTTTGGGGCCATACTGCAACAAATCCCGAATCGTCATCAGGTCCAGGTCCGACAGTCCCAGATCGGCAAACAGATTCGGCAGACCGTTGGTATCCGTGTGCCCCGCATCGATTCCGAAGCACCTGAGCCTGTCGCGTTGGTTTTGATTTTGATTGTCTACCATCGAAGGCCCGTAATCTTTTTCTGGATGGTATCCTCAAGGGCTTCCAGGGACAGCAGTTGTTCCGGCGTCACATGAAAAATACCGTTTTGTCCACCGGTCCCCATGCCCCGGATAAAAAGGTAGAAGGCGCCACCGAAATGATGATATGGGTCAAAGTGGTTTCCCAAGTATCGCTTGAGCCATTTCAAGGTGGCGATCGTGTACAACTGATACTGAAGTTCATAACCGGCCAGTGCTATCTCCTCGGCCATGGCGAATTGACCATATCCGTCTTCCAACCGGTTGGATTTCCAGTCAGCGATGTAATAGCGTCCCCGCCACAAAAACACCAGGTCGATGAAGCCCCGGATCACCAATTGTCCGCAGGGGTTGCCGGATTGGGTCCACCCAGGCACCCGTATTCGTTTCGGTAGTGGTTCCACCAGGGGAAAATAAAATTCCATTTCATGCCGCCGATGGTCTGGACTAAGGCGGCCCAGGAGCAGCGGTGAGCCATTGGCATCGATTGGCATTCTTAATGTCGCGGCTACCATTCTGGCAACTGGCGCTGCCCATTGCTTCTCGATCCGGAATAGCGCAAAAGCCGATTCAATCACAAGGCGCACGCCATCATCGGCCAGGATGTCAGCGGGACCGTCCACCACGGTCTGAAAGTCGATGTGCTCGAAAATGAAGTGAAACATGGACCCCATTCGGGTGCCACCGGGAAGCCCATCAGGATGGTCCGGATCCATGGATTCGGGTGAAGGGATTGCAGAAGGCTCATCATCTTCCCGCCGACCCGCGTCAATTAGACGAAAAGCGGCTGCCCGCCCGACGGTGTTTCGAGACTGAACCATCCGATGACCGATGCTGGAAAAGGATTCCAGGGATATTTTGCGATGCCTGAAATCGGTCTGTACCGGCAGCAGGTGTCCGGCCACCAACCGCAGAGGCTTATCCCCGAAGTCTTCACTGGCGGGTTGGGTGCCCGATGTAACCGCTGCTTGGAAGCTCACTTTATGCCATCCCCTGTCGGGCGACGCTGTATCCTCAGCATTCAGAAACATCTGGCCGATGCTAAGGGAGACAAACCGGCAGATGGGGCCACGCCAGCTGTAGTTCCTGCTGTCGGGATAATAAGGAACGTAAAGTTTGATGCGTGCACGGGTAAGTGCAACATAATATAAACGTTTATTTTCGTCTTCAATTTCTTTTTCCGCCTGGGCTTTGGCAGTACTGGCCGTCAGGTCAATCACCTTCCGGCAGGCTTGTTCGGGATGCGCTGAATCCGCCGTGTGATACACTTGAACGCCGCCGTCATTGCGGACGGTCAGGCCTCCGGCGATGAAAACCACCGGGAATTCAAGCCCCTTGCTCACATGCATGGTCAGGATCTGGACCTTGTCCCCCTCGTCCTCGATCTGGTGAATGTCGTCGTCGGATCCGGCACCCATGTCGGAAAGGCACAGGCTGTCCAGCAAGGCAACCAGCCCCCCTACGTCCAGGTTCCTCGTGTAGGCTGCCGCCTCCAGATAATCGAAGAGTTGCTGAAAATTCGTTACGGTGCGGTCCCATCCCGGATCCATGCAGTGACGGAGAATCAGACCTGAATCTTCCACCAGCGACTGAAACAGCGGCCCCCAGTGTCGTCTTTGAGCGTGGATATGCCAGCGCGCCAACAGTTGTTGGCTGGCATGGTCGGCCGGCAGTTCCCGCCATGATTGCAAATCAGCCGGGACAATGTCGAAAAAGGGCGTCAGCAATACCAGCCTGACGCAGGCGGCCTGTTCCGGGTTGCAGACCGCACGAAGCACCATGCTCAACCAGTGGGCTTCCCGGCATTGAAACAGGCCGGGCTTGCGGTAGTAGGCGTATGGTATGGACGATTCCCTCAACAGGGGTTCGATCAGATTGAACTCTGACTGACTTCTTACCAGAATGGCGATATCGCCGAAATGAAGGTCCCGATCCGTGCCATCCTGCCCGGGAATACGGATTCCCCCTTGCCCCACTAAGTAGCCAATTTCCCGGCAAACAAAGCCGGCCAGTAGTGTTTTGGCCGTCGCATGGCTCGTCGCCGCGGTCAGGTCCATAACATTGAACGGCGGTCGTCGTGAACGATCGCAGCTGATTGCTGCAGGCCGTTGATCGGGTTCCGGCGACGCTGACGGCAGGTAACTGATCTCGAAGGGACTTGTTTCATTCCGGCTGCCGAACCAGGCGCCGTGGGAAAAAAGTCGGTTGAAGCTCTCCACCAGTTGCGGCATGCTGCGCCAGTTCACCCTCAGGTCATACAGATTGGCCCGTCCTTGTTCGGCCAGGACTTTCATCTGCTGCCGGGCAGCCAGATAAGTGAACACGTCGGCCCCGCGAAAGCCATAAATGGCTTGCTTGGGGTCGCCGATCAGAAATAGCCGGTGAGTCGGCGGATCATCTTGGTGTTGAAGGAACAGGGTGCTGAAAATCTGCCACTGCACGTCATCGGTGTCCTGGAATTCATCCACGAAGGACACCCGATAGCGGTCGCGGATTTTTCGGATGCCTTCGTCAGCCCCCTCCCCTGCCAGAAAATCGGCCACACGGGTAAGCATATCCTGGTAGCTGAGCCACCCGTTTCGCACCTTCGTGGCCCGGGCATCCGCCTGCAATTGACGCACTGAGTCCAACATCAGCACATGGGAAAGGTGTGCAAACAAATCAACCAACGCTTCGAATCGGTGCGTGATCGCTACCAGACAGGGGCATTCATGCAGGTTTTCCCCGGCTTTCAACCATTTTTGGGGAACCAGACGGTCGATATTCCGCTCGCCGGAGGGATGGCGCCCGCCGAGCGTTGCAACCACCTGCCTGATTTCGAATAGCGGGCAGGCATCAACATCCACCCGTTCCAGGGCCTGTTCAATGGGTCCAATCATATCCCGGATGACGGCGGCTTTGGTCCGTGCGTTGATGTTGAGTCGACCATACCCGTCCGAGAACCGCGGTGGCGGCCCAACCATGGGCTTGAGCGCAAGAACCGTCTGCTCAGCCGCCTGCCACAGGTCGTCAACATCCAGCTCGGCGGGATCAGGAACCAGTATTTCACGGTCCGGATCATCGGAAAGCCGGTTGGCCAAGTTGACGGCAGTTTGTATGAATTTATCCGTGTTGGCGGAAAAGCTGGACAGCGACAGCAGCAGGTCGAGTTGCCGGCCATATCGGCCTGTCCAGTCCGAACGCATCTGCGCCCGGAGCAGTTTTTCCAGCAGCGGGCCGTCGTCGACCACTTCCTGTTGAAACAGGTTTCCGGTTTCAAAAGGAAATTCCTTCAGCAGCGTATGGCAGAACCCATGGATGGTATAGATGGCGGCATTGTCAAATCCGTCCAGCGTTTGCGCCAGCTTTTTCCGGACGGCAATATCCAACCGCTGATCGTCGTCCAGGGTATGTTCGATTTTTTGGCGGATGCGCAGCTTCAGTTCACTGGTGGCTTTTTCGGTAAAGGTCACCAGCAGGATATTCTCCAAATTCAGATCCGGGTCTTCTTTGAGTAGACGAACCACCAGGCTCTCGATGGTATAGGTCTTTCCCGTGCCGGCAGAGGCCTCAACCAGGGCATGACGGGAAAGGTCCATCGCGTCGATGTCGTCAATGGGATGAAACGTGGCGGGTGATGAAACGATCATGGCAAAAACATCCTGAATCGTCGCCTGGCCCGGTCCAGGATGCTCAACGTCACCACCGCTCCGGTCAGTTGGATTCGCAGGTCGGCCGCCGCATGCATGGCTTCAGCCATTGATTCGTGAAATGCCTGCCGGTCGGCATCTTGCACCCCATCCTGTCCGATGAATGCCCGTAGGCCGGCGTCGGCAAAAAGCGTCTCGAATGGCAGCCATTCCAACGGCGACGGTGAAAAGAAGTCTTCGACCAGTCCGGCCAGATAGTCTGCAGATCGCTTCGGGTCCACCGTGTAATCGAGATTCAGCACATGCTCCCGATAGACGACATGCACGGCCATGCGGTTGACGTCGGACCAGGGATATGATTCGCCACTGGCGGCGATGGCCATGAAGGTCAGCAAGGGACCAATTACATATTTATCCGGAAACCTGGATCGTCGGTTGGAGCCGGTAACCACCAGGCAGTGCCAGACACCATCGGTTGCCTGCCAGACCCATGGTATACCACCTGAAAGGTGGATGGTCTTCGGGAAACAATGCGTATCCAGCCCCGGCCGATCGATCGAAACCGGATTAAAACTGAGGTGAACCCCGCCGGTCTCAACGAAATCGTCTATGACCGTCCCCGCCACCACAGCGGAAAAGAGTCGGTTGGCCGTTCGCATCTGTTCGACGAAAGGAGAGAGGTTCTCTCCGATGGCCAGTACTTGCTGTTTTAGTTTGTATTTGTCATGAACGGCAAAAGCACCGGCCGGGAGCCTGCTTTTGAGGGACAGATCCGCATACACCGACTCGAATTCAGTCTCCAGCCCCGCTATGGCCGGCTGGCTGAATGAACCGTGTAACTGAGCCACCAACCAGTTTTGCACCGGGGCGGTGCGGATTTCAAAATCGACAGGAAATTGAGACGACAGGGGTTCATCCGCCATTTCGGCCAGTTCGGCCGTTGGGTCGACATGCTCACCGATTCCCAGGTGATATCGCCCGACAACGTCGACCGGGTCAAGCAGAAAGCGTCGCAACAGGCCGATGGTCAGGGAAACGGTTTCGGCGGGCGCTTGGTCCGGTGAAGGGTCCGACAATGCGAAATCCGGGCGGTACCGGGCGGCTTTCTTCAGATCTGAGGACGACGCCTGGTCCATGAATGAAAGCCACCGTCCGTTGCGGCGATAGCAGCTGAGCCGTTGGACAAGACTGCTGTTAACCATCACGTCTGACCAGTCATTGATCGCATTCGGTGCAAGGTAAGCCGGGCTGTCCGCCTTGATGGGAATCTGGCTGAGCCTGAAGGTTTGTCCACCCAAGATCTGCTGCTCCACGTATCGCTGCAATTGGTGGACCACGGAACAGGGCGCCAGATCGCGGTCTTTTTGAAGGTCCCGGGACACATAGCTCAGGTATAGTTTGCCGCGCACGGATACGAGGATTTCCAGGAACAGATAGCGATTGCGTTCGGCAGGGTTGATGTCGCCGATGCGGCGCTTTTTGCCCCGCAAATCCAGCAGACTGTCGTGCACACGCCCTGGAAAGCGACCCTCTTCCAACCCCAGCACATAGACCACGCGAAACGGAATGGGCCGCATGGGCATCAGGGCGGAAACGGTTACGCCGCCGGTCAGATAGTCACCCTGCCCGCCGGTGATCCCTTCTAAGTGAGCCCGCACGAATAACCACAGCGCATCAGCCGTCAACGGGCGGCCGGGTTGAATCTGACCCAGGGCGTCGTAGCGTACGAAATGGTCAAAGGCACCCACCAGGGATTGAAAAACGGCTTCCTCTCCGCGCATCTCCGCAGTGATCTCGATGAACTGGTTCATCACGCTGAAAAAGGTGTCCCGCCACTGCTGCGCCGAGGCCGATGCCATCCGGAGAGACCCCACGGCCCGGTGCAGTGATTCCACAATCCCGCAGAATTTTTCCACGAGCCGGTCGTCACCCGTGTTGATATCGCTAAAAGGCACGATACCGTTGAAATGGGGTCGGGGAACACCAGCAACACTGTCCGGCGGCGTCATGACACGGGAGATCCGCATCCGCTCCAGTCCCTGGCGCCAGGAAAAAAGCCCGCCAGAAGGGGTATTTCCGGGGTGGGTCGCCTTGTTTTCATAATCGTGGAAGATACCCAGCGAATCGGCCCAGCCGATCCAGACACGCAATGCTTCCGGCCCATAGCCCCACCGCTGCATGACGCATGGGTTCCGCAGGAGGGCAAACACCTCTTTTCTGGAAAAGCTGCCGCGGGACAGTTCCATCACGGCCACCACCGCCTGGGCGAAAACGCTTTCTGTCCGGGCGCTCGAATCCACCAGGTTATAGGCGATTCGGGTCGGTTGCCGGCTGAACACCGAGTCCACAATGGGTTTGTATCGCGACATGTCGGATACCATCACGGCGATATCAGTCATGCACAGATCCGGATCCGTTTCCAGATTGTACAGGATACTGTTGTATACGGTTTCCACCTCCCGTCTTAGGCCCGGGCTGCCTACAATCTGAAGCGAGGTGTCCTGCGCCTGCGGCGCCGGACTGTCCTCCTTCCCCTCGAGGGTCAGCAGCCCATGCCCGATGGCAGCAAGTACGCTATCCGGCTGTGGAATTTCTGAAAAGCCGGCGTGAAAGTCATAATCGGTAAGTTGGCAAAGCAGGCGGATGCTCTCCCGGCCAGGTTTTCCCCAGGCGGACAGCAGGGCATGGTCGACTTCCGAAAACAGGTCACCGGCTGACCATTCATCTTGGCTGAGTTTCAGGCCGCTGACCTTCTTCCGTTCGATCCATCTTTTCTCAAAGGGTGTCTTGATGTCTTCCCAATATTCACGCGACGGGTTGAGGCTGTATATACTGATTTGGAAAAAGGATTTGAGCCGGGACAGCAGTTGCAGATGCAACGGGGATATCTGCGAAAGTCCGAAGAAATGGACCCGTGAAAACTGGTGGCGTCGATTTGTTTTTCCTGCATCCGCGGGAAAAAGGATCTCTCGGGCATATTCGGCCACAGAGCGAAGCGGCTGGCCTGTCACCACTGTGATACGGACACGTCAGCACGACAAGTCCCTTCTCTTTGACAAACACCACGGCAGGCCGGATTGGCCAATCTTCATTCAACAACACAAGATCGTAATTGTTGCTATCTC
>JAQYWF010000081.1 GCA_030145105.1 Desulfosarcina sp.
ACGGTACTGGAATCCACCGGTCAGCCATCGCTTAAAAACGATGCACCGTAGGCGTTCTGGGTTCGGGGTTCGGGTCTCCGCACTTCCGACTTCCGACTTACGGCTTACGGGTTCTGGTTTCTGGTCCCTGGTTTCTGGTCCCTGCTTTGAGCTTTGAGCTTTGAGCTTACCAGCTTATCAGTAATTATGTTCGGGGTTCAGGATTTAACGTTGGTCAATAATTCAGCGACAACCCGCGCATGACGGCGGGCCGCCCCCTGATTGGTAAGCACCGCCCTTTTCGCCAAACGGCCCATTCGACGGGCTTCATTGGGATGCATAAGCAAATGGACGGCCCGGTCGGCCAGGTCCATTTCGTCTTTCACACACATACCACCACCCGCAGTCTCGAGCAGGATTCTGGCCTCTTCAAAATCCTCCATGGAGGGGCCATAGAGTACCGGTTTGGACCACACGGCGGCCTCCAGCACATTTTGCCCGCCAAGCGGCACGAGGCTCGCGCCGCAAAACACCACCGAGGCGATACTGTAGACGTCGCGCAGTTCACCGATGGTGTCCAGGATAACGACCGGTGCAGACCGTGCAGCCCCTGTTTCGCCCAGTTGCGTCCGATATTGCCATTCGATCCCTTTTGCGCGCGCAATGTCTGCGATCCGGGATGACCGATTCAGGTGCCGCGGTGCAAGAATGAATAACAGTCCCGGGATCTGCATCGCCAGGCGGTCATAGACCGCCATCAGAATTTCCGCTTCCGCCCCGCGAATACTTCCCGCGATAAACACCGGTGTGTTTTCATTCACGGCGAAAAGCTGCCTCAACCTTTGAACCCCGGCATCATCCCGATCTAAATCCGGCGCGTCCATCTTCGCATTGCCGTTAATCTGGACCCGATGGGCCGGTGCGCCCAGGGATATGATCCGTCGGGCATCCGCTTCGGAGATCATGCTGAAGGCATCCACCTTCTCCAGAGCAGGCTTCATCAGCCCCCGGATTTTCATGTATGCACGAATCGACCGGTCAGAAATGCGGCCATTGATAAAGACCGTTTTAATACCGGCCCCATGGGCGTTGGCGATCCAGTTGGGCCAGATTTCCGTCTCCATGCAAACCAGCAGATCAGGCCGCAGAGCGCCTAAAAACCGTCTGGTGGCCCCCCATAAATCCACTGGCGCGTATCGCACGGTGGCCCTGCCGGCGAACCGTTTGCATGCCTCTCGCTGGCCGGTCATCGTTGTGGTGGTAAGGAGAATTGACACGTTGTTACAGGATTTATTCAAGGCGTTAACGATAGTTTCAGCCGCCTTCACTTCGCCTACGGAAACGGCATGAATCCAGAGCCTCGGGTGTCCGGGCATGACCGGATTCAGGTGATGTAGATCGTATCCCAACCGCTGGGTCAGCGCCGCCTTGCGTTCCGGGTCTTTCTTCTCGTGGCACCAGATTGCAGGAAGGACGATCAGGGAAAGTCCGAATGCTAAAAAATTATAGGTAAAATGGTAAGGGTTCACAGGTTTGAGGTTCTGCGTTCAGGGTTCTGCGTTCTGGGTTCAGCGTTCTGGGTTCACCGTCGGGTTCTGGGTTCTGGGTTCACCGTCAGGTTCTGGGTTTTGCTTTGAGCTTTGGGCTTATCAGATATTATGTTCAGGTTTCGGGGTTCACTGCTCAGGTTTTCAGCGGTTCGCTGGACTTGAGCAAACCGCCCCCGATTAATCCGAAGCATGTGCAGGGTTTTCTCCGCTTCCCCGTTTTGGGCGAAGCCGGTCCGGCCGGAAACACCTTCGAAATCGTTGATCTGCAACAGTGCCTGTTTCAAGTCTCGCCTCGAATCGGTGGCGCTTTGACGCATGGTCTGAAATACCATCATGGCACTGTCGTAGGCGACGGCCTCGATGAAGCCCGGAACCCTGCCATAGGCATGCTTGAAAGCCGCCACGAATTGTTTGACCGTTTCGGACTGGCTCTCGGCAAAAAAGCCGTCGGCGATCAGCGCGCCTTTCATGTACTCGCCGGACATATCTAAAAGGGTACCGGAGTTCCACAAGTTGGTGCCAAGCAAATACACATCACGGATATCGTAATAGGCCAGTTGCGGTATGATCAACCCCGCTTTTTTGGGCGCATCGGGAATGAAGACCGCATCAAATTCAACAATGGGGTGCCATTGATCCTCCCTGTCCGAATTGTGGCGTCCAAGATTGTCAATGGCCTTTCGGTCCAGAGGAATGCCGCTGATCCGCTCCACCGGGTCTGCGATCAGATCTTTTTCGGAGCGGTTTGCGTTTTCCATGAAGGGCAGCAGCGACGTCTGAATCCGAGGTATGCTGGTTACCCCCAAATCCTTGGGGACATCATAGAAAATACCCGCCATTTTTTTTATGGGGTTGGCGAAATCCGTACCCTCCGGGTCATACATCTCAACGCCGTTAACCACACCCCCATAATTGACGACCTGGTCCCAAAACAGGTTCATGTAGCGCCGACCGTAATTTTCATCGGGATACAAGATGGCAAACCGCCTGGCACCCAATTCTTCCACGGCGAACGATACCACGGATTGCACCTGCATCTGAGGCGTGATGAAATTTCTGAACACATAGGTGCCGACATCCGGAATCCCATCTCGCTGGGTAAAGACGAGAATCGGAATCCCCCGGGCCTGAGCGCTCTTAGAGGCAGCTTCGGCTGCTGACATGGGCCCCAGGATGGCCCCGACCTTTTGCTGATCGAGTTGATCCACCGCCTTTTTGGCCGCATCTGGATCGGACCGGGAATCCTTGACAATGATGGTGAAGGGAATTCCGCCACCCATCTGACCGGTCTGGCTCAACGCCATCTCAATGCCGTTTAACGCACGTTGGCCGAATAAGGCATAAGAACCAGAAAGGGGCAGCACACAGCCGACGGAAAAGGGGGAAAAGCGGGCACGTTCCGTCAGGGAATGGATCATATCTGACGCATCTGGATAATCCGGATGCTCGGGGAATCGCTCCACAAACGCCTTGAGGACATCCATTGCATCATCATAATTTTCATCCAGAATGAATGCCATACCCAGCCGGTAAAGCAAAAGGCCCATGAGGCGTCGATCCGTCACCTGCGAGATCAGCTGCTGGAGATCATCGGCGCTGAGCTGTTCGGCGGTATTCTTTAATTTGGTCCAGGCGACCTCCACATCCGCACCGGAGGCTGTATTCCAAGCCCGATAATAGAATCGAGCAGCTTCCAAATGCGCACCCATCGCCTCATATGCATCGGCTACAATAAAGAAAAACGGCATCCGCAAACGCGTGGGGTCAGTGGGTTCGATATAGGCCAGCCCATATTTGACAACCGATTCAAAATTGCCGCCGTCGAACAGGATATTCAAGATTTCGAGCGTGGCACCAGGAATCAGCGCACTTTCTGGAAATTCACGGTTCAGCCTGGAGAATACAGCGATGGCGTCGTCATCGCGACCAGCAAGACGGTACAACTGTCCTATTTTAAACAGGGCGTCATCAACGAAAGGGTCGTCATAGGCTTCCCGTAAAAATAGGCTATAACCGTCCAACGCCTCGGTGTATAGACCATTTTCAAGGGCTCGCTCGGCGTCTTGGAACGCTTGATTGCCGGACATGGCGGGAACTGGTCCGGGGATGGATACCGGCAATGGTTTCGGCGCACAACCCGAATAGACAACCATCAAAAAGAGAATCACCGTTCGACTAATCAATGCCATTTTTATTATCTTTCTGCTCGGTTCCCCGCTCAAGGGATCCGTGTATAGCGGTTTCATGTAGACTTGATGGCCTCGCTCAATCTACACAAGCCGATTTCATTGTCAAACAATAGTTCATCGTGTATCAGATTGTCTATGGATTGTTTTGGATGCCATTGTCGGTGCTTGACATCTCACCGGCAACGACATTATAGTTGGGCATTCAAATGGTTACCATTCATCGTGGATATGTTCGACCTTCATCTCACAACAAAGGTTCTACCCATGAAAAAAACAATCTCGGCCATTTTTCTGATCACTGCTTTATTGTTCACAGCAACGGTGTGTGCTGAAATCTATAAATACACCGATGAAAATGGTCAAAAACGCTGGACAGACGACCTAAGCCAGGTGCCGAAAGAACAGCGGGCAGCGGCCCAGCGGATTGCGACCGAAGAAGAAAAACCGGCGAATGCAACAACCGGGAAAATGCAAACGGCGAAACCGGCCCCCCCCCTTGAAGCCAAAACAGCAGTCTCGGACAGTGGCACGGCAAACGAAACTGCTGAACTGAGTCGGGAGGCGCTTGAAAAGGAAAAAGCGGATTTAGATCTCCTGTACCAGCAACTGCTGGAAGAAAGGACACAGATTGAAAAGTTAACTCCCGAGGCGTTGAACTTCAAGACTCGGGCAGAACTGAACGAAAGAATCACCGCTTTCAACCAGAAAACGGAACAGTACGAAGCAAAATCCACCGCATTCAAAGAAAAAATAAACGCCTATAACCAAAAGATCATATTAAAGCAACCACCCCAAACCGAGTAAAAAAATCCCATCATAACCATCGTTATCTTGAGAAATCTGCCTAAGGAGGAAAACCATGACATTATCATCCAGTGACTTCAACAAAGCGGTTTCAGTAGGCCGCCCCCCCAATATCCAGAAACGGTTTCCCAATTCGAAAGCGCTGCTGGTCAGCGGGAAATTCATCGATCTGGCAATGATCAAAAAGAAAAAAGCCATCTGCATGGCTGCCAACGGCAGAAATATCTTTGTCATCCGGGGTGCGTTGAAAGCCGCCCAACGGGCAAATTCTGCATTGATCATCGAGATTGCCCGTTCCGAAGGGGGAGCCGATGCCTATTGTGCGGTCAATTATTGGAATATGGCCCGGATTGTGGATGCGATGTGCAATGAACTGGGCATAACCATTCCTGTGGCCCTGCATGCAGACCACTATGGCATAAAAAGCAAGGACGATATACCGGGTGCCAAGATAGAAATCCCCACGATGTTCGAAGCCGGCATCACCTCCATTGCCATTGACGCCTCCCATCTCCCGGATGACCAAAACCTGACCACCAATCTGGAGCTGAAGCCGTTTATTCCCGATTGGTCCGGGGTGGAGACAGAGATCGGTGAAATCAAAGGGAAATTGGGACTGTCAACCAAGGCTGAGGCCCTTTTCCTGATTCAGGGGCTCAACGCGCACGGCATATTTCCCAACTGGATCGCCCTGAACAACGGGACGGTCCACGGCATCGAGGCCAGTGGCCAGGGCATCCAGATAGATCTTACCCAACAGATCCACGAAGCACTGGCGGATTACCATGTCTCGGGCGCACAGCATGGCACTTCCGGTAACAGTTCACAGCGCCTTCGGGAAATCGCTGACCGCACCAACACCACCAAAGCCAATGTCGCCACCGCGCTGCAAATGATTTCGTGGGGACTCGATGTCAATGATGACGGCAATGCCGCCTTGGATGGCAACGGCGATTTTATCAAAGTCACCGATCAGGGTATCACTGAAGCCATGTGGGCGAAGATGGTGGCCTATGCGGAAAATAAGGGATGGAAAGGCGGCAACTACAAAAAGCTGAACTTGCCTTTCGAAAACAAGCTGCAGGGACTTCCCAGGGAAATCCGGGACAGAATGGAGCAGCGGGTGGAATCGTTCGTATACAACATGCTCGTCAATGTATTCAATGCGCAAGACACCGCCGATCTGGCCATTGAAACGATCCTGGAAGCCAATGGTTTTGACCCGGGTCCCAAATCCAATCGAATTGAAGCCCCAGAGGAGTGGTCACCGGAAAAAATAGCCCAACGGGCCGCTCTAATTGAAAGCAACGAAAGTCCCGAGGGGGACTTTGACGACTGATTGAACCGCAATAGCGAGCGCGAACCCCGCGGCCTGCCGCGGGGAGGGATCAATTCTCTGAATCACCCCCCCCAATAAATCAGGCAACCCACTGCCCCGTGTGTTTCAACCGGCAGTGGGTTGTTCGTTTCAGCCCCACCCATTAACCATGAGATGGTGTGTTTCCATGGAGAAAAATAGTATGCCCGATGTCGCATTGGAAAGTCACCAATCCTTTTTTCGTATTTATTATTATATACTTACACCCTAATTCAAACTTCATTCCCTTTTTGTGGCCGACACCGAATTATCTCTTTTTGTCTTTTTCCCTTAAGGTTTTTTCATGATCTGCCGATATGGTAATCGGAGGAACCCATATGTATATTCAAAGCTACCAGATCCATAACGTCCTGAATGTCTATCGAAGGCAGTTAAGCCAAGGAAAAATGAATCAGCCCCAGCAGGTGGGCACCCACAATGTAAAATCAGATGAGATTACGATTTCAAAAGCGGCGAAAAACCAGTCGATATTAGAAAAAGTGGCTGCCGGCGTACTCAAAAAGATTACCAATGTTGACCCCGGATCAGACTTTGGCCAAGAGCTGATCAATCAAGTTCAGGATACACAAAAGAATCCGAACATGAGCCAAAAGGATAATACGTTTGTATTTAATACGATCGTTGGAGACAATCATAAGGAAACCCGATCCATCGCCGTTGACAACTCTCAGGGATTGATGAATCAGCTCGATGAACTGGCCAAGGCGGCCATTAACCGTAAGGCTGAATAGACAGTAAAAAGGACCGACCGGCACTGGTATTGCGGAAAGGGCAAAATCACCAGCAACGGCAAACACATTTGTAGAAACAAAGGAGGAATTGCCATGTTAAATACAATTGGCGAATCAGCCGTCAGAACGACGACACGTGTAGATAACAACCTGGCTATAGAAGATAAGGATGTTGCCCTGAAAAAAGTCGAAAAAGCAATTGAAGAACGACCCATCGAGAGCGCTCAAGAAAGCGCAACGCCTGAATCCGATGTGGAGAAGAAAACCGGTGGTTACAAGGCGGATGACGGTGGTATTTTCTTTGAAAAATACGATAAAAACGGGAACGTGGTTTTTAGAACGCCGCCGGAACAAAAGCCGATAGACGAGCACGTTTAAATGGTGAATCTCGTTTATTTAGACCCAAGTTGAGCGATTGTCGAGCTTGCCGCAGAACCAAGGAAGCTGGCATTTCGCTATAGTGGGCTATGCGGGATGTCGGCTGACACCGGTTATGCGGTGAGATCGGCAATCCCAACGGGTTTAAAATTTTTAGGATCGGTAAACCGCAAAAGCAAAGCATACAAACCAATTATGGTATCTGTAAAAAATTGAAACGCTTAGTTTGGGTAAGATAAAAAGCCGGCTGCACAGCCGGCTTTTGCCACTGGCAGAAACGGGTGATTTCCCCACAAAAAGCAATATCCGCGATGCGATCAACCCACTTTCTCTTTGGCCTCATCCCAGAGGCTGTGCATTTCGGGAATGGTGAGGCTGACGATATCCCGACCCGCTTCGATGGATTTTTCTTCCATATAGATAAAGCGTTTTTCAAATTTTTGAATAGACATGATCAATGCGGTTTCGGGATGAATTCGGGCAAACCGGGCGACATTGACCATGGTAAACAGGATGTCCCCGAATTCCATGGCCGCTTTGTCGCCACCGGTTTTACATTCAGGATTATTGATCTCCGTTGAGAACTCTTCCCACTCTTCCATGGTTTTGTCCATCACGCCGGAAATATCATCCCAGTCAAAACCGGTTTTGGCAGCCCGTTCCGAAACCATCGAGGCCCTGAGCAGCGCGGGCAAGCTCTGGGGGATGGAACTGAGGACCGAATCACGCCCCGCCACGCCCTTCTCTTTCCGCTTGATTTTATCCCAGTTTTCACTGACCGCTGCAGGCGTTCTGGCGGTACCATCGCCAAACACATGGGGGTGCCTGCGAATCATCTTTTCTACATTTTTTTCAACCACGTCCGTAAGGCTAAATTTCCCCGACTCCCTGAACAGGTTGACGACAAAAAGAAGCTGAAATAGTACATCGCCTGCCTCTTCGCAAACGGCGGTCGAATCTTTGGATATGATGGCATCTACCAGTTCATAGACCTCTTCGACCAGATAGCGAGCCATGGTGTAAGGGGTTTGCTTTTTATCCCACGGACAGCCATTTTCACCTCTAAGGGTTTCAATCAACGTCGTGAGGCGCTCAATTGGCGTTGATTGACCTGGTTTTAGCGGGTCTGCCAAGATTTTCTAAATTCCTTTAATTTTATTATGAAATTTTCTTTCATTTCCTTTGAAATCACCTTGGCCATCACTTCAGATACCATTGATATATGTGGAGACAGGGTCGCATTTTTGATAACTGGCGCACCTTTGGGCAAAAAGGCGGTCAGGACGATAAACACCACACAGACCACCAGTCCGCCTTTAAGCAATCCGAACAGGGCGCCGCAGACCCGGTCCACCCATCCCAGATAAGCGATATTGAGAAGATACTTGATGACCACGGCAAGGATTCCAACGACAATTACCACAACGGAGAAAACGATCATGTAGCTTACGATGTTAAGGTAAGCGACATCGGAAATCCATGGAGAAATCAACCTGGCCACATGGGGATAATAGGTATATGCGGCATAAAATCCGCCCAAAACGCCGACGATCGAAGAAATTTCTCTGACCAGGCCGCGGAAAATGCCACGGATCAATCCATAGGTCAGGATGGTGACAGCAAGAACATCAAAAGGATTCATGGTGGTCCCTTGAATGAAGCAACACCGTTTCCCGAAACGGGCATCTGCCAGTGGGGTGAAAGGACTCGCTCCGCTTCGCGGAGATTCCTCAAAAGAAATTAAAATATCAATAAAATCAGAGTGTTTCTAATTTTTTAAGTGGATAAGGTTAACAGAGCGGGATTTCCCAGTCAAGCATTTTCACCGGGGTCCCAAAGGGAAATTTGGCGTTTGCATTCCCCTGAAAAGTCGGATATTCCAATGACGGTATCGGTATTTACAGAACCGGTCCGGCCGGCGGTTTGACAAATCAGCGGGGTCGATTCATACTAATCAATGCCCATCCAGAAATAGACAAATTGGGTCGAGATCAAGGCTTGCGAAAAATTTTACCACAGGCGCCCTGAAAGAAGTGCCCTTGGGTTGCATATGGTTGATGTTCCGAGGATAAAATTTTTCGCATAACGCGGATATCGGGAGAATTTGTCATTTATGGACGGGCACTAACTGGCGGCGACGCATTTAAACGATGACAAGACACTTGCCTAACTTATGGATGAATGCACGCAAAGCAAACAAACCCGACTGACCTTTTCCGATATTGAACTGGCCCGGCAACTATTTGGTGAGCAAGACGGCCACCTCAAGCGCCTTGCGGATCTATTGGCGATTCATGTTCATGCCCGGGGCAACACCGTGCATCTCAAAGGTGAAGAGATGGCGGTGGATCTTTCGCGGCGGGTGTTGGAGCAACTCTATGGCCTGCTTAAGGAAAAGTACCCCGTCTATCCAAATGATATTGACTATGCCTTGCGCATATTGAAAGAAAACCACACCGCTGACCTGAAGAAGATATTTCTGGATACCGTTTACATCACCTCGAAAAAACGGGCCATCACACCCAGAAACCAGAGCCAAAAGGCCTACATTGAAGCGATCCGCAACTATGACATCGTTCTTGGCATCGGACCTGCCGGTACGGGAAAAACTTACCTGGCCATGGCCATGGCCGTATCTGCGCTCTCTAAAGGAACGGTCAGCCGGATCATCCTGACCCGCCCTGCCGTGGAGGCCGGTGAATCCTTGGGTTTCCTGCCGGGAGACCTGACAGACAAGGTAGACCCCTATCTCCGGCCGCTCTATGACGCGCTTCATGACATGATGCGATTCGAGAAGGTGGCCGCACTGATGCAAAACGGAGTGATCGAAGTTGCCCCATTGGCCTTTATGCGGGGAAGAACCCTCAACGAGGCGTTTATTATCCTCGATGAAGCCCAAAACACCACAACAGAACAGATGAAGATGTTTTTGACGCGGATCGGTTTTAACTCCAAGGCGGTGGTTACCGGTGACATCACCCAAATCGACCTACCGGCAGGCAAGTCTTCAGGGCTTGTTGAGGCCAAAGCGATTCTAACCCCCATAACAGGTATACAATTCATCCACTTTACCAAGCAAGATGTCGTTCGTCACCGGCTGGTGCAGGATATCATCAACGCCTATGAATTGCTGGAAGCCAGCCGCATTAAGAAATAAACATACCGAACGATCCTGCCGACGATTTCATCGGCAAAGCGGCAAGTGGGTTGATCGGCTGCACCAAGCGACCAAAAAATGATTCGTGACCGGAAAAAAAAAGCCATCAACCGTTTTTTCAGCCTGAACCCGCATATCCGTTGGGCACTGCTGGTGCTTATCCTTGTTGTTTTTACAACCGGCCTTTATCCGGGATTAGTCATCAAAAAACACCGCTATGACAGCGGTGATGTCGTTAAAACCGATATCAAGGCCTCAGCGGATTTTTTCATTGAAGACATGGCCGCCACCGAAGCCCACCGCCGCCAGTCAGTGGACAGCGTGCTCCCCGTCTATGACCTCAATCCGAAGATCCTCAAAGGCACGGTTGCCCGCCTGGACGATGCCTTCGATCAACTGCGGTCCATCTACGAAACGGAAACCAAAAATCTGGAAAGGAACGCAAAACGATTTCCCCCCGCCCCGTCAGCTCCAGACAAGGCACTTGTCGAACCCGCCGATGTCCCGGACCTTCCGCAGGTATCGCTTGCAGAGCGGATGCTGGCCAAGAAAAGCCTGTTGGAAAAAGCGACGGGGATCAACATCAGTAACGAGGTGTTTTCCATCCTCATCGAAAATGAATTCGAAACAGACATACCCAAACTGTTGACAACCATTATCACCCAGGTGCTCTCCGCCGGTGTGGTCACCAACAAGGAAGTCCTGCTGAAGGAATCAGACAAAGGCATCACCCTGCGTAACGTGGAGACCTTGACAGAAACCCACGTATTGAACCTGAAACAGTTTTACGGACCGGACCAGGCCCGGATCATGGTTCGGGTTGTCGGCGACCCGCTGCTCAAAGGGATGAATTATGCCCTGCTGAACCTCATGGTTGATTTTTCCCAGCAGCTGATTCAACCCAATATCACCTTGAACAGCCACGAAACCGAAGCACGCAAAGAAGTCGCGGCACAGCAGATCAAGCCGGTCCTGTATATGATTAAAAAAGGAGAGATGCTGCTCCGTGAAGGCGAGCGGGTCACGCCGCTCCAGCTTCGCAAACTCGAGGCGATGGAAGGTCAGGCCGACGACCATCAATTGCCTCTTGCCGGTTCTGGCGCCGTGGCGCTGCTTGCAGCCATTTTGATCATCCAATACCAGGTCCGGCTTAAACGTCGGATGGAATTCGCCAATTACGGCAACAAGGACCTGCTGTTTCTATCGTGCATCATGGTCTCTTTCATTATCGTGGTCAAAATTTCCACGACCCTGCCCGATGCCTGGTTTCTCGGCCTGCCCCTGTCCCGCCCGGTATCTCCGGTGGGTTTCGGCATCCCGCTGGCCGCCGGGGCCATGATCGTCTGCCTGTTCATGGGGCGGGAAACCGCGCTGATTTTTGCCCTGGCCTTGGCGCTATGCACATCCATGCTGCTTCAGGGCGGCCTGGAAACGTTCATCTATTTTATTTTGAGCTGCACCATGGCAGCCTGGTGGCTTCAAGATTGCCGCGAGAGAAAAATCATCATCAAGACCGGTGCAAAGCTGGGACTGCTCAATGCCTTTCTGGCCGTTGTCATCCATGTATATATGGGTACCGCCTCATGGAACACGCTGCCTTTTGACCTGACTGTGGCTTTTTTGGGAGGAATCGGTGCAGGAATCATCACCGCAGGTATGGCTCCGGTGGTGGAGATGGTGTTTCACTACACCACCGACATCACCCTGCTGGAACTGGCCAACCTGGACCGGCCGATCCTTCGCCGGCTGATGCTGGAGGCGCCGGGCACCTATCACCACTCCATGGTGGTCGGATCCCTGGTGGAAGCGGCGGCCACGGAAATTGGTGCCAATCCGATCCTAGCCAAAGTGTGCGGCTACTATCACGACATAGGCAAATTGAAACAGCCCCTTTACTTTATCGAAAACCAATCATACGGCAGGAACAAACACGACAAGCTGGCCCCGTCCATGTCTGCCCTGATCCTGATCGCCCACGTCAAAAATGGGGTTGAAATCGCCCGAGAACACAAACTGGGGCAGGTGATTATCGACACCACCCAGCAGCACCACGGCACCAGCCTGATCAGCTATTTTTATGAAAAAGCGAAAGCTATTAAAGGAGAAGATGCGGTCAACATCGATGATTTCAGGTATCCGGGACCACGGCCCCAGACCCGGGAGGCCGGACTGGTCATGCTGGCGGATGTGGTTGAAGCGGCCTCACGCACCTTGGAAAACCCAACCCCGTCACGAATCCAGGGGCAGGTACAGAACTTGATCAACAAAATTTTTTCCGATGGCCAATTGGACTATTGTGAACTGACCTTAAAGGACCTTCACCGAATTGCCAGAAGCTTCAACAAGATCTTGAATGGCATCCATCACCACCGGATAGAATACCAGGACAGCACCACTTTGACCTCCGGAAAGGCAAAAAATGGAAGTGCTGATAGAAAACCGGCAAAACCGCCACAGACTGCCAAAACAAAAGATACTTACGACAGCCAGGCGCATTTTAAACGCCTTGGGCTATCCTGATGCCCAGTTGTCCATTCTGATCGTGGATGACACCCAAATTGCGGCATTCAACCTGACCTATCTGAACCATGCAGGCCCGACCAACGTCATCGCATTCCCCATGCAGGAGGGCCCGTTCTCCGAAATTTCGCCGGACCTTCTTGGCGATGTGGTGATTTCTGCCGACACGGCCTATCGGGAAGCCGTTGACGCCGGCATGGAGATAGTGGAGCGTTTCAACCAGCTGCTGATTCATGGCATTCTGCATCTGACCGGCTACGATCACATCCATTCGGGGGAAGAGGCCGCGGTCATGGAACAAAAAAGCAATGAACTCATGCAACGGATACAAGAGGAGGAATGAGAATGGCAGGTCTGGCAGTCAATATCGATCATATCGCCACGTTGAGGGAAGCGCGGAAAGCGAACTATCCGGATCCGATTGCAGCCGCCATAATAGCTGAACTGGCCGGAGCGGACGGCATCGTCTGCCATTTGCGCGAAGACCGGCGACATGTCCAGGACCGCGATGTCCGCTTGCTTCGCAAGATGGTCCAGACCAAGCTGATTTTAGAGATGGCGACCACCTCGGAGATGGTTGGTATTGCCCTGGATGTGCGGCCGGAGTTGGTCACCCTGGTTCCCGAAAACCGCGAGGAGGTCACCACCGAAGGGGGAATGGACCTGATCGTTCACAACAACATCGGCGAGACCATCGGCGCCCTGCAGAACAATGGCATTCCCGTTAGCCTTTTCATCGATCCGGAGCCGGAGCAGATCAAGCTGGCTCACCAGGCCGGTGCCAACATGATTGAAATCCATACCGGCATTTTTTGTGAAGCCACCGGCAACACCAAACGCAATCAGGCGTTCGCAAGGATCGTGGACGCCGCCAAACTTGCCAAAAAGCTCAAACTGGGCGTCAACGCCGGCCATGGGCTATGCTACAAGTCCATCAAAGCGTTTAAGGGGTTGTCGGAAATCGATGAGTACAGCATCGGCCACAGCATCGTTTCCCGGGCGGTTCTGGTCGGGATGGACCGGGCGGTAAGGGAGATGCGTGAATTAATCAGTGGGCTGTAGGAGAAAAAGATGTACTTGGTTACGGCAGATGAAATGCAGCGAATGGATCGGGCGACCATCGAATCGTTTGGTATCCCCGGCCGTGTGTTGATGGAAAATGCCGGCCGGGGGGCGACGGCTTTTTTTTTGGAAGCGGTCCACCACGATCACCCCGGCGCCGTGGGCATTGTTGCCGGACGAGGCAACAACGGCGGAGACGGGTTTGTCATGGCGCGTTATCTTCACCAGAAAGGCATTCGGACAACGGTGTTCCTGCTCTCGCAAAGAGACCGGATCAAAGGGGATGCCGCTGCCAACCTGAAACCGCTGGATGCCATGGGGGTGCCGGTGGTGGAACTGGCTGATGCTGCGGCCTTTGAAACCCATAAGTTGCTCATGCGCCATCAGCACACCTGGATCGATGCGATTCTAGGTACGGGTCTTTCATCGGACGTCCGGGGATATTTCAGCGCGGTAATCGATTTCATTAACCGACAGGCCCGGCCTGTCTTTGCTGTGGATATCGCCTCCGGTCTTAACGCGGACACCGGGCGGGTCTGCGGCGCCTGTATCCAGGCCGCTGCCACGGCCACCTTTGGTTTTGCCAAGGTCGGCCACCTGTGCTATCCGGGACGAACCTTCACCGGTCAGTTGAAAATCATCGACATCGGCATCCCGAAACACCTTGCCGCAAAAACAAGCTGCCGGCAGCACCTCATTACACCCGGGGCCCTGAAAAACCAAATCCCTCAACGATCGGCAACGGCCCACAAAGGCCACACGGGCCACTTGTTGATCCTGGCCGGTTCGCCCGGGAAAACCGGGGCCGCCGCCCTGACCGCCGCAGCTGCCATGCGCACGGGAGCGGGATTGGTGACACTGGGGATACCCAAATCGCTTAACCCGGTGCTGGAGACAATGGTCACGGAAGCCATGACCGTTGGATTGCCCGAGACGGCGGACGGTGCCCTGGACGAATCCGCCCACGAATACATCATTTCGCTGATGCAGGGAAAGCGCTGTCTGGCCTTGGGGCCGGGGCTGGGGACCCACGCATCGACAGGCAGGCTGGTGGGGCGATTGATCCAAGAAAGCCCTGTTCCCCTGGTTATCGATGCGGACGGCCTGAACCTGATTGCAGCGGAACCATCCGTGCTTTCCAGGCGACGATCACCCATCGTGCTTACGCCCCACCCCGGAGAGATGGCCAGGCTCAGCGGCCATTCAACTGCAGATATTCAAAATGACCGCATCGGCCATGCGCGCGCATTTGCCGAAAGGCATCAGGTGCATCTCGTGCTCAAAGGGGCAGCCACGGTGGTCGCCCGGCCGGACGGGATCGTTTTCGTCAATGCCACCGGCAATCCGGGTATGGCCGCAGGCGGGATGGGAGATGTGCTCACCGGTCTGATTGCCGGCTTGGTTACCCAGGGTATAGAGGCCAGTGCTGCCGCCCAAACCGGGGTGTATCTCCATGGAACGGCCGCAGACCGGATGGCTCAAAAAATAGCGCCGGTCGGCTACCTGGCCACGGAAGTCATCGATACCCTTCCAGAGGCGTTGGATGAACTTCTCACCGGAGAGGACCGTTTTTCCTGGCCCGAACGGGACATTCTACTCTATCCGACGGATCATAGCGGGAAATGAACGTCAACCCCACCTACCCGGATCACGGTATCGCCCGTGAGCTTGAGACCCATGCACACGACCAAACCGTCGCCTTGGGCCAAGCCATGGGCCGACGGATGAATAACGGTCTCGTCCTTTTGCTGTTTGGCGATCTGGGCAGTGGAAAAACGGCATTTGCCCAAGGACTATCTCGAGGATTGGACGTTCCGTCATCCTTTACCGTTACCAGCCCCACATATACCCTGGTCAACGAATACCCCGGCAGACTGCCTTTTTCTCATGTGGACCTCTACCGCTTGCAAACACCTGTGGATCCAGATGAAATCGGGCTGCTGGATCTTTTCAACGAAGCGGGCATCGTGGCTGTCGAATGGGCCCAACGGCTCCATCCGGCAGACCGGCCCGCCTGCCGAATGGACCTGTTTTTTACCGTCACCGGAGATACCACCCGGTCGATCCGCATAATTGCGTATGGACTCGACCCATCGGATCTGCTAAAGGACATCGACATTTACTCACCGCTGTAGAAGATGATGGTAGTAAAACTGAAGGTGGAAGCTTATGGCATTGATCGTTCAAAAATTCGGCGGTACATCGGTTGCCGACACCCAGCGAATCCGAAACGTCGCCACCCGTGTGCTCAAAACCCATACAAAGGGAAACGATGTGGTGGTTATCCTGTCAGCCATGGCCGGTGTGACCGACCGCCTCATCGGCCTGGCCAACGAAGCCACCGAAACCCCGGACCGGCGAGAACTGGATGTACTGCTGGCGACCGGCGAACAAACCACCGCTGCTTTGTTGGCCATGATGCTCAAGGGCCTGGGGCACAAAGCCCAGAGTCTGCTCGGACACCAGGCGGAAGTGGTTACCGACTGCGAATACGGCAATGCCCGCATCCTTGAAATCGGGACGGACCGGATCAAGCGCCTTCTGGCAGACCAAAGCATCGTCGTGGTGGCCGGCTTTCAGGGAACAGACATCAAGGGCAACATCACCACGTTGGGCCGCGGCGGGTCGGACACCTCGGCGGTGGCCATTGCTGCAGCCTTGAAAGCCGACGTTTGTGAGATCTATACGGATGTGGACGGCATTTACACGGCAGATCCGAACATCTGCCCACGGGCGAGAAAAATAAAAGAGATCTCTTATGACGAGATGCTGAACATGGCCAGCCTCGGTGCCAAGGTTCTGCAGATCCGTTC
>JAQYWF010000006.1 GCA_030145105.1 Desulfosarcina sp.
ATTCATATGTCTTTAATGGATTCCAAGTTCTCAACGGTTTGGTTCCTGGGGAATCCGAGTTCATTATAGACCTGTTCAATGATATCGCGTTTCGTCAGTGCCATGGGTGAATCTCCGTATCAGTGATGGTGGAAACAGTAGGTGGGAATATATTATTGATCGCATCAATACCCTGTTGTTTCAAGGGTTTAGTGTTCCTTGACAATTTGGTAGGTGGGGGATAAAGCTCATGGCACTATTATGTCACGAGTTGCATATCGATCAGATAGGTCCTATTTTGTATGAGGAAAGATGCTTACAGATGATGAAGTCCGGTTGGTTGAAGAAGTGGTGATGGGGTGGATTGGGGGATAGACCAAATAGAGTGGGGCAGGGGGCCAGAAAATTCACTGAGTGAAAAACTGAGTGTAAATGGTATAGGGTATTCTGGTTTTTCCATATTTTTGCCCACATATTCCCGCAAATATTCACTCAATGAAATTACAAAATTACAGTAACTTATCGATATTTAATGTCTATGCAATTTGGTGTTGGGAGCCTTTCACGCCGGCGACAGGGGATCGAATCCCCTTGGGGACGCCACTTTTTAAATATACGTGATTCCCTACTTACTGGCCGTTTGCGCGGTTTCTTGCCGCACAAGCGGCTTTTTTGTTTTTAAGCTGGAAAGTTCGATTCCAACCAAATTTTCCCCCTACAGGTGGAGGGAAAAACGCCATAGGGTCTCCTCCGGGGAGCCTATTTTTCTGGCCTATGCTATGGCCAACAGATATGGCCTTTAATCCTTTGCAGTAAGCGTCATGCAACCAATTCTGATGCCTGGTTATTTGAAATGCTAACTGTTACGTTAGTATTTTTTTGACATCATTGGCACCTTGAGCACTTGCCAGTTATTACTTCGTGATTAGTGTATTCGTCGTATAGATGGTTAATTTTGTGTCTCCAATGGAGTCCCGCCGTTCATCGCCTCAACCGATGCAATTGGGTTTGTTTCCATTATTAAAAATATCAACTAAAGAAAAGGAGTATGAAATGATGTCAAGAAAGATTGTTGGGCTTGTTTTAGGTATCTTGTTTCTGGCTACTATGCCGGCTGTCGCCGGGCAGGACCTCGTGAAGGTTGTGGCTGATGGTTGCAAGGCAGAATTAGAAACATATTGCAAAGATGTTACTCCCGGAGAGGGTCGAATCCTGGCTTGCCTCTTTGCCCATGGTGATAAGCTTTCTGGAAAATGTGAGTATGCGCTGTACGACGCCTCCGTGCAACTGGAGCGGGCCGTGGCTGCCTTGGGTTACGTGACCAACGAGTGCGCGGATGATCTCGATAAGTTTTGCAGCGGTGTTGCAGCTGGCGAGGGACGGCTGTTAGATTGTATAGAAAAGAATGACAAAAATGTAAGTTCTCGGTGTAAGGATGCAATGAAAGAGGTCGGATTGAAATAATAATAACCTTAAAAAGAAAAGGAACATCTAATGATCAAAATCTATCGTTTCCCGATTATAACATTGACGGTTATCTTGGCCGTGGCGATGTCAATTCCAGCAATGGCAGACAGTTATACGGATACCATTGCGATTTACAAAAAGTCCCCCGCGGTCCAGCCTTTTTTTAAGAACGCATACGGATATGCGGTTTTCCCGACTATCGGCAAGGGTGGGTTCGTCGTCGGTGGTTCCTATGGAAAAGGACAAGTCTACCAGGGCGGCAAGGTCACGGGCGAAGCATCTTTAATCAAGGGGTCCATCGGTTTTCAGGCCGGCGGTCAGGCATTCAGCCAGATGATCTTTTTTGAAGACAAACGTGCCTATGATGAATTCACCAGCGGAAACTTTGAGTTTGACGGCACGGCCTCCGCGGTTGCCATCACGGCCGGCGTTCAAGGCAAGGCCGGTAGTGAAGGGGCCACGGCCAGTGCCAGTGCCGGGCCTGCCACCGCCGCACAGGCGGAAACAAACTATTACAAAGGCATGGTCGTTTTTACACAAGCCAAAGGTGGGTTGATGTACGAGGCGTCCATCGGTGGTCAGAAGTTCAGTTTCACGGCAAAATAATGAGACAACGGCACGGTTGGTGAATCACTGGGTGAAACCTGTGATTGATTAAAAAAATTTTAAAGTTCGCTGATTACCGTTTTCTTCCAAGACGGATGATTTGACTCAAAAGGCCAACTACAAGGTGTCGTGGTTGGCCTTTTCAGGTCAGCGGCCATTTTGTGTGAAGCGATGATAGGTGGATTACAACGGGGTCGTGCTTTCCTCCTGCCGATTGGTCGGTTCCCGACGTATTACTTGCATCCCACAGAAGGTTTTGCTGATCTGTCCTCAGGGCCAATGGGAATGGCACAGACATCATTGCCGTCTGCCGGCAGTTCTTGGCTGAACAATCGCTTGAATGTGCTTGTCACCGGACTGGCTATGAAGTTGACGGTGGTCCCCAATAGGCCACCTGGCTGTATGCCCACGCCAAAATCAGTGAAGTTGCCTTTGACTTCGACGGGTGTTGCCAGGCTGAAATATTCGGCCTTTTTGGGGATAGGGGCCATTTTTAAATCGATGTGCCCATCTTTGAAGTTTATCTGCCCTTTGCCGCAGATTCTGATTTTTGTCGTATCGATCAAAAAAACGTCTGGTTCCAGAACACCGTCTTTCATGGTCCAGCGGCCTACCAGACAATTGATCTGTGATTGGTTCTCTTTGTTTCTGGAAAGAACGGCTGCAATCACGTTTACCGCCCACAGGTCGATGACACCTGCCTTGAGGTTTTCCAAGCGACCGGAAAAATTAAAATATCCATTGCTGCTAGCCATGAGATTGTTAAAACTGTCGGCCGAAGATTTCAGATCCACGTCGAGATTGATGATGCCACCCATGTCCGCCTTCGGCTTTGCTCGCCGTACCGGCACACCAAAGTCGAAATTTTCTATCGTCGCCCTCACCGACGCTTCCGGGGCCGATTTTTCCGGCTTGAGCGATGCCGCCATAAAGAATGAGCCTCCGGGAATGTTTAGTTTCACCGGGTCTGCGGTAAAACGTCCGTCTTTCAGGGTGACCGTCAACACACCACTACCCAGTTCATCCTTTCCGGACATCACCTTATCGGCCTTCACATCCATCCGGACGTTGAATTTGGCCAACACCTCCGGACTAAGCAGTTTACCGGTTCCGACCGCCTCAGACGCTTTTCCTCGGTTTTCCTCTGCTACCGATTGCTTCGGGTCGCTTTTTTCCGGCGACCACTCACCGACATCAAAATCGTTGAGTTGAATCAATGGCGATTCCAGTTCGAGGGTCACCTCCGGCTTGTCGCCGGATTTCTCGGCGGTCATCTTTCCGGTCAATTGGCTGTTTCCGACCTGGATCAAAAAATCAGTTAGCTCGATCCGTTCCCGACCCATTGAAAGCTCGGCTGCAGCTTTGTAGGACTTCAAGGGCGGCAGGTCTAATCCCAACAATCCGTTCAGATTGTCCAAATGATCTCCAGCCGCTGATGCTTTTAAATGCAGGTTTTTGGTTGCCTTGGCCAGATCGAGAGTGCCTGCAAAATTGAACCGGGTTTTTGCGATTTGGGTATCAATCGCCATGCGTGATCTGCTTTCTTCGATCAGTTCCTGCAGGGAGCCAATTTCGATCTCAGTCGTGTATGGTTCATTTAGCAGTTTTCCCTTCATTGAAAGAATGAAAGGCTTTCCGGGCAACATGGTCCCGGTGCATTCGTCTATTTTGAATTGCATCGGTTCCGCCATACCTGGCCGGTGATAATCCACCGCGATGTCCGCCAGATCCAGCTTGGCCAGCACCAAAGAATCGGATGTCAGCTCCAGCTGATTTTCTCTGATGGACGGTTTCGGCTCGGGCGGGGCTTCAGATTTACCTTCTGCCAGGGTCTTCGAGGACCAGTTGACCGCTCCTTGCTTGTTTTCCACGAGCGTGATTGAAATCCCTTTGACGCTGAATTTGGCTACCTTGATCTTGCCCATGAGAAGCGGGAGCACATGCACGCGGATCTCGGCGCTTTTCATGTTGAGGAAATCACCTTTTTCAAAGTTTTTGGGATTCGATATTCGCAAACCCTCGACTGAAAAAACTGGCCGAAGGGAGGTGCTGATCACAATTTTATCGTCAATCTTTACCGTGCGGCCAAGAGCCAATGATGCGGCCGACTCCACCATGCCTTTGTGGCTGCTCAAATCTATAGGAATACGGATGATTGACAGGAGGATTAGGATCAAGAGCAGAGATGCGATCAAGCCGCCGATAATATAAAGGATCCAACGGAGAGGTTTAAATACACGCATGACGATACCCGCTTCTGGTGATGAATTTTAAATGTCACAATACAAAATCAATTGAATTTAGGCATTTGATGCAAGTCCTGAATCGGATCACGGTTCTAGCGGCCCATGTTACGGTTATATGCATCGAGCATGCGATTGATGAGATCAGGGTCTCTGGACGTAATGCCACTGGTATTGAACTTTACACGCACGCTACCGTCTGCCTGGGTACGCAGATTCGCCGTCACATCGATGCCGTTACGTGTGCCACCCATGATGCCCGCAGCACGATCCTCGCGGGTAATCGGCACGCCCTGATCGGCGAAGGCGGCTTGCGCAGCCTCCCATGAACGGTCGAAGCTGTTGACCGGCGTAGTTGAATAAACGCCGGGTGCGGCCTGGTGATAAGTGCAACCGCCAAGCAGCGTGGCGACCAATACGAGGGCTGCCAGATGCAGCTTCATGGATTCACCTTGTGCCAACTGCTATCAGGATTGAACAGGGTCATGGCGCTTGCGACAGCATCGCTTTCCGTTCCCAGATCTTTTTCGTAAATGACACCGTCATGGCTGACGATGAAGCTCATCACGCCGCTTTCGTCATATTCTGCTGGCCATGCCACCAATGCGAATCCGGCGACCAGACGGCCATTAATGATGTAATTGTAGGCACCTCCTGGTGCGCTACTACCCTGTGCTGTGAGGATACGGTACTGATACCCCTCGTAGTCATAGCCTTGCTTGTCCTCACCATAAAGCGGGCCCAACGGGCTGGGTTCCTCACCTTCAAGCGCAGCCCAGTAGAGCCCGTTTTGCTTTCCGGGTGTGCTGATGATTTGTTGTGCATATTCGAGCGCACCGTCGCCGTTACGATCCACGCGCGCATATTCCTTTTGCGCATCGTAGTAGGCCAGCACGGCCTGCATTGTCGCCAGCTCGTTACGACCGATGCGGCGTGTCCGGATCTCGTCTGCAGCAGCTAGCGTGTCAAACCGCCAGGCACCCTGCTTTTCGATCAGCGGAATGGGCAGCACCCATTCCTGCGTGCCCACCGCCAGATGTGCTGTTTGCGCTGAGTTGGACACAATTTTGTGCGCCTCGGCCCAGGCTTTGAGGAAGGCGTCGACATCTTTGTCTTCAATGTTCTCTGTAGGGATGAAGTTTTTCCAGTCATTCCCCAGTACAACGCGTAGCGCAGCATGATCATTTTTCGCAATCGCATCAACCAGCGCTGTTGCCGCGGCATCTGCTGTGGGATAGGCCTGTTGCGCAGCCACTGGCATCGACGCGAACAGCACCATTCCTGCCAAAACTGACGCCAAGAAACCATTCGACTTCATACGTGTTTTATTGCTCATCATGTTTGTTCCCCCCACCTTTGTACCCATAGGTGCACTTAGCGTCTACCTCCGCCACGACTCGAGCGCCCACCGCTGGAGCGGCCGCCCCCCCGGCTGTGGCTGCTGGCTGATTGACGGCTGGCGCTACCCCGACTGACCTGATGGCGACTCTGCGACGTATTGCTCGCACCCTTGAACGCATTTTCACTGCCCCTGTTCGATGACGAACGTGATTGATTCGCCCGGCTGCGATCCGCATTCTGCGCCTTGGCGCGCTCCTGGCTACGATCCATGTTTTGTGATGGGTTGCGTGTTTGGTTGCGATCCGGGTTTTGCGTTGCCTGATTGGCACGATCGCGTGTTTGCGGATCGTTACGCAGCTTCTCGCGCCCAGCCGCCGGGTCAGCACCACGATTCTTCAGGGTTGTCTCCGCCTGCTGACGGCTGGCATCACGTTGTGTGTCACGACCCCGGGAGTCAGCCCGGTTCTCAGCACCTGCAACCTTGCGGTCGTATTGTTGGCGTGTCTTGTCATCGCGATACGGCACCCCTTTGCGGTTGGCCGCGTTGTGCTTCCAGTTGGTGTTGCTTTTATTCACGTTGTTGATTCGATTGTTGACGTTGATATTGTTGTAGCGGTTGACATTGATATTGACGCTGCCGTGGCCGTGCCTCCAGTTGCAGCCGCCCCACAGGCCGTTGTGAATACCAACGATCGCCGCACCCCACACAACGCCGGCAACAAACGCGCCACCCGGATAGTAATAACGTGGCGGCGCCCAGTAATAAGGCGGATAGGCGGGATACCACCATGCGCCATAAACCACCGTTGGCTGATACACCGGCACATACACTGTCTGCGGCTGTGCGGGTTCGATGATGATCACCGACTGGTCGCTATCAGTCTGCGTGCTGACTTTTTGTTGTTCATTGGTCTCAAGGTTGCCTGCTTCTTGTGCCTTATTGCGCAGAAACTGCACCCGATCCATGACTTGGGAAGGCTGGGCGAGAAAGGCATCACCCAGTCGTTGAACATCAACTGGCTTGGCGCTCATCATGGCAAGTACCTGCGGAAAGGCCACCAGCGACTTTACACTCGGATCCCAAGATTGGTCAGCTACCGCATTGACCGCTGTATCGCCCTGCTGATCGGGATTCGCTTCGGACCACTTGGCCGCTTCGACGACATCGGCCGGATAAGTAGCGGCCATCAGCACCTGGGCCAGCAGTGAGTCCGGATACAGTGCGATAGGTGCAAGCATCTGATCCAATTCCTCATTGCTGAAAGTTGCTGCTTCATCAGCGGCATGAGTAGCGGACGCAGCCAACACAAAAAGCAGGCTGGCCAAGAAAAAAAAGAACTGCCTCGTCGCTCGACTCAACGCCAGGCGTGAAAAACTCAGGAAGGTCATGATTCGTCTCCGTCGATTAAACGCCAACACAAGGGTGTTGACACACGATGTTACCCAGATAGTTAATTGTGTGCCCCACCGAATACACTCCAGATGGATTGCGCAGGCCGTTTCATTAGGGAAAAGATGATAAAACGCCAACAAAGATAAGAACTTGCTTTTTTTGCGCAAGTAAATATGTCAAACGATGCTCGTGTGTCAATGAATAAAAAGACAACATTTATAGAAGATTAGGCCATTTTCCACCATCTCACTGCAAACGGCCAATGCTGTCCAGGTGCTCCAGCAGAATTCGCCGGACCTCTTCAATCACCAGCGGGTGTTCCTGGCTGGAGTGGCCGCTGCGGACGATGAATTCCGATTCCACGTAATCGACATGCGCACTGGTGTACTTGACGACCCCGTCTTTGCCGTCCGGCGGATTTTCATCACCGTCGATGGCAATGATGGAATGCCCCGTTATGCCGGGGGCGAGGGGGATTTCCGCCAAGGCAAGCAATCCGGGATTATCGGGGGACATGCCGTCAAGGCTGGTCGGCAGGCTGCCCGTTTCTTCAAATCCGGTGACACCCATTTTATTAGCTGTAAGAACAAGGGAAGTCGCCTGCTTGACCACATCCACGGGCAACGACACGATCTTTTTTACCATCCGTCGGATCCAGCCGCCGGCGAGATAGCTGCCCCGGTGAGGCGTCGAGATAAAGACAACCCGGCTCACAAACGGCAGTGGTGAGTAAACCAGGTAACGCTCGACCATGGCCCGATCGGCCTCCGATAGGTCGAGCTCGTCCAAGCCTTTGTGGGTTGCCGCTCGGACAATGGCGTCCCCGGTTTCCACCGCCGTTATCTTGGTCAGAAGCCCTCCCTGGCTGTGCCCGACGACAACCATCTCCTTCAGGGCGGTGTCTTGGCCTTCTGGATCAAGGGTTTCCACCATCCGGGACAACGATTCACGGAATTCACGCATGGAAAGAACGATCTGCTTGCCGCTGTCGTAGAGGTAAAACCAGAACTGGTATTTATCCCACAGGACCGGGTCCGAGCGGAGCGTATTGAACATTTCGGCCCACCAAACCGGGCTGCTGAAGGTCCCGTGGACGAAAACAACCGGGATCCGTCCAGGACTGTAGGGCTGCACCGGATAAATACCGCTCTTTACCACCGCCCCTTTGAGAAACTGCAGTTCCCCGATATCCCAGAAGAATGGCTGATTGAGGCCGTAAGCCAGCTGGGCGGCCAGGTCGTTTTCCAAAGGAACCTGTTGGTCATTGACCGCCACAGCCCTTTTTTCATAGGAGGAGTATAGTTCCACCCGACCCTGGACCCCTTCCCTGAGGTTCCGGATATCGCCCTCGACCCGCAAAAAAAGAGTCCCGGGTACCGATTTGACCACCGGCCAGTCGGGAGTTTTCTTTCCCACGGCGACAAAGGGTGCGCCGAGTCCCGGGCGCCGATCCCTGACGGTGAGTCCGTAAACGGACAATCCATCGGCAGGAATGAATGTTTCGAAGCTTTCCAGATCATAGGGGAACCCGTCGTGACGAAGTTCGAGAAATATAGATCCCACCGGTAGTTCCTGCAAACCGACTTGAGCCTTGTTTCCCTCTTTTCGCAAGACCAGGGCCTGGGAAAGGGCGGTGTTGTACAAATCACAGGCCACCCGAAACCGGCGATCGTATGGTCCCGGGAGTTCTCCTCCCCGTTCCCCTAGCAGATAATAATAGGCATAAACCGCCGACGCCAGGTAAAATCGCTTGGCCCTCTGGAGGTGGGCCGGGCCAGTGCCGCTGCTGGCCTTGTTGGCGCTCATGCGGGCCTTGTCGGCGATCAGGTATGTTAGTTCGGATAGGGCGTAGAGTAGATCGCGGCGCTCGTCTTCACTGGCCTTGTCATGCAGGATCTCGATGGTCCCGTCGGGATCCTCACTGAACCGTTCCTCAAGAAAAAAACGATGCAGCACAAGTGCCGAGGCATGGCTGTAATCATCTTGCTTGATAGCGTTCAGATTGATTTGTTCATAGGTCTGCCTAACGCCCACTACACGGGTCCCGATGGGTGTGGCGCAACCGGATAGAAAAAGCACAAGCAACACGGACGACAAGAGCGCAAATCGCCACTTATTGCCGACGAAGGTCCGTTCAGATTTCCAGGCAATGCGATGAAGTTTCACAGTCTAAGCCTTTTTTTGCATCAGGATCATGGTGGCGAATCCATGCCAGGAAGCCCTTGCCGGATTATTTTGGAAAAAGCGGGGTCTTGGCCCGCCGCCTGGGCCTTTTTGTTGATGATGCTTCGCTGTTTGAGTATCTTGAAGGGTATGGATGTGTCTACGACCCCTTTCTCGTAGGCCAATTCGTCGAGATAGCCGTTGGCCAGTATCCGCCAGTCCCACCAGACCTCGCCGGCATACGGCCGGGTGTGGCCGCGAATTTCGGTCGTACAATTACCGGTCAAGGCGTTGTACCATTCGGGTTTTTCCTTCAAACGGTTGATGTAGCGGATGTAACCCATAAAAATCTGCCTGGCGACCTCAAGGGATGAGCCCTGCAGACGATACAGGTAAACGGTCTCCCCCTGACGGTAGTTGGTCCTCAGGCGGATCAGATCACGCTCGTCTGCCACCACGTAAAAGAGTTCGTACTGCCTGAAAAAACCCTTGATGGTGGAGTACGCTTCACCGACTTCCATGCGGGTCTCAATGGAGATGCACAGGTAGCTGCCATCATCGAAGCCAAAGCTGACCAGTGTATGCACAATCGTTTCAAGGCCCCAGTCGCTCAAGAAAAGATCGAAACTCCGAAGCCTGGACAGGTTGAAGGTCTTGTTATAATAGTCAATGGTATAGTCCGTTTCCGTCCGGTAATCGGAATTGCGGATGTTGTGCACCGTGATCGCATCCCCATCGACAGTGGCGTAAGGCAAGACCGCCACATTCGGCTGCCAGTTGCGATCGTTGGACGGTTGCATGGACAGCCACCCGATGAGGACCACGGCAAACAGGCCCAAAAAGGCCATTACCGCTTTTCGTCTTGGACGAAGCAACAGCAGCAGGGCGGCGGAGGCCACTACGAAAAGGCCGGCGCCTATATAGCGCAGCGGGGTTGGCAAATAGGAGAAAAAGATCGCCAGACTACCCCAGGTGATCATGGTGATCAACAGTATAAAAAGGGATAGGTATTTGATTGCCTTCACATCTTCTCACCGAGATCGTCAAAATAATGGTATAGCGGTGTCAACCCCCAGGGCGTTGTAGACAACGTTGTCGTATTCATTACCAGTCCGGCCGTCGCCAATCCCGGCGCTCCTTGTCGTCAACAGGCAATTCGACCGATTCCGGCTCAAGCAATCCGCCCCAACTGGTGCGCTGGATCATCGCATCTCTGTTTTCTACCGAAAGGATTTCTTCACCTTCCCTGATTTGCCAACCGCCTCCCAGCGCTTTGTAGGTAGCCACAAGGTTCGTGCCCACCTGGCCGCTGACTTCAGTCAAACGATCTGCCTGGGTGGCCAGAAAACGTTGAGAATCCAATACGCGTTGATAGTCAACGAGCCCCTCTTTGTATTGCAGCGAAGATATCGTTACCGATCGTTGGGCCGCATTGACGCTCTCTTTCAGAAACCGCTCCTCTTCCTTGGCCTGCGTAAAGGCGACCATCGCATCTTCGACTTCCCGTTGGGCGTTTAACACCGTATTTTTGTAACTGACCACCAGCTGTTGAAGGCGTGCATCTTCTACCCGCACACGGTTTCGGATGCGTTCGTAATTAAGAATATCCCAGTTGAAACCCGGTCCGGCGGTCCAGAACAAACTCTTATAGCTGAATAGATCACCCAGCGAATTCTGGCCGGATACCGAACTTGCGTCTGATGAATTCCATCCAATACTTCCAAATAGAAAAAATTGAGGATACAGGTTTGCTTTGGCGATTCCGATCTGAGGACTTTGGGTGGCGATTTGCAACTCGGTCAACCGGATGTCGGGTCGACGCCTGAGAAGATTATTCGGAATGTCAACAATAACTGTCTCGGCGGCTACCGGAATATCAATCGGCCCACTTAGCAACTCTTTCAGTTCTCCCGGCAGCATACCGAGTAAGATGGCCAGTGCGTTCTGGGCTTGACGCAGTCCGGATGCCAGTTGGGGGACCAGGGCTTGGGTGTCGGTCAACAACATCCTGGCCTGGGTCACATCCAGCTCCGAGACGGCGCCCTCTTTGAATCGGACGTCGGCAATCCGCAGGGATTGCGCCTGCAACTTGACATTTTCCTCGGCGATCGCCAACCGTTTCTCCAACGTGCGGATCAGGATGTACGTGCGCGCGACTTCGGCCGTCAAGGATACGAGAACGTTGTCATAGCTGGCGACGGTGGCCTCCAGGTTGGCGACGCCGGATTGTACCGAACGGCGATACTTGCCCCAAACGTCCAACTCCCACGCCGCATCGAACCCGAGGCTCAATGAATTGAAATGATTGTCGACAAAGGGGGTGTCGGTACCTATACTTGCTTTGTTGGTTGTCAGGTCTCCAGAAACCGATTGCTGCTGAGGGTACAAGCGGCCGACCGCAATCCCCAATTGCGCACGCGCCTCATAAATACGGATGCCGGCGATCTGCAGGGAAAGGTTCTGCTGATAGGCTTTCTCGACCAGATTGTCGAGCACGGGGTCGTCAAACACTTGCCACCAGTTACTGTAGTTGGTTTGACCGGCACGCAAGCCAGGTGCTTGTGTCTCCTTCCAGTCATTCAGCAGCGGTGCCTCCGGTTTCACAAAATCCGGTCCGACCATGGTGCAACCACTCGCCATCAGGGCAATGGTTGTCCATACCAGCATCCAGGATCTCAATGTCGGACGTCGTTTTCTAAACCGGTTTATCGGTCTTTGAATGATTGCCACATCGCCTATATCATTATTCATAGCGGGCTCTCCTGTATAACCACATATGTCGGAGCGGTCGGTGAAAATATTGGCCCCAATCTTTACCCCAACGATGCAAAAGCGGGAGGGTTTCAGAGCCAAGGCGCCGAGGGTGACGCCGTAGTCCTTTAGTGCAATCCCTTGGTAACGCGGGATCTGGAATCCTCCCGCTTTCCCGAGAGGGTAAAAACATGAGAAAATCATTGTTTTTGCAGGAATTCACATCAGGTGGATTCCTGAACATCCGGTAAAATGAAACATTTTATCTATATTTACATAATGTTAAAATAATTTTCACATGTTTTTATGCAACGATGGGGTTTATTGTCACAAGTTCAAGCAGGCACGTTATCAGCCGTGAGTTTAACCCGAAAAAAGATGCTGTAGAGCGCCGGAACATAATTTAGCGTAAATAAACTGCCGATGCCCAACCCGAAAAACATCACGCACGCCATTCCGAAAAAAAGCGGATCATGGTTGAGAATCAGCGGCGAAAAGCCCAGCATCGTCGTCGAAACCGAAAGCAGGATCGGCCTGAATCGGCTGACGGCCGAGTTTACGACCGCATCGTAGGGGTTCTGTCCGTTACGAATATTTTCCTCGATTTTATCGATCAACACGATGCCGTTGTTGACGATGGAGCCAGCCAGAGCCAACAGGCCGAGGATCACCATGAAACCGAAATCGGCCTGCATCACCAGAAGGCCAACCACGGCACCGACCATGACCAGCGGCATGGTCAGGATGATGATCGCGGCCCGGCGGATAGAGTTGAACTGCCATACCAGCAGAAACACGATACCGCCAAAACAGGGCAGCATCCATTTCATCAGATTCCTTTGGGCTTTGGCAGAATCCTCTAATTCCGCCCCGACCGCCCAGTAGTGGTTGACCGGAAAGTTCATATTGTCCAGGGTCGGCTTCATGGCGGCAAAGAGTTCGGATGCCAGCAACGCCTGGTTTTTCGCGCTGACCGTTATGGTGCGCTCCTGATTGTAGCGCATGATGCGGTTTAGTTCGCCTTCGACATGCACATCGGCAACCTGGCTGAGCGGCACGCTGTCGCCGGATTCGGTGCGGATGCCCAGCGTACGCAGGCTGTCGGGAGAATCCCGTTCGGTTTCAAAGCCGCGCCCGACGATGGGGATTTCGACATTGCCTTGATAGAAATTAGTGGCTGTCAACCCATCGACAAAGAACTCCAGGGTGTCGGCCACATCCTTGGATGTCACTCCCGCACGGCGGGCGCGGGCTTGATCGACATCCGCTTTGACCGAATACACCCGGTTGTTCCAATTCTGTTTGATATCGATGGTCCCAGGTATCTTACGAAGCGCATCCATTAATTGCCGGCCCTGCTCCTCCAGCAAATCTATCGCGGGTCCACTGAGCCGGATTTCAAGCAGACCGGTTTCACTGGCCCCGAGCCACATGGATTTGACTCTTCCGCGCATGTTGGGGAAATGGCTTTCGATGTAATGCCGCGTGCGCTGGACGAGTATGGGAACATCTTCACTCGCCTTGGTATTGACAATTACAAACCCGACAAACGGGTCCGGGTCCATCGGTGACAGTGAAAGGAAAAAGCGCGGTCCGCCGTTGCCGACATAGGCGATGGTTCCCGTAATTTCGGGATTTTCCTGTTCGTCCTCCAACCAGGCGCTGAGTTCTCTTACCGACCTGTCGGTCTCCTCGATGCGTGTCCCGGCGGGAAGATCCAGATAGATCAGGTACTGGTTGCGGTCCCCACTGGGAAAAAAGGCCTGCGATATGAATGTCGCCGCATAAAGTGAGACCGCAAAAATACCTCCTGTAACGGCAATCACCAGGAACCGGTATCGCAGAGAGAACTTCAGAATCTGGCGATAGATGCGATAGAATCTGCCCTGATAGGGATCGTCCGGCTTCTGCGGGTCGGTGCCTTTGGAGGGTTTTACTTTTAAAAACCAGAAACACATACTAGTAGAGGAAAACATGGAGAAAAACCACGACCCCATCAGCAGGATGATCATCACCGAACCCAGCGAGGAGGTGTAGTCACCAGTCGAACCGATTTGGAGCAAAATCGGGCCGAAGGCGAAGACGGTCGTAAGCGTGCTGGTGAGCAAGGGCAGCGTGAGGGCGTTACCGGTTTTTAACACGGCGTCCTTGCGCGGCATTCCTGATTCCAGATTCACCTTGATATCGTCGGACACCACGATGGCGTTGTCCACGAACATGCCCAATGCGATGATCATCGTGGCCAGCGACATCCGCTCCATGTCGATTCCCAGGGTATACATGGTCAAAATACCGAAAAGCATGACCAGTGGGATAAAGGAGCCGACAATCAACCCGGTTCTGAACCCCAGCAGCAGCATGACCACCACCAGGACGATCGCCACGCTTTCGATGACATTGATCACCATGCCCTGGACGGCGGTTTTGATGAGCTCGGGCTGGTAGGTGGCAAAATCGAGTTTGTAACCCCAGGGAAGGGATTGCTCGATCTCCTGGACTCTTTTCTTCAGTCGTTCGCCGAACTCGACGGCGTCAACCCCGCTGAGGATGTAGATCCCCAGAACAATGGCCTGATGACCGTTGTAGTATGCCGGGTTGTGAATCGGCTCCACATAGGCTTTTCTAACGGTAGCGATGTCGCGCAGGGGGATCGTTGCCTGGGTGCCGGAAATCGGGATAAGGACGTCTTCGATTTCCGCGATGGACGTGAATCGGCCCTGGGTTTCCACTGCGATTTCCACACCGCTGACATTGATCCGGCCACCCGGCAAAAGAATATTCTGCTCCCGAAGACTCTGCCCGATAATGGCCATATCGATTCCCAGCTGCGCAATCTTGGCGCTGGATGCTTCGACGTAGATGCGTTCATCCTGTACGCCGGTGAGATCGACCTTCATGATCCCCTTCATGAGATTGAGCCGTTCTCTGATCTGACGGGCGGTTTCGTGCATTTCCGCCATGGAAAACCCGTCACTCCACAGCGCAATTGTGGCCACGGTGGTGTCCCCGACCGTATCGTTGACCACCGGTCCTATCGTGCCTTCCGGCAGCTCGGGTTTGACATCGGCCATCCGGTTGCGCAGCAGTTTCCATGTCGCCGGGAGCTGCTCGGAAGGCACTTCATCCTTGATGGTGACGTGGATCAGGCATTCGCCGACTTTGGACGTGGAATCATAAATCTCATCGACCTCGCCCATGCTCCGAAGTTCCTCTTCGATGGGCCGGGTAATCAAGCGCTCGATATTTTCCACAGGCATCCCGGGATATTTTGCCGAAATCACCGCCTCGCGAATCGTTATGAATGGATCCTCCAATTTCGGGAGGTCGATAAACGCGTAAATACCGCCGACAATCACCAGTAACATGGTCATGATGACGGTTCGTGAATTATTCAGGGCAAATCCGGTGATCCCATTCATTTTCAGTTCCTTTTGTCCCAGGCGCTTTACGGTTGCAGCAATTTCACTTCCATCCCATCGGCCAAGAAACTTACCCCGGCCACGGCAATAATGTCCCCGGTGGTCAGCCCCTCTGAAATAATTGCTTTTTTTCTATCCATCCCGGCGGCGTGCACCGGCGTCTTTTTAACCGTCGATGTCTGGTTATCATATACAAAGACAAATCCCTGGTTCGATTCCTGAGCAGGCAGGATAGCCTGGAGGGGAACTAGGTAACCAATTGCCAGTTGTGTATCCGTAGTGATGAGATTCGCCTCTGCCGTCATACCGGGCAATATTTTTTCATTGGGATCGTTCAGTTCCACCTTGACCGGAAAGGCGTTGGACTGAATGGCAGCGCTGCCGATGTATGATATGCGGCCGTTTGCCGACTCACCCGGTAGTGTGGGAAAGGTGATCGTCGCCTTGGCATCGATGGTGATCCGGTCGATGGCGGTTTCTGGAACGGCCAACTGGATTTCCCTTTTTCCCGTGGCGTTGATGTTAAGTATTTCCTTTCCCGCCGCCACTTCTTCGTGCGGCTGGACCGACCGCGAAGCAATCGTGCCGTCATAGGGGGAAAACAGCCTGGTTTTACGCAGATCGCGGTTGGCCAAATCCAGTTTGGCCATCTGATAATTGACCGCACTCGCGGCGGACTTGAAATTAAATTCGGAGACATCCAGATAACTCTTGGCGCCGGCGCCCTGTTCGTAAATCCGCTTATGGCGCTCATATTGCGCCTTGGTCTTGGTTACATTGTCCCTGGCCTTGGCCAGCTCGGCCTTGGCCGCATCCACATTCAGCTGGTAGGACTCCGGGTCGAGTTCGGCGAGCACCTGTCCCTTTTCGACTCGGTCTCCAATATCGACGTTCACAGCAGCCACCTGCCCACCGACCTCAAAGCTGAGCCCGGAGGAGTCGACCGCGGCGACGAGCCCGGAGAATTTGAGTATCTGCCCGGCAGGTTGATCACTGACGGTAATCGTCTTGATGGCTCGGACCGCCTCAATAATTTCAGTTTTTTCTTTGCATGCCGTCAGGGCAACCAATAGGCAAAGAAGCCAGACCATCCGCCTTAACGTCTGTTTTGGCATAGTAAACCACATTTTTTTTAGCCTCAATTGTTGGTATTGGGTTTAGGGTTGCATCGTCTAACAATAAAAGTCTATGCTACTTCATCGCCTGCTTCCGTTGAGATTCGGTAGGGTGAAAATGATGTGTGACACCAGCTAAGTTTTCATCATCGATTTCGGGCAGCTGCCTTTTGATATCCAAAACGGTTTCAAAGGCATGACCGCCCGAACGAGTTATACAAGCCACAGCAAAACCGATCAAGTCCTGCTGTTTCAATCCAACCGGTGTTGTGTCCGCTTCTCGGTGTCACCAGTCCCATCTCTCCTAAGGCACGATGGCTACGTTAAGCATGACGTTGATCCGACCGCCTGCCGACTATCGGCCAGGCAAGGGAACCATGAATCTGGCAAAAATAGTCATTGGCTTTCTATTGCTGTTTATCATCAATGATTCTGCTATTGCCGACACTTCTAAATTCTCAGGAACCTTTACACTTGATTCAACCGTAGGATCTCCGGTTTGTAAACAATCAACAGGTTCAACGGTTAGTGGAGGTGCTTACAGTAAAAGAAAAGAAGATTACTATCTGTAAATTCCAACCGTTGAGAGGCAGGAGATATATACGTTTACAAAAGAAAATGGAGACGTGTATACAAGGACGATCAAAGTTCTCGATCCCTATAGATTCCGATTTTATTAGAAAAAAACAACTTCCACTTTTTTAAATTCAGTGTCGTTTAGTTAATTGATGGAAAATGAATCAGCCGAACCATATTTATCATCTTCTGGGCGCTGGCCTGGGCACAGGACGCGCAGGCAGTTGCGATGCATGCCGGGGCGGGGAAGGGGTGACGATGACATCGCGGTGATAATAACCCGCGCCGTAGCCTCTGTAATAAACTCCGCCCACGACCTGGTTTTGCTGGTAGTCGTATGGACTGTCCAAGGCGCAGCCGGTTGCCAGCAGTGCCATCGCCACCACCAGCAAAACAAACGGCCTGTGTTTGTGACCATATCGCTTCATGGCTTGTTCTCCGCGTTGTTTTCATCCGTCCATTGTGCAACGGCCAGCGCTGCACCCAGAGGATCCAGAAATACGGCTACCTTTCCGTTCCGAACCGTCGGGCTTGGGGGCACCACGACCCTGCCGCCGGCTCGCTCGATACGTGCCAGGGTTTGCTGCAAATCCTTCACGCGGACATAGGGAAGCCACGTGGAAGGCAGATCCTTGCGTTCAAGCTCGAGCACCGCGGCCCGAGGGTATCCACCGGCCACCAGGCGTATTTCGGGCCGGTCTCCGATATCCTCCTGCCGTTCGATCGTGTACGCGCCGATGGGACGATAGAAATCCGCCATCAGTGAGCTGTCTTTGGCCCAAAGTTCGATCCAGAGCCACGTGTTGTATGATGGCAAGACATCGGGCGGATCGCCGTCAGTCGCATGGATCACGCCGAAGATTGCACCCTCACGGTCCTGCAGCACAGCAACCGCACCGCGCCCCGCAAGATTCTTGGGTGGCACCAGCACCCTGCCGCCGGAAGTGGCTGCCTGATCGGCGGCGTGGTCCAGGTCGGGAACGGACATGAACGCCAGCCATCTTGCGGATCGATCGGCATCGGCAGGTTTATCATAGGAGACGATCCCGGCGATGGGTCGTCCGTCTACACGGATGAGGGTGTAGGCATCCTTGCCGGTTCCGTAAGTTTCGTATTGCCATCCGAAAACTTCCCCGTAGAAGCGCTTCTCAATGTCGACATTGTCGGCTATCAAATCCGCCCACACCCAACGCCCCTGGAGATGAACGTCGGTCGGCAATTCGCTGATGGCCGGCCATCGGGGTGTGGCCGCCGTGCATCCGCCGATCAGCAGCAGGGCTGCACCGGCCAGCGCCAGCATTCCTTTTGGAAAATGTCTCATCCCTGCACCTCCATGATCGTCAATACAACAATGCAAACTCGCATGATTCTTCTCCTTCCGCAATGTTCCTTTTTCTGATGTTCCTCATGGTTAGCGTGAGTCCATTTCGAACATCTTGCCAGAACGGTCGCAGGTAAAACGGCACCTCACCAGAACTTGCCTTATCGTCGCCGCGAATGCCGAGGACCAGCCCGGGATGCAGGGGAATGAACGGCATGGCAATGAGGTGCAGGCGCTGGAACTCACCGTCGCCTTCCAGGGCCGGGCTGTTCAGCCCGGCCCTGGCAAAGTCTGTCCAAGAAATGGTCGTGGTGCAGATGCGCCCGGTCCATCGGTGGTCGGTGCAGTTTGGTCTGTAAGATGGGTATGGGCATCGCTTTACGGTTTCAGTATTGTCGGGAAAGTCTTGTGCTTATGAATAGGGGCATCTAAGGCAATTCGTCAACCCACTTGCCTCCGGTGAGCCACTTCTTGTGCATTTCCTGCAACTGGCCACTGCCTTGCAGCAATATCAAGAAATTCTGCACCCAGTTGACCAGCAGGGTATCTTCGGGCATGGCTATGCCCAACGGTTCGAAGCTGAGGGGCGCTTTTCCGGCCAACAGCCCCTTGTCCTGGTGTCGGTAGGCGGTCAATGCACAGAACGGGTAGTCGGCAACAATGACATCAACCTTTTTTTTCAATAACAGGTCAATGGCCTCATCATATGAAGCCGTGGGGATCAGCTTGGCCTTGGACATAAGCGCCTCGGCGTACTGCTGACTGGTCGAATTCTTCAGCGCGGCAATGCTGACTTCCGGCGCATTCAACCCCGTGGCCTGCTGCAGGGTGGCATACCGATCGAGCAAAGTCAGAATTCCCTTGCCGGAAACCAAGTAAGGCCCCACGAAAACAACCTTGCGATTTCGTGTTGGGGTGATGGTCATACTCGAAAGGATCATATCCACCTGCCCGGCCTCCAGCGCCGGCAGCAGGTCGGCAAACGGCAGGATCTTGAATTTAACCTTGACTCCGAATGCATCAGCCATTGCCCGCGCGATATCGGCGTCGAGCCCGATAATTTCGCCCTTTTTGGTGACGGCCGTCAAGGGCGGTTGCGCGCCGCTGGTGCCGATAACCAGCTCTCCCGTTTTCACGATTCGATCCATAGCGGGACCGGCCGAGACGGTGACGGCCATGAACAGCGTTAGCACTAACAGCAATGAGACGGCAAGACCTGTTTTCTTCATTGAGACTTCTCCTTTTCATGTGGATAGGGTTGAATCATGTGGATAGAGTTGAATGTCCATATGACCGCAGGGTATGCATTCGCACACGCTGGCACTTGCATCGCCACGATCTAAAATGGCGACCTTCACCGCAGCCCTATATAAAACGAAAAGCGGTAGATGCCAATATAAAATTAATTTGGCGTTAACAAACGTTTTGATATGACGGCCCGGCCGCGTTGACAATGGTCTGTGCTTTATATTAAAGCATTCAGCACTTATTTTCATCAGGCAAGAAAAGGATTGCATTAATGCTTAGCAAAAAAAGATCGTTGGCGGAAAACATTCTGATACTGGGTCTGGGTGGCGTGGGTACCTACCTGGCCAAACGGTTGGTTCATGAAGGCTATGCCGTTACTGCCATCGAACCGGACGGTCGGTTGATCCGCCATATAGAAGGGCAACTGGACGCCCGGCTGATTCAGGGGTCGGCCATGAGTATCGGCTGCTGGCGTGAAGCCAGGGCTCAAAACATCGACGTGCTGATTGCCGTCACCGATAACGATGCGGTCAACATGCTATCGGCGATGATTGCCGACCGGTTCGGCATCCCACTGAAGATTGCGCGGGTCCGTTCGATGGATTTCGATAACATGGATTCCGTGCTCAACGCCGATGACCTGAAAATCGATTTGATCATTCACCCGGAAGAGTTGGCTGCGCAGGAAATTGTCCGACTGGTCAAACGGACGGCCGGCAATGAGATCATCGATATCGCCGATGGCCAAACTCAGGTGATGGCCACCCGTGTCAACGATGACTCGCCCCTGGCCCACCAGAAACTGAAAACCCTTTCCATGACTTACAACACCTTTCCATTCAGGGTCGTGGCCATTGCCAGGGGGATTACCACCATCCTTCCCGGCGGGGATCATGAAATCCTTCCCCAGGATCAGGTGCTGATCATGGCTTCGAAGAAGGATCTACCTCAATTGATGGCTTTGACCGGGGTTGAACAGCAGCGACGGCACCGGGTGATGATCCTGGGTGGCGGTCTGGTGGGTTGCCGGGTGGCCGAACTGATGGGCAAAGACGTTCGGGTGAAAATCGTTGAAAAGGACGAAGCCGTGGCCGCCGATCTGTGCCATCACTTGACGGATGTCGAGGTGCTTCACGGCGACGGTTCCGATGCCGAGGCCCTCGAGCAGGCCGGTTTGACAGACATGGACACCTTCATCACGGCCACCGGTGAGAATGAAACCAACATCATGAGCTGCATGCTGGCCAAACACCTGATGAACACGAGCACTGGGGGCGCCCGCAGCAAGGATCGCAAAACCATCTCACTGGTGAATAAAGAGGAATATATAGTCCTGGCCGCCACCAGTGGTTCGGATATCGCCCTGAACAAGAAAGTGCTGGCGGCCAACGAGATTTTGAAGTTCATACGACGCGGGGAATTGCTGTCGGTCGCGCACCTTCACGGCTTTGACGCTGAAGTGGTGGAGATCCTGGCGGCACCGGGTTCACCCATCACGCGAATCCCGCTTTCCAAAATCGATCCGGCTTTTCACGGAAAAATACTTATCGGCGGTGTTTACCGGGACGACCAATGGAAAATCGCCGTGGGTGATACCCGCATCCTGCCCAATGAACGCGTGATCGTCATCTGCAAATCGCTGCACTTAAAGGATGTGCATAAGCTTTTCTTGGGCTAACTGATTGTTTCTGGTTTCTGGTCTATCGTTTCTGGTTGAAACCACTAACCAGAGACCACAAACCGGAAACTGTTTTTTTATCTTTTCCAGAACGAAGGGTAGAAAATCACCAGCGCAGAGAACATCTCCAGTCGCCCGACAAGCATGTTCCAGGAAAGAAACCACTTGCCCGCATCGGAAATAAAGGCATAATTTTCCGACGGCCCAACCGCACCAAAACCCGGCCCGATGTTCATGAGGGCGGCGAGGACCGAACTCATGGCAGTCGTATAATCCATATCGTCGGTGAGCACCATCACACATCCGCCCGCCAGCACCATGAAAATATTCACGATGAAATAGCAGATGGACAGGTGAATGATGGCGTCATCCACCGGGCGCTGGTTCAGACGCACGGAGATGACGGACATGGGCTGGAAAAAGATTTTTTTGATGGCGGCGGACATGAATTTGCACAGGACCACATAGTGGACGATCTTGATACCGCTTGTGGTCGACCCGGCACAGGCGCCGATAAAGCACACGGCATACAAGAACATCTGGGATGCCTGGGGCCATTGTTCGTAGTCGGCGGTGGTAAAACCAGTGGTGGTCAACAGGCTGGTCACCTGAAAAGTCCCATAGCGGATGGCATCCATCAGGCCGTAGGTGTTCTCCTTCCACAGTATCCAGGAGACCATGCCGCAGAAGAAGAGCATGAGCCCCACATACCAGCGAAACTCGGTGTTGATGCCCAGCGCCCGCCAATCCCCCCGGACGATCTGATAGAAAAGCACGAACGTCATACCGCCAAGAAACATAAAGAGAATGATTACCCAGTCGAAATAGGCGTTGTTGTAATGCCCGATGCTGGCATTCCACGGTGAGTAGCCGGACGTGGACACGGTGCCGAAAGCGTGGCACAGTGAATCGAACAGGGACATCCCACCGATACAGAGCAGAAGGATCTCGGCCAGGTTCAACACCATGTAGATGATCCATAGGCGGACCATGGTGTCCCGGTTGCGGGCATGGAATTTCTCCTTGGTAAGGACCTGGCCCGGCGATGACTCCGCCCGGAAAATGCGTAGCCCGCCCATGCCGTGGGGCAGGAATATGACCGTCAGGGTCAAAAACCCCATACCCCCCAGCAGATGGGTCTCGCTGCGCCAGAACAGCAGCCCGTGGGGCACCACCTCGATGTCCGTCAGGATGGTGGCGCCGGTTGTGGTGTAACCGGACATCATTTCGAAAAAGGCATCGGTGAAAGACGGGATGGACCCGTGGATCATGAAGGGAATGGCACTCAGTGCAGAAACGACGACCCAGCCGAAAGCGGCGATGAATATGCCGTCTTTGATACTCAGGTCAAGGTGTTTCCTGAAGCGCCACCATAACGGAATCCCCATCAAGAGAATCAATGCGGCAGAAACAAGCAGCGCCAAAAAATCCCCTTCACGGTATATCAGTGAGCAGACCAGGGGTAAGAGCATGGAGATGCCCGTGACCATGAACAGGGTGCCGAAAACGTGAAGAATGGAAAACAGGTGCATGGTGTTGTTCGATTGAAAATATGGGTCTGTGAAAATAGTGGTCCAGCGGCAGTTCATATCTCACGTGCCTTGAAAAAGCAAAAGGTCTGTTCCTTTGCGGTGAATGTTTCGTTGACACCATCGTCCTGGTGTCGCTATTGTCCAATGCGATGATCCTATTCGAAAAATCAGAACCCATAAGAAAGCGGTCAAATGAAAGCGGAAATTCTGGCGACGGGAGATGAAATCAGATCAGGCGCCCTGGTGGACAGCAACTCGGCGTTTATCTCGGAAAGGCTGGAGGAGATCGGTATCGAGGTGGTACGCCACACCTGCGTGGGGGACGATCTGTCCCTGTTGGTATCCACCCTCCGTGAGATCGGCGATCGTGTGGATATGGCGGTCGTCACCGGTGGGCTGGGGCCCACCACCGATGATCTCACTGCCGAAGCGGCTGCGGGCGCGGCCGGTGTGGAACTGACATTAAGTCAGACCGCCTTTGAAAACGTCGAGAGCTTTTTCAAGAAGTTCAACCGTCCCATGACCGACTCTAACCGCAAGCAGGCGCTGCTTCCCGATGGCAGCAAATTAATGTACAATCCGGTGGGCACCGCACCTGGATTTTCCCTGAAAATAGAGAAATGTCTGTTTTTCTTTCTTCCGGGGGTGCCCTATGAAATGAAACGCATGCTGGCAGAGCATGTGATTCCTGAAATGCTTTCCCTGCAGGGCGACGCGGCCATGCATAGCCGGGTGAAGACCATTACCACCTTCGGACTGCCTGAATCGTTGGCCGGTGAAAAAGTGGCCGGCGTGGAAGCCGCCTTCCCAGGTATCAAGCTGGGCCTTCGTGCCAATTTTCCGCAGATCCAGGTCAAGCTATACGGGCGGGAGATAAATCTGGCCATGCTGGATCAACGGATGGCCGAAGCGGGTCAATGGGCGCTGGAACGGTTGGGACGAAATGTGATATCTGAAAACGGCGAGCGGATGGAAGGCGTGGTGGGCAGACTGCTGTTGGAAAGATCGGCCTCTATCGGCCTGGCGGAAAGTTGCACCGGTGGGCTGCTGGCCAACTGGCTGACCAATGTGGCCGGCAGTTCGGCCTATTTTTTCTTTTCGGGCGTCACCTATTCAAACAAGGCCAAGATCGATGTGCTGGGTGTCAAGCCCGAAACCTTGGAAAGACATGGCGCGGTTCACGAAGAAACGGCCCGGGAGATGGCCGAAGGGGCCCGGCGATTGGCCGGCAGCACCTACGGGCTTTCCACCAGCGGCATTGCCGGTCCTGACGGTGGAACCGAAGACAAACCGGTGGGAACCGTGTGTGTCGGATACGCCGGACCGGATCGATCTTTCGGTCGTCGGCTGTACTTCCCTTTCGGAAAACGCCTGATGAACAAGAAAATCTTTTGCATGGCGGCGCTGGATATCCTGCGCAAGGAGTTGTTAGGAATTGGCGGATAGGTTGACCGCTTCGTTTGCTGATCAGCTCCAAGTTCAAAGCCGAACCCAGAACCCAGAACCCAGAACCCGGAACCCAGAACCCAGAACCCAGAAAGGTTTGTCGATGATTCTACCGGTAATTCTTGCAGGCGGCAGCGGTACCCGACTCTGGCCGCTTTCCCGAGCCCTTTATCCCAAGCAACTCATCAGTCTGGTTGACCACCACACCATGCTTCAAAATACGATCCTTCGGCTGGACGGCTTGGATGGTGCACAAAAACCCATCGTGATATGCAATGACGAATACCGGTTCATGGTGGCCGAGCAGCTTCGCCAGATCGACATCGAGGCCGAATCAATCATTCTGGAACCGGTGGGCAGAAATACCGCTCCCGCCCTGGCCGTGGCGGCCATACGGGCAATGAAGACGGGTGACGATCCCGTGCTGTTAATCCTGCCGGCCGATCACCACATTCAGTTGACCGCTGAATTTCAGCGAGTGCTCGATTCGGGCCATGCATACGCCCAGGCGGGCCGGATGATTACCTTCGGCATTGTTCCGGATAAGCCAGAAACCGGATACGGTTATATTAAAAGGGGTGACCCGTTACCCCCGGCAGACGGGGATGCAACGGCCGTAAGCATTGCGGCTTTCGTGGAAAAACCGGACCTGGCAACAGCCCGACGATATGTGGCCTCAAAAGCCTATTGCTGGAATAGCGGCATGTTCATGTTCAAGGCGTCACAGGTCGTAAAGGAACTGGATCGGTTTGTTCCCGATATTGTCGCTGCCTGTCGGGAAGCCATCGATAAGGGGCGGTCCGACCTTGATTTTTTCCGGCTCGATAAAGCGGCTTTTGCTGCCTGCCCCAGCGATTCCATCGATTATGCCGTGATGGAAAAAACAGATAGCGGTGCCATGCTGCCCATGGCGGCAGGATGGAACGATCTGGGATCGTGGGAAGCCCTCTGGCAGGTTGGAGAGAAAGATGATCTGGACAATGTGGTCAAGGGAGATGTGGTCCTGCACGATGTCGGGGATTCCTACCTGCACGCCGAACACCGCCTGATCGCAGCGGTGGGATTGAAGGATCACATCGTTGTGGAGACCTCGGATGCGGTGATGATTTCCCCCCGGGACCGGGTCCAGGATGTCAAAGGGCTGGTGGATCAACTCAAGTCCCAGAATCGGGAAGAGACACGAACGCATAAGCGGGTCTACCGGCCGTGGGGCACGGTGGATCAATTGGTGGCAGGGACCCGTTTCCAGGTGAACCGGATCACGGTCAAGCCAGGCGGTGTGTTGTCTCTTCAAAAACATTTCAACCGGTCCGAGCACTGGATCGTTGTTCGCGGGTCTGCACAGGTCACCAAGGCCGACGAACAGCTATTGCTCAAAGAGGACAGTTCAACCTACATTTCCGCCGGTATTGCCCATCGACTTGAAAATCCGGGGAAAATCCCGCTTGAACTGATCGAGGTGCAGACAGGCGGGTATATTGGAGAGGATGACATCGCCCGGCTTGAGGATATTTACGGCCGGCACCGGCAGGATGGATGAATGTTTATCGACTGTGAACCAGCAGGGTCACCGGTCCGTCATTGACGATGTTGACCTGCATCGTCGCCCCGAATCGGCCGGTGTGGGTGTCGACACCCAGCTTTTCCATAATTTCCACGAAATACTGGTAGAGCCGCTGGGCCAGAACCGGTTCGGCGGCATTGATGAAGGAAGGCCGCCTGCCTTTGCGGCAGTCCGCCAGCAGGGTGAACTGGGAGACCACGAGTATTTGCCCCCCCATATCCATCAATGAGCGGTTCATTTTTCCTTGTTGGTCTTCAAAAATGCGCAGGTTGGCAATTTTGGCGGCCAGGTATTCGGCATCAGCTTCCGCATCACCGTCGGCCACCCCCAAAAGGACATTGAGGCCAGGGCCGATGGCGTCCACCACCGCTCCGTCAATGGTGACGCTGCTGCTTATGACTCGCTGAACCACGGCGATCACTGGTGACCCTTTCTATCGGTCGGGTGTTTTTCTAAAGGCGTCGGCAAATGGGTTGTTGAAGGGTGCTGGCGATGCCGGTTTGGGCGCGGTTTTGGGTTTGGGCCGGTTGCCGACCGGCCGCTTTTTCCGGGGATGATCGGCCTTGGGTTTCGGTTCCGGTCTTTTGCCCGGTTCACTTTTCATGGATAGCGAGATGCGTTTGCGGGGCAGATCTACCGCCATCACGGTGACGGTGACTTTTTGCTGAACACTGACCACATCTGACGGGGTTTTCACGAATCGGTCACTCAACTCGCTGATGTGGACCAACCCGTCCTGGTGAACACCGATGTCTACGAATGCGCCGAAATTGGTGACGTTGGTGACGATTCCGGGAAGCTTCATGCCCGGTTCGAGGTCCTGGATGGCAGAGACGTTCGCGTCGAAAGAGAAATGCTCGAAGGGTTCCCGGGGATCCCTGCCGGGTTTGGCCAACTCGTCCAGGATGTCGGTAAGGGTCGGCAGTCCGATCGTATCGGTGACATAGCGGTTCAGATCAATTTTTTTGCGCAGGCCTGCATCGTTCATCAGGTCGGCCACGCTGCGGTCCAGGTCACCGGCCATGGCCTGGACCACCGCGTAGCTTTCCGGGTGGACCGCACTGGCATCCAGCGGGTTTTTGCCGCTTTTGACGTGTAAAAAACCGGCGCATTGTTCGAAGGCTTTAGGCCCTAGCCGTTTGACCTTTTTCAGGTCTTCGCGCCCGGTAAAGGCGCCATGTTCGTCCCGGTGGCTGACAATGTTTTTGGCCAGTTGCGGCCCTAAGCCGGATACATAAGTGAGCAACTGTACGCTGGCCTGATTCACTTCCACCCCCACGCCATTGACACAGCTGGCCACCACGTCGTCCAGGGACCCTTTCAGGGCGAACTGGTCTACGTCGTGCTGGTATTGACCCACGCCGATGGATTTGGGGTCGATTTTGACCAATTCGGACAATGGGTCTATCAGCCGGCGGCCGATGGAGACGGCGCCACGCACGGTAAGGTCGTGGTCGGGAAATTCCTGGCGGGCGATTTCGGATGCCGAGTACACCGATGCACCGCTTTCGTTGACCATGATCACCGGCAGCGATTGCGCATCGACGGTTGCCTCGACGAAGGCCTGGGTCTCCCGGCCGGCAGTGCCGTTGCCCACGGCTACCGCTTCGATATTAAATTGATGGCATAATGCGGAAAGGGTCTGCGCGGCGACGGCTGCCTGTCGCTCCGAGGTGTGGGGGTAAATGGTGTCGTTGTGCAGCAGTTTTCCCTGACGGTCCAGGCACACGATCTTGCAGCCTGTGCGAAAACCTGGGTCGATGCCCATGACCCGTTTGGCCCCCAAAGGGGAGGCCAGCAGCAGTTGGCGAAGATTGGCGGCAAAGACGCGAATGGCTTCTGCATCGGCCCGTCCTTTGATGGCTACCCGTACCTCGGTTTCCATGGATCGGGATAGTAGGCGTTTATAGGCATCATGGGCCGCGGTCCGCACCTGCTCGGCGTCGGGGCCGTCGCCCGTTATGAAAAGATCCTCTAAAATGGCGATGGCCAGTTCCGGTGGCGGTGCAATGGACAGACCCAGTATCTCCTGTTTTTCTCCGCGACGCATGGCCAGGATCCGGTGGGATGGTGCCGCTGCCACGGGTTCCTCCCATTGGAAATAGTCTTTGTACTTGGCCCCATTGCTCTCTTTGCCGGCCGCCACCTGACTGCGGATGAACGCTTTCTCAAAAAACAGGTCGCGAACCCGTGACCGGGCCCGCTGGTCTTCGTTAATCGTTTCGGCAATGATGTCCCGTGCGCCGGATAGGGCTGTTTCAACGGAATCTACGGTTTTTTCAGGGTCAAGAAAGCCGTCGGCCAGTGCGACCGGGTCCGCACCCGCTTGGGCCAGAATGGCCAGGGCCAGCGGTTCCAACCCCTTTTCGCGGGCAATGGTGGCCTTGGTTCGTCGCTTGGGCCGGTAGGGCAGGTAGATGTCCTCTAAATGGCTCATCGTCTCAGCGGCATGCACCTGGGCGTTGAGCGTCTCCGTCAGATGGCCGTGCTGCTCCAGAGAATTCAGGATGGTTTCCCGCCGGCTGTCCAATTCCTGCAACTGGGACAGTCGGTCCCGGATGGCGGATACGGCTACTTCGTCCAGGCTGCCGGTGGCCTCTTTGCGGTAGCGGGCAATAAAGGGCACCGTGGCCCCGTCTTCCAACAGCTGCGCAACCGATTTGATCTGTGCCTCATCCAAGCGCATTTCCGTGCTGATGAGGCCAATATGGGAGTGGTGTTTTGGGTTCATTGAGTTTCCTGCTGTTCTCAAGTCGGTTCGGCGGCCGGCCGGCGGTGACGGCAGTCGCGGTTGGGGCAGACGTGTAGGGTGCCGTCCCGTTTGGTTGTTTTTTCGACCATGTAGGCATTGCCGCATACGGGGCAGGGGATTGCCACCGGCTTATCCCAGCTGGCAAAACTGCATTTCGGATACTGGTTGCACCCGTAGAAGATTTTACCCCGTTTGGATGATTTTTCCACAATCTCGCCGTCACATTCCTTTTCGGGGCAGGCGACACCGGTGGGCTTGGCATTGGATCCACCGTTAAGGGACTGGGTATGTTTGCATTCCGGGTAGCCGGTACATGCGAGAAAATCCCCATATCTGCCCCGTTTCACCACCATGGGTTTGCTGCAAAGCTCGCAGACTTTATCGGTCGCTTCGCTTTGTTGAACCGGTGCCACCGGTGCGATGATCCCTTTTTCATCCCGCTCGTAATCGCTGGAGTAGGTGCATTCCGGATAACCGGAACAGGCTAGGAAATGACCGTTTTTTCCCATCTTGATGCGCAGGGGGTTTTTTTGACACAATGGGCAGGACAGGTCTGTGGGCATACCCACGCCCTTGACGCTGAGCATGCTTTCTCCGGCCTCTGCCAGTTTGCGGCTGAAGGGGCCGTAAAACTGGTTGAGGATGGTCAGTGCCTCCACCTCCGATTGTTCCACCCGGTCCAGGTCAGTCTCCAGGCGGGCGGTGAACTCTACATCGAGGATTTCCGGGAAGCTGGCAATCAGCAGATCGTTGACGATGAATCCCAATTCCGTGGGTTTGAAATACCTGTTGATCAACTCCACGTAGCCCTTGCCCCGAATGGTGGAGAGAATGGCCGCATAGGTGCTTGGCCGGCCGATGCCGTTTTCTTCCAGCTCTTTGACCAGGGATGCTTCTGAAAATCGTGGCGGGGGTTGGGTAAAATGCTGCTTGGGATCGATTCCCAGCAGTTCCAGAAGAGACTTTTCAGCCAATTCTGGCAGCGGCTGGCTTTTCTTGTTGCTTTCCGCTTCGTCATCGGCGCTTCGATACACGGCGAGAAAGCCGGGGAATTTTACCGAGGAGCCGCTGGCAGTGAACGTATAGTCACCGGTGGCGATGGAGAGGGTCTTCTGGTCGATGAGCGCCTGGGCCATCTGGGATGCTACGAAACGCTGCCATATCATGGTGTATAGGGCCAGCTGATCTTTGGACAGATAGCGTTTGACCTGATCCGGCGTCTGATGGACCGAGGTCGGGCGAATGGCTTCATGGGCGTCCTGAGCCTTGTTCTTATTCTTGAAAAAGCGTGGCCGGTCGATGGCGTATGCCTTGCCGAACCGCTGGTTGATCAACGCTAAGGCTTCCTGCGCCGCCTCGTCGGCGATGCGGGTGGAGTCGGTCCGCATGTAGGTGATCAAACCCACGGGCTCACCCGGCCCCAGGTCGATGCCTTCATAGAGCTGCTGAGCCACCATCATGGTTTTTTTGGCGGAAAAGCGAAGTTTTTGAATTGACTCCTGCTGGAGTTTGCTGGTGATAAAGGGTGGCAAAGGGTTGCGCCGTGTGGTCCGTTTGATGACTTTGTCAACGACAAATTGAGCGGACTCCAGGTCCTTTAGGATGGCCCTGGCTGAGGCTTCATCGGGAATTTCGATTTTTTCCCCATTTTTGCGCACCAGCTTGGCCTTAAAAGCCGGCGGTACCATTCCCTTCAGATTGGCGGTGATGGACCAGTACTCCACGGGTGTGAATGCCTGAATGGCCCGTTCCCTGTCGCAGATAATACGTACGGCCACGGACTGCACCCGGCCGGCACTGAGGCCACCTTTCACCTTTCGCCACAGTAAGGGCGAGATCTGGTAACCCACCAATCGGTCCAGGATGCGGCGGGTCTGCTGGGCTTCATATTTGTCCCGGTCCATATCCCGGGCATTTGTCATGGCCTCGAGAATCGCTTTTTTGGTCAGTTCGTGAAACAGCACCCGGTGAAAATTTCGGCCCTTTTTTTTGAGCACTTCGGATGTGTGCCAGGCAATGGCCTCCCCCTCGCGGTCCGGGTCAGGGGCGAGATAAATGTCTTTCGCATCGCCGGCGGCCGACTTCAATTGGCTCAGCACTTTTGTTTTCCCCGGAATCGTCTTGTATTGCGGAGCGAAGTCGTTTTCGATGTCGATGCCCAGGTCTTTGCTGGGCAGGTCCTTGATGTGTCCAACGGTTGCGGCCACGTTATAGTCGTTGCCGAGATATTTTTTTATGGTTCTGACCTTTGTGGGTGATTCTACGACCACCAGGGGTTTACTCACTGGATACCTCTTATTTAGCGTTGTGTTGTTTCAATTGTTGCCGATCGATGCCGGGCGTCAGGCAAAACCGTTTGCCAGGTGATTGGACTACCAGCCCTTTGAGTTCCAGCTGAAGCAGCAGTCCGGACAGCCGGCCTGACGAAAGTGTCAGACGCCTGGCCAGGTCATCGATGTGAACGGCGTCGGCTTCAAGACTATCGATAACCATGGCTTCGTCATCCGTCAATGTCGGTGTTTCCGGTTTCGATGGCTTGGGGGCTGGCTTTTGATGGGGCTGAACGTACTGAAATTCATCCAGAACATCCCCGGCATGCACCACCAATTTGGCACCGGCTTTGATCAGGGTGTGAGTACCGACGCTTTTAAACGAGTGAATGTTTCCGGGGACGGCAAACACCTCTCGATTCTGCTCGGCGGCCAAGCGGGCAGTGATCAACGAGCCGCTTCGGCCAGTGGCCTCCACCACCACCGTGCCGTGGCACATGCCGCTGATGATCCGGTTGCGGGCAGGAAAATGGTGGGCGTTGGGGCCGGTGTCGAGGGAAAATTCGGTGATTACTGCACCATTTTCGGCGATCTGGTGGAACAACCGCGTATTTTCCCTGGGATAAATCTGATCCAGGCCGGCACCTAAAACGGAGACCGTACAGCCACCAGCGGCGATGGCGCCTGAATGGGCTGCGGTATCCACCCCCCTGGCCATACCGCTGACGATATTTACCTGCTGCCTGACCAGATCCATGCAAAGCTGTCGCGTGGTGGCGATGCCATAGCCGGTGGCATTGCGGGACCCCACAACGGCGATGTTAAGCCCGGTGGCCGGCAACGACCCATAAACGTATAAATATGGCGGCGGGTCTGGAATCTGGTGCAGGAGCGGGGGGAAACAAGGATCTGTCTGGGTGACGATGGTGTATCCTTTTTGTCGGACCGCTTCCAGTTCCCGGTCAACCGCATCCGGAACCCGGTGACGTGGTATGGTTGCGGCCAGACGAGCGGTAACCCCTTGGACCGCCTGCAATGCAGGACTGTCTGCGCACAGCACGGCTTCGGGCGATCCGAACTGCTCCACCAGCCGTCGAAACAACAGATTGCCGACCCCTGGTACGCTTTTCAGGGCAAACCAGGGTCGAAGAGAAGACATCTATTTTCTCCGGGTCTGCCATGCCAGCAGGATGGGGGTGGCCACAAAGATTGACGAATAGGTGCCGACCAGGACTCCAACCAAGAGGGCAAAAGAGAAATCGTGGATAATTCCGCCGCCAAGGACAAACAGGGAGATGACGACCACCAGGGTGGTCAGTGAGGTGAGTATGGTGCGGCTCAGGGTTTCATTGATGCTTTTGTTTAAAATCGTGGCCAGAGGCTCTTTGTGATACTTGCGCAGGTTTTCCCGGATGCGGTCAAATACGATGATGGTGTCGTTGAGCGAATAGCCGATGATGGTCAGCAGCGCGGCCACGATGGGCAGGGTGAATTCCTTGTCGAAGATGGAGAAGATGCCTATGGTGATGGTCACGTCGTGGATCAAGGCCACAATTGCACCCATGGCGTACTTGAATTCGAAAAACCAGAAGATGACCAAGGAGACAATAAGGGCCGCCAGCATGAGAAAGGGTATGGATACGTGGAACAGGGAGAGCAGGTAGACAGCTCCCATGATGGCTGCTGCCACGATGGCGCTTTTGGCCCATTTCAGCTCGAAACGGCCGGAGATGTAGACGGTGATGAAGAGCAGGGCGTAAAACATGGCGAACAAGGCTTTTTCGCGCAGGTCCTGGCCAACTTGGGGGCCTACCATTTCCACCCGTCGAATTTCCACTGGTACATCGGTGGCGTCCTTAAGGTATCGCTCGATTTTTTCGGACAGGCCTTCCATGGCAGTCGTGGTGGCATCTGTTCGGATGAGATACTCATTGTCTTCTGCTTGGCCGAATTGCTGGACGGCCGATGCGGCCAGCTCCATGTTTTGCAGACCTGATTTAATCCCGTCGATGGTGACGGGGGCTTCGAATTTGACTTGGACGAGTGTGCCGCCGGCAAAGTCGATCCCGTAACGTGGCCCCCTGTTTATCACCAGTGAGCCGATGCTGATCAGAATCATCACCAGCGATAAAACGAAGGCGATTTTGCGTTTCCCGATGAAATCGATATTGATACCCGGTTTGATAAACTGCATGAATCAAGTCCTTGATTGTGGTTTTGCGTTGCCGGCCAAGGTGCAATTGCCTGCTCGGACCGGGGCGTCTGGCTTAGATGCTGATGGTTCGAACCTTACGATTGATCAGAAAATAATCGAATATGGCACGGGTCAGCACCAGCGCGGTGAACAGGCTGGCCACCACCCCGAGACTCAAGGTGACGGCGAAACCTTTGACCGGACCGGTGCCGAATTGAAACAGCACCAAGGCGGCGATCAGGGTGGTAACGTTGGCATCCAGAATGGTCAAGGTGGCCCGGGCATAGCCGGCGTCCACAGCGGCCCTTGGGGTTTTGCCCAGGGTCATCTCTTCTCGGATGCGTTCGAAGATCAGCACGTTGGCGTCTACGGCCATGCCGATGGTCAGGATGATGCCGGCGATGCCGGGCAGGGTGAGCGTGGCACCGAATCCGGCCAATCCGCCGGCGATGAGCAGGATGTTGAGCATCAGGGCGAAATCGGCTACGACCCCTGATCCTTTATAGTAGACCATCATGAACAGGATAACCAGAATGCCGCCCACACACATGGAAATCAGGCCCATGCGAATGGAGTCGGTACCCAAAGAGGGGCCGACGGTTCGCTCTTCCAGAATCTGGACGGGTGCCGGCAGCGCGCCGGCACGCAGCACGATGGCCAGATCCCGGGCTTCTTCGGTAGTAAAATTCCCAGTAATTCGGGCCTCTCCGCCGGCAATTTTGTCCTGGATGACCGGGGCGGAGTAGACATTGTTGTCCAGCACGATGGCCAGGCGCTTTTTAATGTTGTCTGCGGTGATGCGCTCGAATAGCCGGGCCCCTTTTTTGTCGAAGGTGATGGAGACATACGGCTCGTTGTACTGACTGTCGATCTGCACCCGGGCATCGGTCAGATAAGCCCCGGTGAGGGAGGTGCGCTTTTTGATCAGATAGGGAATCTTCTGGACGCGGCGGGTAGCCGGGTCTTCTTTGGTTTCGTAAAGGATCTCGCTGCTGGCGGGTACGTTTCCGCTCAGGGCGGCGTCCACGTCGTGATCCTCGTCCAGCAGTTTGAACTCCAGCAGAGCGGTCTTTCCGATCAGTTCTTTGGCCCGCTGGGTGTCTTTGATGCCAGGCAGCTGGATCAGGATGCGTTGTTCTCCCTGAATGCGGATGTCGGGCTCACTGACCCCAAACTGGTCAATGCGGTTGCGGATGGTCTCAAGGGCCTGATCCACTGCCAGCTTGCGGATATGGTCGGCTTCCTTGTCGGGAAGGTCCAGGACGATCCTCAGCACGCCGTCTTTGACGGTCCGGTCGGCAATCCGAAGATCGCGGAATTCTTCGTCCAGCAGCTCTTCGAAAGGCTGGACGTTGTCCCCTTCAGCGACGTTAACGGCCAACTTGACCGTTTCCACCCGTTCGATGCCAAGGGTCCGAATCCGTTCTTTTTTCAACAGCGTCCGCATCTCCTGGCCGACCCGTTCGATGGTGTTTTCAACCGCCTTATCCACATCCACCTCCAGCACTAGGTGCATGCCACCTTGAAGATCGAGGCCCAGGTTGATTTTTTTATGGGGCCAGACGCCGGGTTGAAATGTCGGAATCACATAAACCACAGCGGCTAAAATGACCGCTGCAATCACGATGAGTCGCCACGAAAGATTCTTCAACGCTTCATTCCTTTCATGATATACACGCCAAAGCCCCAGCCGCCGTGTCACCCCTTGACCGACCGCATGGGAAACTGCGATCGACGTGGGTTGATGGTCCGGTGGCAATGGGGCTTTTCAGGAGAAACCGATTTGAATTTAGGCTTTGCCGTTGTCGGTTTTGTCTTTCTTGACTTTTTTTGGCGCGGCCGCGGGCGGGGAGGTCTGCATCAGCGCGGTCACACTGGCTCGGTTGACTTTTACGCGCACCTTTTCTGCGATTTCAACTGTCAGCGCGCTTTCCGAGATGCCGGTGATCCGACCGTGAAGGCCGCCACTGGTGATAATTCGATCACCGGTTTTCAGATTGTCAATCATCTGCCGGTGCTCTTTGGTCTTTTTCTGCTGGGGACGGATGAGCAGAAAATAAAAGATGACAAACATGAGAATCAGCGGAATAAACGACGCGAATCCTCCCGAACCACCTGCGGCGCCATCACCTCCCATTCCTCCCATTGCGTATGCAATATTCATCGGTATCAAAACCTCCTGTCAGATATTTAAAACCTAAAGTGGGTGCCAGTGTGCTGAGAAATTCGCATTCACCGACGCTACGCTAATTTGCCGATCGTAAAAGTGGCGCTGATATACTGCAAATCATCCGTCACGTCAAATGGTTCTTGTGGACGGCCATCCACCGGGAGACTGAAATGGCCGGAAAGGCCTATATGGGTGGGGTCTCAGCGGCTTTGGTTTTTTTGTCGTAGGCAACCTCCATTTGGCCGGGAATCAGGTCATCCCGGCCGATAATGGTGATTCCTATCGCCCGTTTACTCTCCAGGTCACTCAGTTCTTTGCGTTTGCGGTTGAGCAGATAGGTCGCCACCGGGGCGGGTAATTGTGCCGTGACCTGAAAGATATCCGCTTTTAGGGTGTCCAGTTTCAGCTTTCTTAAAAAACTCAACCCCAGGGATTCCGTGGACGACACCTGGCCTTTCCCGCAGCAACGCGAACAGGTTTCCATACTGCCAAAATCGATGGATGGCCGCAGGCGCTGGCGGGAGAGCTCCAGCAGGCCAAATTTTGAAATTTTACCGATTTTCACCCGTGCCCGGTCCTGTTTCATGCTGGCGCGAAGGGTTTTTTCCACCTGGTTGCGGTGCTTTTGTTCGCGCATATCGATAAAATCGACGACGATGAGGCCCCCCAAATCACGGATCCTGAGCTGCCGGGCGATTTCGACCGCGGCTTCGAGGTTGGTCATCAAGGCAGTCTCTTCGACATTTTTTTTCTGGGTGCCTTTGCCGGAATTGACGTCGATGGCCACCAACGCTTCGGTTCGCTCCAGCACCACCGATCCGCCGGACTTGAGTGTAACCCGGTTGTCGAAAATAGTCACGATCTGATCTTCCAACTGGAACCGGGTGAAAAGGGGTTTATCCGATTTATGGAGCTTGACGATGCCGGTCTGTTTCGGTGCGATGATGTGGATGAAGCTTTTCACCTCCTGGTGGACGGCTTCATCGTCGATCAGAATTTCCTTGATGTCGGGCGTAAAGTGGTCTCGGATGGAGCGGACGGCCAGGTTCCGATCCTTGTAGAGGGCTGAGGGCGCTTGCGCCTTTACGGCCCGGGCGGTGATGCTTTTCCACAGACGCAACAGGTATTGGAAATCCTTGGCCAGCATGGTTTTGGTGCACCCCTGGCCGGCGGTGCGGATAATGATGCCGAAACC
>JAQYWF010000099.1 GCA_030145105.1 Desulfosarcina sp.
ATATGAAGGCAACCCCATGAAAGCCAAAATCCTTGTTGTAGACGATGACGCCTCTCACCGGACCATGCTTAAGGCCGTCCTGGCGGCCGAAGGCTACCAGGTGCACGAGGCCAACGACGGTGACACGGCCTGTGGCGCGGTGGAGAAGACCGTCTTCGATCTGGTGCTCATGGACCTGCGCATGAAACGCATGCACGGCGATGAAGCCCAGAAGCAGATTGCCGGGGTCAGTCCAGGTACGCCGGTAGTCATCATGACCGCATACGGATCGGTGCGCTCGGCCGTAAAGGCCCTCAAAGCTGGGGCTCACGACTACCTCACCAAGCCCATTGACGTCGATGAACTAATCATCCTGGTGGTTAAAACCCTGCGTCACCGCATGCTTGAAGAAGAAAATATCAACCTTAAAGAGCGCTTGGACGAGCGCTTCGATTTCGGAGACATCATCGGCCGCAGCCCCTCCATGCGGGAGCTCTTCGAGACCCTGTCCCTGGTGGCCCCGTCGGATGCCACGATTCTGATCCAAGGAGAAAGCGGCACCGGCAAGGAACTGGTGGCCAACGCCATTCACCACAACAGTCCCCGCAAGGATCATCCCTTTGTGAAGGTCAACTGTGCCGCCCTGCCCGAAACGCTGCTGGAGAACGAGCTTTTCGGACATGAAAAAGGCGCCTTTACCGGTGCCTCCGGGCCCAAAAAGGGACGGTTTCAACTGGCGGACCGGGGAACCCTATTTCTGGATGAAATCGCTGAAATGGCCCCTGCCACCCAAGCCAAGATCCTGCGCGTCCTCCAGGAAAGGGAGTTTGAGCCGGTGGGCGGCACCCGCACGGTGCAGGTCGACACACGAATTATCTCGGCCACCAACCGCAACCTCGAAGATGAAATTGCCGCCGGCCGCTTCCGGGAAGATCTTTACTACCGAATCAACGTGGTCATGATCAAGGTGCCGCCTCTGAGAAATCGCTCCGCCGACATACCGCTGCTGGCCGACTACTTCCTGGGGCAGTATGCCGAAAAGAACCACCGCCGCCTCAAAGGCTTTCACTCCGGCGCCATGGATCTTCTACTGCGTCACGCCTGGCCAGGCAATGTTCGTGAACTGGAGAATGTCATCGAGCGGGCCGTGATCATGGCCAGGGGGGATATGGTGGGACCGGAGCATTTCCCCACCACCCTTCAGGACCCTGACGCCGGTGAATCGCCGAGAGAGCCGGTGCTGGCCTCCGGCCGATCGCTGAAAGAGGTGGAGAAGGAGATGATCCTGAAAACCCTGGAAGACATGGGTGGGAACCGGACACGAACGGCAGAGACGTTGGGTATCAGCCGCCGTACCTTGCAGTTGAAGCTCAAGGATTACGGCATCAACTAATCGTGACGGGTTCGTAAAAAGCCCGATATCTGCGTTACGCTTCATCCTTCGTCACTGCGGCGTACCGTCAGTAGGCCTCATTCCTCAGGATTCGCAAGCCTTGATCTCGAGCTTTTTACGAACCCGTCGGAAATCCGACTTTTTGCATGTTCATCGATTGTTGGATTGGTTAAAATAAGTCAAAAAATAGTCTGGAATTTTCGTTTCAAACGTCATTTCTTCACTGGTAAATGGGTGTTTAAAGCGAATCGACAAGGCATGTAAAGCCAAACGTCCCTTGGCCTGCTGTGTATACTTTTTATCACCGACAATGGGATGCCCATTTTCAGACAAGTGAACTCGAATCTGATTTTTTTTACCTGTCAACAGTTGGATTTCCAATAGACTATAATGCTTAGACGATTTAATGACTTTGTATTGCGTTCTAGCAAAAGCCCCATTTTTTGAATTCTCAACCGATCGCATTTTGTAATCATCTCCCTTGGCAAGAAAAGATTCTATGACCCCACTTTTTTCTGCTAAGGTACCATGAACGACAGCGATGTATTTCTTTTCCACATGTTCCCACTGCGCGGCAAATTTCTCACGAATTTGAAAACTTTTTGCAAAGATCAACACGCCGGACGTACCCCGATCCAGCCGATGGACGACAAACAGGTTGATCTTTGACTTCGGGTTGCCTTTTCGGACATAGTTGGTAAGCAACTGATGCGCTGTTTTTTCTGCTTCGTAATTCGCCTTGACGCTCAACAACCCGGAGCGCTTGTCAATCACGATGATGTCTCGATCCTCATAAAGAATCTTGATGCCAGCCGGCACATATTTGGTTCTAATTTTTATTTTTGATTTAATCATACAAGATCACAATATCGGCGAAAATAGACGCGCCGCCCGAATCGCCAGACGGAAAGCCAGTGATCGGCGATAGACCTCGTCGGTGGTCAGCGGATCGGCCAGGGCAAAATCGTCAAGGCACATCTTCTCCACCCGCCGGATGAAGTTGGGATCGGTAAACGCCATGGTGATCTCGAAATTGATTCGCAGGGAGCGGTTGTCCAGATTGACTGTACCGATACCGGCCAGGGCGTCGTCCATCAGAAAAACCTTCTGGTGCATGTAGCCCTTTCGGTAGGTGTACATCCGGACCCCGGCCACGGCCACTTCAAACAGGTAACTGTGCGCCGCCCACCAGACAACCCGTTTATCCGGATTGGCGGGAATCAGGATCCTTACATCCACGCCCCGCATGGAAGCCAGCTGCAACGCTTTGATCACCGCCACATCCGGCACGAAATAGGGGGTCATGATCCAGCACCGATGCCTGGCCAGGTTAATGGCCTGCACCATCATCAGCGAACAGCTTTCCACCAGATCCCCGGGACCGGTGGGGATGCACAGCACCGGTTCACTGCCGATGCAGGCTGGCGGGTCCCAGGAAATATCTGGAAGCTTCCCGCAGGCCCAATGCCAGTCCTCGGCAAAACAGAGCTGCACGGCCAGGGTCACCGGGCCTTCCATTTTCACGTGGGTGTCTCGCCAGAAATCGAAACGCCGGCCCTTTCCCAGGTATTCATCACCCACGTTGTGGCCGCCCACCCAACTCACGGTGCCGTCCACAACCACGATTTTGCGGTGATTGCGGAAATTGATCCGGAACCGGTTGAGCCATCCACTGCCCATGCGGAAAATACCGACGTTGACACCGGCACTTCTCAATGCCTCGGTGTACGATCGGGAAAGCCCCACACAGCCTATCTGATCCAGGAGAAAATAGACACGGACACCGGCCTTTACCCTGTCGATCAGCGCCGATTTGAGTCGATTGGCCAGTTCACCGTCGCGGACGATAAAAAACTGAATCAGCACATAGCTGCGGGCGGAACGGATTCCTTCCAGGATGGAATCGAAGGTGGCATCGCCGTTGATCAGCAGGGAGCAGCGGTTGCCGACCATGACCGGTAGCTGGTAGATGTCGCTGAGAACATCGATTTTGGGTGTATCGCGCACCATCAGGCAGCCGAGCCGCTGATCCAGCCTGAGATCTCTGCCCAGGTGGTGGATGGCGGTACTGCCGGACTGGTGGGCGTCCGCGTAACTTTGGATTCGTCGCGCCCCGAACATGAGGTAGAGAAAAACGGACGCATAGGGAAAGAAAAACAGGGCCATCACCCAGGCGATGGTGCCCTGGCTGGTCCGGCCGTTCATGATGACATCGAAAATAAACAGGATGCCCACACCGTGAAGGATCAGTGGAACCAGCAGCAGCCAGTATTCAAGGGCGATCTGTAACACGGGCATGACGATGGGGCCTTTTTTTAAAAGGGTTGCTTCAGTTTTTTAACATATGATTCTTCACGTTTGCAATAAACGATCCGATTCCTTCTGCCCTTGACCAGGGAAATTTCCACCCGACGGTTTGCCCGCCGATTCTCGATAAACGTATTGGCCACCAACGGGTGAAATTCCGATTTCCCCTGAATGATCAGCCGCTGTGGGGCAATCCCTTGAGACGCCAGAAATTTGGCGACACTGTCGGCTCTTGCTGCAGACAGCTTCCAATTGAATGTGAATGTTGGCGTACGGATAGCAATGTCGTCGCTATGGCCTGACACGATGACCTGGTAATGCCGCTGCGGGGCAATCAAATCAGAAATCAGTTTCAATGCCGATTGAGACTCGGCCAAGAGCATCGTGATGAACCCTCCTATGGGTGGTGTTCGCGTCTGTTCTATATTATAAACGAACGGTGACGTTCGATTGCGTTTTTTTCATATTTGCTTTCCCCCTTAGCATTGGCAGTTTTTGTGCCATGAGGCAGGGCTCTCGAAAACAGCGCCGAAAGGGACGATTTTGGATTCAAGCGATTTTTTTATCGGGAACAAATTGCCGCGCTGGCATGCTATCCCGGCGAATAGAGACCAGAAGGTGTGGATATGATCAATCCGGAAAGCTTGGCCGTGGTCTGCGGTCTGTGCAGCGCCCTGGTCTGGGGGGCGGGAGATTTTGCCGGCGGCTTTGCCTCCCGGCGGGGGAATGCGCTCACCGTGATCCTCTTCTCCCAGTTGATCGGCGGCACCCTTCTGGTTTGTCTGGCGGCAGCTTTTGCCCAGAGCATGCCACCGGTTAGGCACCTTTTGTTCGGCGGGTTGGCTGGAATCTTCGGCGTGTTGGGCCTGATCGGACTCTACAAGGGGCTGGCCCAGGGACGGATGGGACTCGTAGCACCGTTGTCAGCAGTAGTGACCGCCCTGGTTCCCATGACCTTTTCATTGTTGGTGGAGGGGTTTCCCGGCTGGCTGCGAACGATCGGTTTCGGAATTGCCATGACCGCCGTTTGGTTGCTTTCTTCTCCGGGGGACAAATCAAAGATCGAACCCGGCGAATTGCGACTCTCGATTTTAGCAGGTTTGGGATTCGGCCTGTTCTTCATTTTTATGGATCAGGCCAGCAGCCATTCTGTCCTGTGGCCGTTGGTGGCTGCCCGGGCAGCTGCCATCGGGGTGATGTTCACGCTTCTGGCCACGACAAGACAACTGGCGCCACCACCCCGGGGTCAGTTCGTCTTTATCGCCCTGGCAGGCATACTGGATACCGCAGGTAACGCCGCCTTCGGAATGGCCGCCCACCTCGGACGGCTGGACATTGCCGCTATTCTGGCGTCCCTCTACCCGGCTTCCACTGTGTTGCTGGCCTGGCTGGTGTTCCGGGAAGGACTGGGCCGGCGGCAGTGGTTGGGAGTGGCCAGTGCCGGGGTGGCACTGGTTTTAATAGCGGTTTAGGTAATTAGGCTGAAGAAAAGGAATTACCATAAGGCCAAATAGCCAAGCTCAACGATTAATTGAAGGTATTCCGCCGAGTTTAAACCTTTATCGTGAATCACTGACTCAGTGCTCAGACCCGTGGCCATCCAGAAATGGTAGATTGTGGCTCAGGCCAAGGCCGCAGGGATTTTGGAACCGCAGGCGTAGCAGCGCTACGTCGAGGATTGCGAAATCACGAGAACGCCGGCCTGGGGCACAAGATGCCGTTTCTGGACGGCCACGCCTTAGCCGTGGAGCGCCTTGCCCGACGCCTTCAGCGCCGCCTCCAGCATGATTTCCGCCAGGGTGGGGTGGGCGTGAATGGTGTCGGCGATATCCGCTACATTCAGATTACGGCTGACCGCCAGGGTGCCTTCTCCCAGCAGGTCCGTGGCGTGTGGGCCGATGATGTGAACGCCCAGCACCTTACCACTGCCGTTATCGGAAATAATGGTGGCCTGGCCGGCCAGTTCACCGATAACCTGGGCCTTACCGATGGTGCGAAACAGCACGGTATCGGTTCGGGCATCGATTCCCTGCGCTTTGGCCTGGGCCTCGGTGAGCCCCACGCAGGCCACCTCTGGCATGGTAAAGATGGCCCCGGGCACGGCCGTGTAGTCCATGACGCGTTCGGCGTCCATGGCATTTTCCGCCGCCAGCATGGCTTCAGTAGAGGCCACGTGGGCCAGCATCACCCGCTCCGGCCCCAGCACGTCGCCGATGGCGTAAACGCCCGGAGCGCCTGTCTGCAGTCGGTCGTCCACCGGGATCCACCCCTTGGCATCCGTTGCCAGGCCGATGGTTGACAGGCCGATATCTTTGGTATTGGGCGACCGGCCGATGCACACCAGCGCCTGCGCCACCGTCTCCATCACCGGGACCTTGTCCTTTTCCTTCAAATCCGATGCAAAAGGGGAGGGGCCGATGGTTACTCTCAGGCCTTCACCGTGCCGCTCGATCGATTCCACCACCCGGTTCACGTAATACTTGATTTTGCGCTTTTTCATTTCCCGCTCCAGCACCTTGGAGCAGCCGGCATCCACCGACGGCAGGGGTAGCAGGCGGTCCAGGGCCTCCACGACAATAACCGCGGCCCCCATGGCGGATAGGATGCAGGCAAATTCGCAGCCGATCACCCCCCCGCCCACGATGACAATGGATTCGGGGACCTGCTCGATCTCCAGAATGTGGTTGCTGGACAGAATCCACCGGCCGTCAAAGGGAAACGCCGGCACCGAAAACGGTTGGGAGCCGGTAGCGATGATCAGCCGGTCCCACCCCCAGACTTGCTTTTGCCCGTCTTCAGCGGTGGCGGACACCTTGCCGAGGCCATCGATACGGGCGGTGCCGCGAACCAGCCTTATCTTGTGATGGGCCAGCAAGCCCTCGATACCTTTGATTTGGGTGGAAAGGACTTTCTGCTTACGGGCCATGAGGTGTTGCATGTCAATTACGGCGCTTCCATCGAGGCGGATACCGAACTGATCGGCCTGGTGAAATTTTTCAAGTATCTCGGCAGTGGTTTTCATGATCTTCGAGGGAATGCAGCCCCAGTTCAGACAGGTACCGCCGACCTGCTCCTTTTCCACCACCGTCACCGCTGCGCCCAGCTGCGCGGCACGAACCGCCGCCACATACCCTCCCGGACCGGCGCCCAGGACCGTTACCTGTGTTGCCATATTACTATTCCTCCTTATTCTCCATCCAGAAAAAGCATCTTTCGGCCCAGGCCAGCGTTCTCCCACCCTTGAAGTCCTCGACGTAGCGCTGCTACGCTTGCGGTTTCAAGGGTGCTGCGGCCTTGGCCTGAACCAAAATTTACTATTTCTGGACGGACACACGGCTATAGCCTTTTTTATTCAAACCTGCAGATCGGTCTGCCGCAATGTTCGCTTGGATCAGTTAAGCGCAGTTAATGTCTTTTTCAACCTTTTTTTGATATTTTTTTGAAGAATACTTCAATTTTTTAAAAAATGTTTGACAGATTCATCATGCTCGATTACATGATTTTGATATCCACATAACATTGACGGACGAGAAAAAGGTCGCATTTCCGACGGATTCGTAAAAATGCCGAGTTCAAGGCTTGCGGGCCGCGAAAGCGAGCGCTAGCGAGTGGACAGTATATTGATCTTCATCATTACGGCGAACATTCATGTTCCATCCCGAGGGATGAGTCGTACTTACGGTACGCCGCAGTGACGAGAGATGAAGCGTAACACAGATATCGGCTTTTTTACGAACCCGTCAACATTGAAAGGCCATCGATGAAAGTCGACAAGCTGAACATTTCCATCGTCCGCCATCTGCGGGAGGGCAGAAAGTCCTATAAGATCATCGCCGAGGATCTCGGCGTCTCCGAAAATACCGTCAGATCACGGGTCAGTAAGCTGGAAGAAGAGGGTGTGCTGGAGATCGTCGGTCTGGTGGACCCGGAAAAGGTTCCACGACACCGGGTCGTGATGGTGGGCGTCAAACTGACCACCATGGACCTGGTCAAAAAGGGCGAGGAGTTCAGCCGCGTTCGCGGGGTGGTGTCGGTGAGCGTCGTCACTGGCCGGTTTGACCTGATCCTCATGGTTCTGCTCAAGGAGGGCTTCGGCCTGCTGGAATTCTACACCGAAGAGGTTTCCCGGCTGGAGGGTGTTCAGTCTGTGGAAACCTTTGTGGTTTATAAAAGTTACAACCTGAAGGTACCTTATATATTTTAAAAAGGATTCCAGGAGTCGAGGGGTCAAGGGTTCAAGGAAAAAGCAATTGCTGCCATGAACGCTGTAATTCGGCCGGCACGTGAAAAAAATTGATTAACCTTGCCCAAGGCGTTGGTGCCCCACTTGAACCCTTGAATCCTCGAACCCTTTAGTCATCAAAGGAAACCCCGTCATGACAACAGACATCAAAACCACACCCTTGAACCGCTGGCATCGGAGTCAAGGTGCCAACATGGCCGACTTCGGCGGCTACGACATGCCCTTGTGGTATTCATCGGTTAAAGATGAACATTTAGCCGTACTGAACGGTGCCGGTGTTTTCGACACTAGCCACATGGCAGCCGTCACCGTCGCCGGATCGGGAGCTGCAGACCTGCTCCAGTATTGTTTTACCAATGATTTAGACGCCTGCATGGGACCGGCCAAAAAGCCCCTTTCTCAGGGTCGATGCGTGTATGGCGCCTTTTTAGACGAAAACGGCCATACGATCGACGACGCCATTGTCTTTTTCGTGGAGGCGGACAGTTACATGGTTGTGGTCAACGCCGGTATGGGCGGGGTCATTGCCGAACACCTGCAGCGAAACCTCGGCAGGCGGGACGCGACGGTCAACGACCTGTCCGATCGGCTGGGCAAGATGGATATTCAGGGACCGGTGGCAGCCAAGATCCTCGGCGGGGTTCTGGCCGATCCAAAAGCAGTCTTTGCCGGCATGCCCTACTTCTCCTTCAAGGGGCATGTTGACCCCACCTCGCCACTGGCCGATGCGGTTCGTCTGGACGACGGTACCCCCATTCTACTGTCGCGCACCGGATACACCGGCGAGTTCGGCTTCGAGATGTTCCTGGCACAGGACAAGATCCAACGCCTGTGGGAACGCCTCCTGGAGAACGGCAGTGCCTACGACATCAAGCCCTGCGGCCTGGCAGCCCGGGACAGTCTGCGTGCCGGCGCCGTGCTGCCGCTCTCTCACCAGGATATCGGACACTGGCCATTCATCAACCACCCCTGGCCCTTCGCCCTGCCCTTTACGACAGACCAGACCGGGTTCACCAAGGATTTCATTGGAAGGGCCGCCCTGGAGGAGCAGACGGATGTCTCCTTCACCCAAGCCTTTGCAGGCAAGGATCTGCGCAAAATCTCAGCCGGGGAAGGATCTCGTGTCATCGATGCCGACGGCCAAACGATCGGGACCGTTCTCACCTGCGCCACAGACATGGGCATCGGGCGTCACGACGGCGACATTTTCAGCGTTGCCAGCCCGAACAAACCGGAAGGCTTCAAAGCCAGGGGGCTTTGCTGCGGCTTCGTCAAGGTCAACCGAAAACTGTCCGTTGGCCAGCACGTGGATATTGCGGACAACCGCAGAAAAATAACCGTCGCCATCGTGGACGATGTGCGTCCTCACCGCACCGCCCGCAAACCCATGGCCGACATGATTTAATCGCGGACACTTATCCGCGTATCTCATAATAAAAAATACAACCACAGGGAGGTAAAACATGAAAGCGATCAGCGAACTGAATCTGCCGGAAGATGTAAGATACACTGACGATCATGAGTGGGCCAAAAAAATCGGCGACGTGGTGCGCATGGGTATTTCTGACTATGCCCAGGATCAGCTGGGAGACATTGTGTTTGTGGAACTGCCCGAGGTGGGCAGCAGCTTCGACAAGGGCGAAGAGTTTGGCACCGTGGAATCGGTCAAAGCCGTGTCCGAGCTTTACATGCCCATCGGCGGCGAGGTGACGGCCATCAACGACGCCCTTGCCGATGCGCCCGAGCTGGTGAACAGCGACCCCTATGATGGCGGTTGGATGATGGAAATCAAAGCCAGCGACCCCGCCGAACTCGAGGCCCTGAAATCCAAGGCCGACTACCTTGATATACTGAAAGGATAAACCCCATGAGATATCTACCCCATACCAAAGAAGACATCCAAGAGATGCTTCAGGTGGTGGGCGCGGCGGATCTGGACGCCTTATTCTCCAGCATTCCCGACGAATGCCGCCGGAAGGAAGCGATGAATCTGCCCGACCCCATCACCGAGTGGGAGCTCAACGGGCATATGGACTGCATGGCTGCCAGCATGGGCGCTCCCCCGTTCTACAAGGTGTTCATGGGCGCCGGCAGCTACCATCATTATATCCCCGAAATCACCCGTCAGCTGCTGCTGCGCAGCGAGTTCTTCACCGCCTACACCCCCTATCAGCCGGAAATCAGCCAGGGCACCCTGCAGACCATCTACGAGTACCAGACCCTGGTGACCCGCCTGTTGGGCATGGATGTGGCCAATGCCTCCATGTACGACGGCGCCTCGGGATTGGCCGAAGCCCTGCTGATGACCATCCGCGCCACGCGGCGCAAAAAGGTGGCCGTTTCGCGCGTCGTTCATCCCCTGTACCGCCAGGTGGTGAAGACCTATTTCGCACCCACCGGATTCGAGGTGGTCGAGCTGCCCGTTGGCACCGACGGCCGCACCGACCTCTCCGGCCTGGCCGACCTGGGTGAGCTGGCCGGTGTGGCCCTGCAGAGCCCCAACTTTTTCGGCTGCATCGAAGACCTGGAGGCGGCCGGCAAAGCCATCCACACCGACAAGAAAACCCTGTTTGTGGTTGGCTTCTCAGAACCGCTGGCCTACGGGCTGCTCAAGAGCCCCGGCGCCTGCGGGGCGGACATCGCCTGCGGCGAGGGCCAGAGTTTCGGCATTCCCCAGAGCTTTGGCGGGCCTGGCCTGGGCATGTTTGCCGCCAAACAAAAATATGTGCGCACCATGCCCGGACGATTGATCGGCAAAACCACGGACCGCGATGGCAAAACCGGCTTCGTGCTGACTCTGGCGACCCGCGAGCAGCACATTCGCCGCGAAAAAGCAACGTCCAACATCTGCTCCAACCAGGGCCTGTGTGCCACCGCCGCCACCATGTACATGGCGGCGGTGGGCGGCACGGGCATCCGCGAACTCTCCCGGCTCAACCGTGACCGGGCCGAGTACCTCAAGGCGTCACTGGCCAAGGCAGGCCATACGTCACCGTTCAGCGCGCCCACTTTCAACGAATTCGTGGTGCGCTTCCCCGATGGTTTTGCCGACACCTGGCAGGCACTGCTGGAGAAAAAGATCGTCGCCGGGCTGCACCTGGCCCCCTACTATCCGGAAATGTCCGACTGCTGGCTGATGTGCGTGACCGAAACCATCTCTAAAAACACGATCGATTCACTGGTAAAGGAGGTGGTCAAATGAAAGATAAAATGGGAACCACCGGCCTGATTTTCAATGAGCCCCTGCTCTGGGAAAAAGGATCCCCGGGGCGAAAAGGGCTGTCGCTGCCCCGCCGCGACGTGGACGAAACACCCCTGGACGCTGCCCTGGTGGGCGACGGTCCGGATTTTCCGGATCTCTCCGAGCTGGATGTGGTGCGCCACTTCACCAAGCTCTCCCAGTGGAATTTCGGCGTGGACAGCGGCATGTACCCGCTGGGCTCCTGCACCATGAAATACAACCCCAAGACCAACGAACGCCAGGCATCCATTCCCGGATTCGCCGGTGCCCATCCCCTGTTGCCCGAAAGCCTCTCCCAGGGCGCCCTGGAGCTGATGTATGACCTGCAGGGCTACCTGGGCGAAATCACAGGCTTACCGGCGGTATCGGTGCAGCCGGCTGCCGGCTCTCACGGCGAGTTGACCGGCATGCTGATTTTCGCCGCTTATCACAAAAACAAAGGCAAGCCGCGCACCAAGGTTCTTATCCCCGACACGGCGCATGGCACCAACCCGGCCAGTGCGGCCCTGTGCGGTTTCACTTCCGTTGGCGTCAAATCCGGCCCGGACGGGGTCCTGTTGCCCGAATCGGTGGCCGAACTAATGGACGAGGACACCGCCGGCATCATGATCACCAACCCCAACACCCTGGGGCTGTTCGAAGACAACATCCGCCAGGTAGCCGACATCGTTCATCAAAAAGGTGGCCTGGTCTACGGCGACGGCGCCAACATGAATGCCGTCATGGGCATCGTCAACATCGGCGACATCGGTGTGGACGTGCTGCACCTCAACCTGCACAAGACCTTTTCCACCCCCCACGGCGGCGGCGGCCCCGGCGCCGGCCCGGTATGCGTCACCCCGGAGTTGGAGCCCTTCCTGCCCGTTCCCAGGGTCGTAAAGGACGGCGACATCTACCGTCTGGATGAGGACTACCCCCTCTCCGTGGGCAAAGTGCATGCATTTTACGGCAATTTCGGCATCCTGCTGCGTGCCTACAGCTATATCCTGAGCGTGGGCACGTACTTCAAGGAGGTCAGCCAGTATGCCGTGCTCAATGCCAATTACATCAAAGAACGCCTCAAAGGCACCTACCACCTTCCCTATGACCGGCCCTGCATGCACGAGTGCGTCTTTACCGACAAGCACCAGCAGGAGCACCATGTGGCCACCCTGGATATCGCCAAGCGCCTGATGGACCATGGGTTCCATCCGCCAACGATCTACTTCCCATTGGTGGTCAGCGGCGCCATCATGATCGAACCCACCGAATCCGAGTCCAAGGAGACCCTGGACCAGTTCATCGACGCCATGAAGCAGATCGCCCAGGAGGCCGTAGACTGTCCCGACTGCCTGCACGAATCACCCCAGTTCCCCAAGGTGCGGCGACTGGACGAAACCGCTGCAGCCAGGAATCCCTGCCTGAAGGGATAAACTGACCATCGAAAAGGGCGGCCGGATGGCCGCCCTTTTTTGTCGCTGTGGCGTTATTTAACAATTCGGAAACTCGTCTCTTAAATGTCAGAAAATAAATAACAGTAGCCAAAAACCAAACTCCAAACAAATGAAAAACAACAACAAGCCGCCCTGCTGGTGGGTGGACCTGCCGGAAACCGACTACCCGAAGGCACTGGATCTGCAACTGGTAGTCGTGACGGCTAAAACGGCCGGCCGTCTGGAGGCCGACGTGATCCTGAGCGTCGAGCATCCCCGCGTCTTCACCCTGGGCCGGCGCGGCGGTCGGGAAAACCTGTGCGTCAGCGACGATTTCCTGGCCGAAAAAGGCGTGTCGGTCGTTCCCACGGATCGGGGGGGCAACATCACCTATCACGGGCCGGGTCAACTGGTGGTCTATCCGATCATCGACCTCAATCGACGACGCCTGAAGGTGGTTGATTTCGTCTCCGGACTCGAACAGGCCATGATTCGCACAGCAGCCAATTGGGGCATCGATGCCGGCACCGATCCGGCCAACCGCGGTGTCTGGTTGGACGGCGACAAGCTGGGCAGCATCGGCATCACCGTAAGACGCGGCGTCAGCTTCCACGGCCTGGCCTTGAACGTCAACACAGACATGGAACCCTTCGGCTGGATCAACCCTTGCGGCCTGAACAAGGTCCGCATGACGTCGTTCGAACGCCACCTTAACGGGCCCGTCGCCATGAGCGATGCCCGGCAATGCATGGCTGAGAACCTGGCAGCGGTTTTCGGCAACCCCTTGACAATTCGATCCGTGGAGCAACTTTATGCCGAGATCGAATTGGGGGATTAGGAAATTTATTAGGATTCAAGGGGCCAAGGATTCGAGGGGTCGAGGGAAATGCTTACAAACTGCGAATCGCTAAAGGCTGGTAAAAATCTTATTGGCGTGTTCGCAAAAAAAAGAGTGCTTAACGTATCGATAAGATTGTTGGAAGGCAAACACTTGACCCCTTGACCCCTCGGATCCTTGAACCCTTTTTTGAAAGCGACCTCATCATGACCCCATCCAACCCCATCCGCACCGGCAAACCCTCCTGGCTGAGAAGAAAGCTGCCTTCCGGACCCCAGTACGAACAGATCCGAGCCATGATCGGCAAGGGTCAGCTCCACACAGTGTGCCAAGAGGCCAACTGCCCCAACCAGTTCGAATGCTTCTCCGCCCGCACGGCCACTTTTTTGATTCTTGGCGCCACCTGCACCCGCAACTGCCGCTTCTGCAACATCGAGGACGGTCGACCGGGTCCGGTGGATGCGGATGAACCCCGGCGTGTGGCTAATGCGGCGAACCGGATCAACCTGCGGTACGTCGTCGTCACCTCGGTGACCCGGGATGACCTGGAAGACGGCGGTGCCGGCCATTTCGCCGCCACCATCGGTGCCCTGCGGGAGAAAATTCCCGGCGTGCAGGTGGAAGTCCTCATCCCTGATTTTCAGGGAGATCGATCATCCCTGGAAACGGTGCTGGCGGCCCGCCCCGATGTGCTCAACCACAACATGGAAACCGTACGGCGCCTCTATCCCGACGTCCGGCCCCAGGCGGACTACGATCGATCCCTGGAGTTGCTGGCCAGCGTTAAAACCATCGATCCGTCAATCCCGGCCAAATCCGGCATTATGCTGGGCCTGGGAGAAATGGAAGCGGAAGTCCGACAGACCATCACCGACGTCTACCGCACCGGCTGCCGCATGCTCACCATCGGCCAGTACCTCCAACCCACCCCGCAGCATCTGCCGGTGGTCGATTTCGTCCCGCCGGAAGAATTTGAAGACTGGCGCCAGTTTGCCCTGACACTGGGCTTTGAGAAAGTGGCATCCGGCCCATTCGTGAGAAGTTCTTACCATGCCGGAGAGATGTTTACTGAAAGTACAAAATAGTATGATTCGCAACCACAGGCGTAGCAGCGCTACGTCGAGGATTGCAAATACATGAGAACGCCGGCCTGGGCCGCAAGATGCCATTTC
>JAQYWF010000056.1 GCA_030145105.1 Desulfosarcina sp.
AACGAAAATTCAGTTCCGGAGTTTCCAGGAATTTGCACATCGTTTTTGGCCTGCCAGACCGGCCCACCTTCCAGCTCGAAGCGAAAACGTTTCCAGTCTTTTTGTTCAGCCGCCGAGGTTGGCAATGCAAATAACAGCGCTGATAAGCAACTAAAGCAAAAAGTAAACGTCTTCGAGAAGCCAAACATGCTTTTCTCCTCCACAGATTTGGAATTTGATTGGTTCACATTTGAGAATTCATAATGTCCAGTCTGGGACAAATAAAGGAAAGAAAATAATTGAAGTAAAAATTCAAATTATAACAAACATGTTGCGGTGGTCAAGGGTCCAGAAATGCTGTTAGGCTTTTTGAGTTGGATAAAGCTTTGTAGCGTGTATCACACGAAAATAGGAGGGCTGGAAATTGCAGATTCCTTGCCAAACGTGCCAGCCGATTGCTCCCCTCACTAATAACAGATATCCACTTTGTTACATAATTGTCATTTAAGTCTTGCAGAAAAATGCGGGGTGTCGATCGCGATAGATGGAAAAGCAAGATTTTTCAGAAACGTTGCGGCGGTGGGATATAGCAGTAACCAAAAAATCTGTATTGCAGAATGTTTGTTGGGTCTATCTCAAAAGAAAATCCGCTCTTTTGATTGTTAAATACCGTCCCAAGATTGAAAAAATGAGATTGCTACGCCATCTGTGGCAAAGTCGCTTAGTCCTTCCTTTTTAACTTAGCAATCCTTTCAGCATTCAGTGACTTGCCAGGGCAGAAAACTTCAAAGTCGTTGTAGAGGGCTTCTGACTTTTCCAGCCGCTGGTATAAGGTATCGTCGCAGAATTTCAGGACGGCAGTGTTGAGCGATTCGAGCACGGCCACCACGGCGGCCGAGCTGGTGAAAATGGAAACGCCCTCGGTGTTGACCTCGAGTTGAACACATGCCTGGTTTTGCAGCGGGTTAAAGGCACTGTCGGTCAGAAGAATGATGGGCGCGCCGCAGCGTTCAAAATGCTGGGCGATGCGCAGGGTGGTTTTAGCATAGGGATGACGGAAGATGGCAAAAAGCAGATCGTCAGACCCCACGTCGATCAATCGGTCGGGCAGAGAGGCGGTCTGCGAACCGATCAGGTTACATGCCGGTCGGATGCGGTGGATCATGTTGTAGAAAAGATAGGCCAGGGCGTAGGAGCTGCGCTGACCGGTTATGAACACGGCACCTTGGGTCCGAGCGATCAAGCGCGCAGCCTCCCAGAATTGATCCTGGTCGATGCGGGCATGGGTGTTCTGCAAGTTTTTTGTGATGTGTGAGAAGCTGTGGCCCAGCACATCCTTTTCGCCTTCGCTAGCGAGCAGCTTTTTCTTCAGATAATAGCGGATCGGCAGCGAGCCTTGGCCCTCCACGAAATCTTTTCGCAGATCTTCGATAAACGCCGAAAAGCGATTGTAGCCAAGTTTGGAGATGAAACGCACCACCGTGGCCTTGCTCACACCAGTGTTATCACTGATACTGGTGGTGTTTTCGAATACCAGATTCCAGTAATTACGTGAAAAATAATCCGCAATTTTGGATTCACTGGGCGTCAATTGACCCAAAGCCCGAATACGTTGATTAAGCTCTTTAGCCTGTGACATGAAATTAAACGTTGAACAATCGGTTTGAATGAAATAGTTGTTTCATAAATAACATAGTGGGATCCTGCCTTTCTGTCAACCGGTGCTTTCTAAAGCAGGACTTTCAATGACCCGGCAAAGGAGTAACAGCATGACGAACGAACTAGATCAGACATTCAACAATTGGCTGGTAGCCGTGCGGCGTGATTTGCACGCCCATCCGGAACTGGCTTTTGAGGAGCGGCGAACCACAAAAAAATTGACTCGACTGCTAGAGGACATAGGGGTCGAGGTGCAAAGCTTCAAAACGCATACTGGAGTAGTGGGACTGCTGAGGGGCGCCGCCGATGGGCCCACGATTGCTTTGCGCGCCGACATCGACGCGTTGCCTGTGGAAGAATTAGGTAAAGTCGATTATCGATCGCGCCACGAGGGCCGCATGCATGCCTGTGGGCACGACGCAAACACGGCCATCATGGTCGGTGTGGCACGCAGGCTAGTCGAAAGCGGTGCTCTGCGGCAGTGCAGCGGCAATGTCAAATTCATCTTTCAGCCGGCTGAAGAAAGACTTTCCGGCGCCCGAACCATGATCAAATCCGGGGTGCTCGAAGCGCCCAGGGTCGATCGGTTGTTGGCGGGTCACATGTCGCCCGATATGCCCGTCGGCCGCATCGGCGTATTCAAGAACATCGGGTATGCCTCCTCAGATCGGTTCGACATTATGGTCACCGGAAAGGGCACTCACGGCGCCCGCCCCGAAGAGGGCAACGATCCCATCGTGGCCGGTGCTGCGTTGGTAACGCTGCTGCAGTCGGTTGTCAGCCGCAACGTCAAACCCACTCTTGCCGGGGTGATTACCGTGGGCCTGTTTCAAGGTGGCACCGCAGGCAACGTGATTCCCGAGTCAGCACGGATGACAGGAACCATCCGCGCCTTGGACGCCGACGTCCGTCAAACGCTGATCCGTCGACTCAAAGAGTTGTCCGCGGGCGTCGCCGCCGCCTATGGCGTGCGCTGCGAGGTCAGGGTGCACGACGGTTCACCGGTGCTGGTGACAGATGAGTCCGTGTCGGCGTTTATCTACGAAACGGCCTGTAAGGTGCTTGGCCCCGACAAGGTTCAATATATCCCCCCCATCATGGGATCAGAGGATTTTGCCTTTTATACCCTCCGATGCCCGGCGACCATTATTCGTTTGGGGTGCGCCAACTCGGCTACGGGGGTAGTCCACCCGCTGCATTCCGCCTATTTTGACATCGACGAGCGGGTGCTGGCCATCGGGGTCGATGTTTTTTCACAGGCAGTGGTGCGTTACCTGGGTAATCCGCCGTCCACCACCGATGATGACGCGGTTCGATAAAAGTTGCTATATATGGGTTGACAACCGGCGGACTGGGGAGTACTGATGTTTGTAACATCTGTTTCATAAAAAATATATCTGTAACAATCATTTAGGTGGCGGAACCCATGACATCGGCATGCTATCGTAGCGTACCCAATGGCGATATGTCCTTCTTTACTGTCAGCCACTCACCCCTATCAAATCAAACTTCAGTATCACCGTTACTTCGCCGACGAGGCGTTTGGGACAATTTATCGAGTACTTAACACCCAACCAACTAAGGAGGATGAGATATGGCCCGAAGATCATTTAGAAATATTTTCGTCATGGTCCTGGTGCTGATCGTCGGCCTTGCCTGGGTTCTGCCGGCATTTGCGGACAAGAGCAGCAACACGCTCAATTTTGCCTGGACCAAAGAGCTGGAAACCCTTGATCGCTATTATAACACCGCACGAGAGGGTATGATCGTCAGCCGTCACGTTTATGACGACCTGATCTATCGAGATCCGCAGACCTGGGAATACAAGCCGCTTCTGGCTACATCCTGGAAATGGATCGATCCCTCCACGATGGAACTTGAACTGCGTAAGGGTGTGGTCTTTCACAATGGTGAGAAATTTGACGCTGACGATGTGGTCTACACCCTCAATTTCGTCTCCAACCCGGAAAACAAGGTTCTGGTCCAGCGCAATGTCAACTGGATTAAAAAGGCAGAAAAACTTGGTACCTACAAGGTCCGGATCCTGTTACACAAACCTTTTCCAGCAGCTCTGGAATACCTGGCTGGCAATGTGCCGATCTATCCAAATGAATACTATGCCAAGGTGGGCCCCCAAGGGTTCGGGCTCAAGCCTGTTGGAACCGGCCCCTACAAGGTTGTGACGGTCGAGCAGGGCAAGCGGATCGTGTTTGAAAAGAATGCCGATTACTTTAAGGACAGCCCAAAGGGCCAGCCAGCCATCGACCGCATTGTTCAGCGCACTATCCCGGAGATGACCACGATGGTAGCCGAACTGATGACCGGCGGACTGGACTGGATTTACATGGTACCCACCGACCAGGCCGAGAAGCTCGAAAAGTTGCCTTCGCTGAATGTGGTGCGAGCCGAAACCATGCGTATTGGTTTTTTGCAGATGGATGTCACCGGCCGCACCGGCGATACACCGCTTAAAGACGTTCGCGTGCGGAAGGCAATCTGTTATGCAGTCGATCGCGAAGCCATTGCCAAGAACCTTGTGGGCGGACAGAGCCGCGTGGTGCATGCAGCCTGCTATCCATCTCAATTCGGGTGCATCGATACTGTGACCAAATATGACTACGACCCTGCGCGAGCCAAACAGCTACTGACCGAAGCCGGCTATACCAATGGGTTCGAGATCGATTTTTACGGCTACCGGGACCGGCCCTACGGTGAAGCCATCGTCGGATACCTACGCGAGGTGGGCATCAAGGCAAACATGAAATGGCTCAAATATTCAGCGCTGCGCGATGCCACCAAGTCCGACAAAGTGGCCCTGGTGATGAATACCTGGGGCTCCTATGGGGTCAACGACATTTCCAACATCACCGGTCAGCACTTTCGCATGGAGTATAATGATTTTGCCCGCGACCAGGCGGTCACTGACTGGCTCAACGAGGGTGACAACTCCATTGACGATGCAAAACGCCGTGAAGTCTATTCCAAAGCGCTTAAGCGGATCGCCGATCAGGCTTACTGGCTGCCGCTGTTTTCCTGGGTGGCTAACTACGCCTTTGACAAGGACCTCGATTTTACGCCATACCCCGACGCTGTACCGCGGTTTTTTCTGACCGCGTGGAAGTGATTTCGAGGTAAGGCTCAGGGCTCGCCATAGTACCAGCATAACCGCCCGGATGGATTCGGCAAACGGCGCTATGTGCACGGATCTGTCACCCCGTTGTGGGGCTTGGTGCCGTAAAAAAACAGGCCATTGCAGGAGGATCGCCGTGAAGGAAGGCATAAGCTCGGGAGTTGGAGTGCGATGATTGCCTATACCCTCAAAAGGTTCGGACTGGCCGTGCTGGTGGCTATCACGGTGTCCTTTGTCACCTTTATGCTCTTACGGTTTTCGGGAGACCCGGCGGTGGCCCTGGCCGGCGCTGACGCGACGCCCGAAGATATCGAGGTCGTGCGGGTTACCTATGGCCTGGACCGCCCGCTGCTGATCCAGTATATTGACTGGGGCCGCCGGGCGTTAAAGGGGGATTTCGGGATCTCTCCGTATTTCAACCAACCGGTTGAAAAGATCATTGGCAACCGCCTGACCATCACCATGACCCTGGGGGCCTGTGCGCTTTCGTTCGCAGTCTTGCTGGCCATCCCCATGGGGGTACTGGCCGCGATCCGGCCCAACACCTGGATCGACCGCTTGGCACTGACCGTCTCGGTAATCGGTCAAGCCATGCCGTCGTTTTTTTTCGGCCTGATCCTGATCATCGTTTTTGGTGTGATGCTGCGTTGGCTGCCAATTTCCGGCAGCAGCACCTGGAAACATTTCATCCTGCCAGCCGTGGCCCTGGGCTATTACGCCACACCGGCGATCATGCGTCTGACGCGCTCTGGCATGCTCGAAGTGCTCGGAGCTGATTATATCCGTACCGCCCGGGCCAAGGGGCTTCGGGCCGGCAAAGTGCTGTTCAAACACGCCCTGCGAAACGCCATTATCCCGGTGGTCTCGCTGTTAGCCGTGCAGTTTGGTTTCATGCTGGGCGGGTCGCTGGTCATTGAAACCATTTTTGCCATCAACGGGGTTGGATTTTTAGGTTACGAAAGTATCTCACGCGCCGATTTGCCCATGGTACAGGCAATTGTGCTGCTGGTATCCATGTTTTACGTGGTACTGACCTTTTTTTCAGATCTACTCAATGCGTTTTTAGACCCCCGCTTACGGGTACAGTGAGGTGTTATGATCGTTGAGAACACTGCAGAGCTGCCCGAAATCATATTTCCATCGCCGCGTGAGATACTTTTTCAGCGCACCTTGCGGCACAAGGGCTTTATCATCGGGGCCGCCATTCTCGCTTTGATTCTGGCTGTGGCGCTGCTGGCGCCCGTCTTGGCGCCCCACGACCCCTACCACCAGGACCTGGCCCACCAGATGCAAAACCCGGTCTGGCATGCAGACGGCACTTGGCGGCACCCCCTGGGTACCGATAACTTGGGCCGCGATTATCTGAGCCGGCTGATGTTCGGCGCCCGCATTTCGTTGCTGATCGGCATTTCGGCGATGCTCATATCAGGATTGATCGGCACTACCTTAGGAGTGGCAGCCGGGTACTTCGGCGGGCGCACGGACATGATCATCAGCTTCTTGATCACCACGCGCCTGAGCATGCCTGTGGTGCTGGTGGCTCTGGCGGTGGTGGCCCTGATCGGCGGCAGCCTGACGGTTATCATCTGGGTGCTGGGTTTCTTGATATGGGATCGCTTTGCTGTGGTGATGCGTTCCAGTACCCAGCAACTGCGCGGTATCGAATACGTCAGCGCGGCCAAGGCTATCGGCTGCTCGACGCCGCATATTCTGATCATCGAAATTATTCCCAACATACTAAACAACCTGATCGTGGTCGCCACCCTTGAGGTGGCACATGCTATCCTTTTAGAGGCGGCACTTTCGTTCTTGGGTATGGGGGTGCAGCCGCCGCTGCCCTCATGGGGTCTGATGATCGCCGAAGGCAAGGAGTTCATGTTGTTTACGCCTTGGGTGATCGCCATTCCGGGAGTGGTGCTGTCGCTGCTGGTATTGGCCATCAACCTGATGGGCGACGGCATCCGTGACATTACCGCTCCGGAGGGGCACTCATGAACCTCCTGCTTGAGGTTCGATCGCTGTCTATCGACATTCCCCTGCCAGCCGGCATGCTGCACGCGGTGCGAGACGTGAGCTTTACGGTGCGGCGCGGCGAAACCGTGTGCCTCGTGGGCGAATCGGGCTGCGGCAAATCCCTTAGTGCATTGGCCATCATGGACCTGTTGCCGCCCTTGGCCCAGCGCCGGGCAGATCGGCTTCTATTTGAAGATACCGATCTTGTCCGCATTGGGCCGCGTGCCATGGCCGACATCCGAGGTCACCGTATGGCGATGATCTTTCAGGAGCCCATGACCTCTTTGAACCCCTGTTACACCATCGGAAACCAGTTGGTGGAAGCCTTGCAGTGCCACCGCAGTGTCTCCGCAGTCAAGGCGCGCGAGCGTGCGGTTTTTTTGCTCGAAAAAGTCGGCATCACTGCCGCCGCTAGCCGCCTCAGGCAATACCCGCACCAGCTCTCCGGCGGGTTGCGTCAGCGGGTGATGATCGCCATGGGGCTGATGTGCGACCCGGCGCTGCTGATTGCCGACGAGCCGACCACCGCCCTGGACGTGACTATTCAAGCACAGATTCTGGCCCAGTTGGCGGCATTGCAGAAAGAGTTTAACATGGGCTTGATCTTGATCACCCATGATTTGGGGGTCGTTTCACGCGTGGCCGACCGGGTGGTTGTGATGTACTGCGGTGAGGTTTTCGAAACTGGCCATGTTACTGAAATTTTTGAAGCGCCGTTACATCCTTACACCCAGGGCCTAATGGCGTGCATACCTATTCCCGGACGGACCCGTCCCGGCGAGCACCTTGGCGCCATTCCGGGCATCGTGCCTACGCCCATTGGTGAAATGGGAGGTTGCACGTTTCGCAACCGCTGCGCCTTGGCGTCCAACCGCTGTGCGCAATCGGACATCGACATGGTCGAGCTTGGCCCAGGCCGTGGCTACCGCTGCCTGCTGAGCCCCGAGGAAAGCCGCCAGCAGGTCACATCGAGGGCCGCTTCATGACGCCAATAATACTGCAAACTGCACACCTGCGCAAAACTTACAAGGTTGGGGCCGGTCTGTTTCGCAAGAAAAAAAACCTCAAAGCAGTGGACGGCATCGACCTCAGTGTGCCGCGCGGATCGGTACTGGGGCTGGTGGGTGAATCGGGCTGCGGTAAAAGCACCGTGGCCAAACTGATTCTACGCCTGGAAGCACCCACTGCGGGTAGCGTCGTATTCGATGGACAAAACACTGCCGATATCGACCGTCATCGCTTAGCTCGGCGGGTGCAACCGGTTTTTCAGGATCCATACGCGTCATTAAACCCACGGAAAACGATCAGCAGCATCATTTCACTGCCGTTGCGGGTGCACAAAGTCGGCTCACCTCAATCCCGTCGTAAAAAGGTCGAGGATATTCTGGATATCGTGGGACTGCCACCGCGTCTGCACCACAGCTACCCCAACCAGCTTTCCGGCGGGCAACGCCAGCGCGTAGCCGTGGCGAGGGCCTTGATCATGCGCCCCGAGGTGGTCATTTGCGATGAGCCTACCTCTGCCCTGGACGTGTCAGTCCAGAGCCAGATCCTCAATCTGCTCTTGGACCTGCGCGCCGAGTTTGACCTGACCTACATCCTCATTAGCCATGATCTGGCGGTGGTGGAGCACTTGGCCACCCGGGTCGCTGTCATGTACTTGGGCCGAATCGTGGAAGAAGCCGGCACCGGCGATCTGTTTGCCCATCCGCGGCACCCTTACACCGAGGCACTGATGACCTCGGTACTGACCCCGGACCCGCATCTTGGCTTACCCAAAACTCATCTGGGAACTGCCTACCCCAACCCCATTGATCCGCCTCCAGGCTGTACGTTCCACCCACGCTGCGCATACGCGCAGGCTCGTTGCAGCATTGAAGCCCCCGTTCTTACCCCACTTTACAGCGGCAAAGTTGCCTGCCATTTTCCACTGTGACAACCGTATTGCAATCGTTGCCTAACCTGTTTTACAGGCGCTACGGCATCAAGGCTTAGATAGTTGCTGATAACTTGGTAAAGATCACGGTTGCAGCAGTTCGATATTTTTAAAAAAGGCTCCCCATTTAATTTTCATCAAATTGGAGTGACTACTTAATCGAAATGTAGCTTCCTTCAGTTGTAAATAGATGGTTGGGTTTGATGAAACCTGTATGTTTTGATTGGCTCAAAAAGTTGGTTTAGCTTGCCAAACGTGCCAGCCGATTGCTCCCCTCACTTATATCAGATAGCCACTTTTTCAGAAAATTGTCATTTTAATACCCGGGGGAAACCACAATGGCCGTTTCCTTTTCAATTTTTCCATCAACAAAGGAGGAACAATCATGATGTCAGGGATATCAGGTATGAGCGGAATGATGGGTGGCATGCGTCCAGACCCGCAGCAAATGTTTAATCGCATGGACAAAGACGGCAACGCCGGCATCGACAAGGATGAATTGAGTGCCATGACGGAAAAAATGGCCGAAGCATCGGGAACCGAAATCGATGTGGTCAGCCTGATGGAGGAATTTGATGGGGATGAGGATGGGATACTCAATCAGGATGAAACCCATGCCGCTATGGAAAGCTTCAGGGAAGAAATGGGACCGCCCCCGCTCCCCAAAGGCGGCGGAATGAATCAAGGTGCCAGCGTATATGGGCAGAATGGTGCAGAAAGTGATACCAGCATCGATCAACTGCTGGAAGCCCTGTCCGAATCGGAAGATGAAGAGGACGCAAAGGGCATCATCCAGGAATGGCTGGAGACCTTGCAGGGCAAGAACGATGCTTACAACTCCATTGACACCCAGGCATAGGAAAGGGCCGGCCACTTGTTCAAAAGCAGGTGGTCGGCTTTTAACCAGCTGACCGAGATTCAGCTGCGCTACATTGCGTTAGGTGAACTCAACCGTTCGAAAATGAATAATATGGATTATAGTTTGTAAAATTCACAACCTCTTAAATCCTTCACTATGTTTGGGCGAGCGCTGGTCCCCAGACAACGTTAAATGGAATTAGGACAGCTCCTCAAGCAATACCTTCGCGGCTACCAGATCTGGCGTACCGAAACCCTCTTCAAACCAGCCGTAGATTTTGCTCAGAAGCTCGTATGCACCTGATTTCTTGCCCTGGCTTTGCCATATTCGGCTCAGAGACATAGCAGCTCTCAGTTCTAAGGATTTTGCGCCCTGTTGTTTAGCCAACTTGATCGCCCGGAGAAAGTAGGTTACAGCGTCATCATAATCTGACGTTTCTTGCATCTTGGCTTTCTTGCCCTGTATCAGCAATTGGCCTTTAAGCCGCAGCATTTCGGCAATGTAATAACGCTCACCATTATTCTTTTCAGATAAAATATGTGCTTCGGCAAGGACGGATAGTGCGTTTTCAAGCTGTCCCAATATACCATACAGTTCGGCAAGAACGACCATCCATTGCGGTACGAGTACTTTCATTCCCGTAGCCTGGAATGCGACCAATCCCTCATGCAACTGGGAGATTCCCTCCTTTATTTGGCCTTGCTCAGCCAATGCCCACCCCTTCAGCATTGTGTCATACGCGATAAATAACACAAAACCCTGGTCGGCAGCGATCGTCATTGCAGCCTCTGCGTGTTCCATGGTTGACTGGCTTTCCTGTCGGAGTAGGTGAAGGGAACCTGCGAAATGATGTGCAGCGCTAAGGCTAAGCGGATGGGTCAACTCCTGCGCCAGGGTAACTGCTTCGTTGGATCGCAGTAACGCTTGGTCAGGATAACCCAGATACCATAGGGCAATGGCCGAAAAGAAACGGCACGCGACTCCGGGGCTTTCTGCAAAATAAAAGTGCTGTTGCCTGGTGTCGATCAGATCAATGCCTTTCTCAAAATAGGTCATGGCCTGAGAAAATTCACCGGACCACAAAAAGGTTTCCCCTCGCGCACGGTAGGCGTCAGAAAGAAATACATGTTCATTTGTAGTGTGGGCGAGACCAAGAAGTTGTTCCGCCAATGTTACTGCCTTAGGAAAATCCGAATTAACCATATAATAATGCCATAATCCCCACAATGCCGAAAACTGCAGCCGAGCCCCCCCGACCTGTTGACACAACTTGTAAGCTCGGCTACAGGCAACTTCCACCTCCGGTGCTGCAAATCCTTTGAGCGATGAAAGTGGAGGGCCCATGGCGAGTTGCAGCATTAGTTCCTTCCGTGTGTGCTCTGGTTTTTTTGGCTGATCCGCAAGAAGCCCCAATCCCTTGGTAAAGTGAGCGATCGCTTCTTTGTTGGCGAAACGTTCCGCAGCACGCTGGCCAGCCAGCTGCCAGTAAGAAATAGCCTCCATACTGAGTCCGGCTTCAGAGTAGTGATGGGCAATAACTTCAGGCTGGGCAGTTGCCAACTCTGAAAACTTTTTTACCAATACTTCGGCGATTTTCCGGTGGTGTCGTCGGCGGGTGTTTTTCAGCATTGACTGATAGGCCGTCTCCTGAATAAGTGCATGTTTAAAAATAAATGTCGCTTTTGGGAACACGCCTCTCTGGTAGAGCAACTCAGATTCAACGAGTTGTTTCAATCCCTGCTGAAGCATCTGCTCGCCCTGGACCTGAATCGCAAGAAGCATTTCAAAAGTGAATTCTCTTCCAAGAATCGCGCATAGCTGAACCAATTCTTTGGCCGAGGCCAGCCGATCCAAACGCGCCATCAAAGAATCTTGTAGCGTCATCGGAATCTTTAATGGAATAAATTTTCCAGCCAGCGTGTATTCTTTCACCTCTTCTTTAAGCAGTCCTGACTCCAGTACCATCTTGGTTAACTCCTCTACGAACAGCGGCACACCATCGGTTTTTGTCAATATCAGTTCGAGGACCTCGGATGGCAACGGTTTTGGGCCTGCTATGTGCTGAACAATATCCATGCTTTTTTTCTTGGTCAGGCGGTGGACCAATAGGTTTGTTAGGTAGGCACGAGAGCCCCATGGTGGATTGAAGTTTGGTCGAAAGGTAAACAGCGCGAAGATCGGAGTTGTTGCAATCTGATCAACCAGGAGATTGAGAAACTCAAGAGTAGTTGGATCAGCCCAGTGCAGATCTTCGATAACCAGCAACAATGGCTGCCGGCTGGCGATCTCCAATAGCACTCTGAGCATGGTTTCAAAAATCAGTTTTTTCTGACGTTCAGGCGATAGTGTGGAAGGGTAATATTTGTCGCCCAGCGGCACTGACAATAGATCGCAAAAAACCGGAACAACCTCAGGTAGCTCAAAACCATACTGGACAAGAAATCCTTCCAAACGGTTCAGTTTGTCCGTCTGGCCATCGCCAGGTTCGAACTGAAGAGCGAATCTTTCAAGTAAATCGATCACCGGATAGAAGGCGCTGTTTTGGTGGTAAGCCGAACACTGACAAGGAGTCAGCCACGCCTGTGGGTCCTGTGCGACGTGTTTCTCTAATACCTTTACCAAACGCGATTTTCCGATTCCTGCATCGCCGTAAAGGTGCACTACTTGCCCTATGCCTTCTTTAATCCATTGCCAACGCTCGAAGAGCAGGTTCGATTCCTGTTCCCGGCCCACAATTGGCGTCAAACCTTTTGATAGAGGGTCCAGACGGTTTCTGGCCGTGCTCAATTGATCAATTTGACAGGCGTCCATCGGTTTGGAAAACCCCTTGAGAACAAGGTTTTCAAGTTCATGGCACGCAAAAAAGCCCGCAATCAGTCGATAAGTTGCTGCACTAACTAAAACTGTATTTGGTTTGGCCTCCCCCTGAAGACGTGCGGCGATGTTAGGCGTCTCTCCGATGGCCAGTTTTTCGCTAGTTGAGCCCTCGCCCACCTCTCCGGTGACGACTAAACCAGTGTGAATACCCACGCGTACCGACAGTTCAACTTTCCACTGCTCCTGAAGGCAGGGATTCAAATGGCTAACGGCTTCAACGACAGCTAAGCCTGCGCGGACCGACCGCTGGGCATCGTCTTCATGGGCTTGCGGGTAGCCAAAATAGACGAGCAAACCATCACCTAAATATTGCGCAATGTGCCCACCAAACCGCCGAATGATCTTGTTGCAGGCGTCCTGATATCTGCGTATCACTTCTCGCAGGTCCTCCGGGTCCAGTTTTCCCGATATGGCGGTGGAATCCACCAAGTCGCAAAACATCACGGTTAGTTGCCGCCGCTCGGCATTAAGATCAATCTCCTTTTGTGTATCATCAACAGATGGACCATTGGGAGCCAGCTTTTTTCCGCATTTCATGCAAAAAAGGGCATTTTCGGGTAATTTAGCACTGCAGTGCATACATTTTCTTTGTAGTTTCTTCCCGCATTTCATGCAGAAGATAGCTTCATAAGGATTGTTATGATGACACGTTGGACATTTCATAGATTTATCTCCACCTGAGGGAGTCCCTTCCCAGAAAGCTCCAAGGCTCAAACTTGATGCTTCCGCAAAAAGTCCGATATCTGCGTTACGCTTCATCCCTCGTCACTGCGGAGTACCCATAAGTACGACTCATTCCTCGGGATTTGCAAGCCTTGATCTCGGCGCTTTTTACAAAACCATCTGAAATGGGACTTTTTACCGGTTCATCAAACTTGGCATAGACAAGAAAGTGAAAAAAAAGAATTGCTGACATTTATAGCTTATATAACATATTAATAATAGTATGGAAAAATGGAAGCGCTAAGTTAATATATCATCTAAGGCAGGAAAAAATTGGCCTATCTCTTAGGAAGTGTTTTGCCTCTACGGTTCTTTTAAAAAAGGATTGTATACCTCTTCAACAGCTATATTTTTTTAATATCTTCTGGAATTCATAAATAAATCGACCACCTAAAAATGTGTGGATATTCTACAACTGGTTAAAAGAACTTAAAGCACCAGTACATGCATCGGGCCGACTTCCCAGGTATGTGATGAATAGCACCGCAAGCCTTTTTCAATCAGACGTTTTCAGGCCGTTAAAAAGAACACCAAACCCTGGTACATTTCATGGCTTCCGATACCCTAAGATGGGCAAATTTTTCTTGCCGCAACCCTAATGGTCAGTCGAATAGGGACAGTTGTCCGGTTTTCTTCGGTTGGGACTTCACCGGGATGGCGGCAGGTTCCCCGACGGCGGACAACTCCGGGATCTCATAGGTAACATTGAACTGGCTTGGCGCCGTTTCTTGCATAGTCTCGGGCAACGGAATCATCAGCTCATTTTCCTGACGGGTCATTACTGGAAATCCGTAAACCTGATTGGTGTGTTTGATGGCTTTGCCTTCCGTTTGACGGTTGCGGACAAATTGCAGGTGATCCTCGAAGCGTGCATCGATGCGACGGCGACCCAGTTCGATGGCCTGTTGGCATCCTTGGCCAATCAAGGGTTGGAAGGCCTTGTCCAGCTCGTAACCCACGCTATTTCGACCGGTGACCGCAGCGGCGAACAACGTCGTTCCGGTGCCCATAAACGGGTCTATCACCGTATCGCCCATGACGGAAAACATGCATATCAGGCGGTAGGCCAATTCAAAGGGGTAGGCGCCGCTGCGCTTTCGCAGCTGTTTGTCTGTGGTTTTCTGGCGGGTTCCCTTCAGATCCACCCAGACATCCGAAAACCACTGGTTGCGCTCTTCCCAAAAAAAGGCGCTTTGTCGCCGGTTGGCCTTTGCTTCCGGGGTTTTGAACAGCCGTTTATCACCCTTTCGAAAAATCAGGATGTACTCGTGTTCCAGGGTCACATAGGCGCCGGGCGGCATCATACCCGACCCCATGAACTTGTTGGGGGCGTTCGTCTGCTTGCGCCACAGGATGTTGGGCAGGTTGCTGAATCCGATCCCCAGCATGTGGTACAGAATGCGGCTGTGGTTGGGGTAGAGGGCAAATTCGCCGTCCAGCGTACGGGTGGCGTCGCCGATGTTAATGCAGGCGATACCGCCGGGAACCAGCACCCGCTCGAGTTCATCCCACACCCGGTCCAACTGCCGGTGCATGAGCTCGAATGCCTCTGTTCCGACTGGCCTGTTCAGCGCCTTTCGTACTGAGTCCTGTCGGCAGAACAGCGCGTCCCACATTTCAATCATGGGATAGGGTGGAGAGGTTACTACCAGGTGGACGCTTTGTGAGGCGACATCGGTCATTTTTTTGGCATCGGCAAAGTGGATGCGGTGTTCGGATATCATCTGGATGCAGGCTCCTTTTCACTGGACCTTTTTTCCATGAAATGAGGCTTTTTTCAAGACGGAGAGCATGTATTTTAAAATTAAATTTGATCGAAAGCGCATGATGTGTCTTGCACCTTGACTTTCCCCGAAAAATCAAAGAAACATATCCCTCGTGCCATCCGATGTAGAGACGAACAGCGGTGAAATCTGCAGGAGAAGGAGGAGTAAAGAGATGATCAAGGTGCTTGTCAGCGATGCGCTCGGCGAGGCGGGAATTCAACTGTTTCGCGAGACCGAGGGCATCGATGTTGACGTGGAGACAGGGCTTACGCCTCAGGCGCTCAAGGAGACGATCGGTGACTACGACGCGCTGGTGATTCGCAGTGCCACGCGGGTGACCGAGGAGATACTCGAGGCCGGGAAAAAACTGAAAGTGGTCGGACGTGCCGGCATCGGCCTGGACAATGTGGATATCCCCGCCGCCACCAAACGGGGTGTCGTCGTCATGAATACGCCCACGGGTAACGTGGTGACCACCGCGGAACATGCCATTGCCATGATGATGGCCCTGACCCGGAACATCCCCCAGGGAACCCTCTCTTTGAAGGCCGGGCGCTGGGAAAAGAAAAAGCTGCAGGGGCGGGAGGTGTTCAACAAAACCCTGGGCGTCGTCGGTTTCGGCAAAATCGGTTCCATCGTCGCTGACCGGGCCAAGGGTCTGCGGATGCAGGTGGTGGTTTACGATCCCTTTGTGGCGCCCGAGCAGATCGAAAAATCCGGTTTCGAAAGTGTGACCCTGGATGAACTCTACCATCGATCCGACTACATTTCGATTCACGTACCAAAGCTCAAGGAAACCACCGGCCTGTTGAACAAGGCGGCCTTCGAAAAGATGAAAGACGGCGTGATGATCATGAACTGCGCCAGGGGCGGCATCGTCAACGAAGACGATCTGCAGGCGGCCATGAGATCCGGAAAGGTGGCCGGTGCCGCGCTGGATGTTTTCGAGATCGAACCTCCCGGTGAGTGCCGGCTGTTCGAACTGGATCGAATCATCTGTACGCCCCATCTGGGTGCATCCACCCAGGAAGCCCAGACCAATGTGGCCGTGGCTGTGGCCCAGCAGATCATCGACTACCTGATCAACGGCACCATCGTCAACGCAGTCAATGTCCCGTCTGTGGCCGGAGATCTTTTACAAAAAATCGGCCCCTACATGGCGGTGGGCGATCGGATGGGGTGTTTGCAGGCCCAACTGGCAGATGGACCGGTCAAAGCGGTGACTATCGAATATACCGGCGATTTCAAAGGGATGGACATGGACCCCGTGTCCACTGCGATCCTCAAGGGGCTGCTTACCCCCATGGTCAAACACGCAGTCAACTTCGTCAACGCACCCGTGGTGGCCGGCGGGATGGGCATAAAAATCACTGAGTCAACCACATCAGAAGCCGAAGACTACACCCACCTGATCACGCTGCGGGTGAACACGGATGCCGGTGAGAACCTGGTTGCCGGCACTATCATCGGCCGAAGCGATATCAAGGTGGTGAAAATCAATAATTTTCGCCTGGAACTGGTGCCCGAAGGACATATTCTGTTGATCTTCAATCAGGATCGACCAGGGGCGATCGGCGGTATCGGAACCATTTTGGGGCGGCACAACATCAATATCGGACGGATGCACGTGGGACAGGAAAAAGACGGTGATCTCAATATCATTTTTCTGCAGACCGATACCCCGGTTCCTCCCGAAGTGCTCGAAGAACTGCGTTCGGCGCATATGGTCAGTTCCGTGACGTCGCTGGAGCTGTAATTTTTTATCAGACCGTTTCATCAATTACGGTGTTTTTCAATATTCCGATATGTTCGATCTCCACTTCGATGGTGTCGCCATGGCTCAAGGGCCCAACGCCTGCCGGGGTGCCGGTGAGGATGATGTCGCCGGGCATCAGCGTGAAGTTTTTGGAGACGAAGGCGATGATCTCGGGAATCCCGAATATCATCTGGCGGGTATTGCCTTCCTGAACGGTCTTTCCATTGAGCCGACAGTAGATGTTCAGATTTTGGGGGTCAGGCAGGTCCCGGGCCAGCACCACCTGCGGGCCGATGGGGCCGAAGGTGTCGAATGATTTTCCCCGGTACCATCCGGTGCGGTCACTGTTCTGGATATTCCGTTGACTGACGTCGTTCATGCAAGTGTAGCCGAAAATCTGTTCCAAGGCATCAACGGCTGGTACATCCTTACACCGGTTGCCGATGATCAGCGCCAGTTCCGCCTCGTAATCGGTCCGCAGGGTCTTGAATCCGTATTTGTTTAAAAATTGTGGAACGACGATGGCTTGATCAGGCCCGACCAGCACATTGGGTGTTTTGGGGAAAAGCATGGGCTCGGTGGGCACCTCGTCGGTGAAGCCCTTGACTTTCACCGAAACGCTTTCGGCGATGTGCGCCCGGTAGTTCAACCCCAGGGCAATCAGCTTGGTCGGATTGATGGTGTAGGTGTCACGACGGTTTTTTACAGGTAGTACGATCATTGAATATGCGCTTTCAAAACAGATTGTAATACATTTTCTTTAAAGGCATGGATGAGCGATTCATCAATGGTGGCCTCGTAGCCATTCAGGGTGGCCACCACTTGTCCATCGTCGTCCAAAAAGGTGAAATCGGCAATCATTTTGCGTTGGCCGGCAGTGGTTACCACCATGACCGCCGTCACACCGGTTGCCGGGAACGCCTGACGATATTGACGGTAAGCACGGGCATAGCTGGGCAGGCAGACTTTTCCAGACTGCTCGAAGCACCAGACGATGGCCATCTGAAAGGCGCCGTCCAGGACCATGGGGTCGGCCATCCAGCATCCTTGGATGGGATCTTGCATCCACGCCTCGGGTTTGGGTGCACCGGTCAGCCGGGCCGTCATGCCATGGTCGGAATAGTCGTCAATGGCTTTGATTGCCCGCAGGTGGTCACCGTGAAACAGGATCGTCCCATAAATGGCATCCAAATCACGGGGGTAGGCGCGACTGCCGTTCTTGCCGTTGCCGGTGAACACCGGGGCGGCGGGAAACCGGTCAACCAGCAATGCGCGGGCCCGGGTATGGATCACATCCTTGCCGTTCTTCACGCCGTTTCTCAGCTCTACATCCACTTGCATCGCATCGCCGGTTTTTCTGGCCTTTCCAGCCATGAGACGGACCAGTTTTTTCTCCTGTTCGATGCGGATGCCGCTTAGCAAACGCAAATCGTCGATGCCGTGTAAGGAATAGCCCGGGTTTTCCTTGAGCACACCATGGCCGATCCACTCGGTTATCAGGGCAAAGGGCACCACCGGTCTGCCGCCGATGATATGGGAGGCAAGCACAGGGTAGCGCTGAAGATCCAATTCGCGGCGTTCCAGGAGCGCCATGGGCGCTTCCGGAAATTCATCCAATTCGTCGTCAGCCTGGTTGGTCAGCATGCTGCCGATGAGGATTTCCGCAGGGCCGGGATCGGTATTGTTCATCTCAGCCGCCATCAGGCGTGCACCGGTGTCGACGGGAATCAGTTGGATGTTTTTCGCGTCAAAGGCTTTTTTAAGGACAGGTGTCACCATGCCGCCGTCCCACGGCCCCCAATTGATGGCCGTAACCCGGCATGCAGGACGATTCAAGGCTTGCACCTGGGCCATCTTGTTGAGCGCTTCGTTGGCCATGGCATAGTCGCATTGGCCGATATTTCCCGTACGGGCGCTGACCGATGAAAACAGGACCATGTGACGAAGGTCGTTCGATTGGGTGGCGGACAGTAGATTTTTCAGCCCATCCACTTTGGTGGCGTAGACCTGTCGGAACTGTTCGACGGTTTTGTCCACGATCAGCCGATCGTGGAGCACGCCGGCGCCATGGACCAAACCGGTGACGGGGCCTAACTGGTGTTCAATGGTGTCGAGCGCCTTGTGCAGGCTCTCCCGATCGGTGACGTCTGCATTGAAATAGGCGGCATCGACGCCCGAGGCCGCCAGTGAGTCAATGGTCCGGGTGACGGAGAGATTGGCCGCATGTTTCCGATATGCCGCCTCCAGTGCCTGCGGTGTGGGTTTGGAAGCAGTAAACGCATGCTCAAGGATGGCCTTTTTCATCGCCACTTCGTTTTGGACGCCCGCGAGCCAATCGGGGGCCTTGAAAGGCGCTGCCGATCGACCGATCAGGGCGATGGAAGCACCGGTTGCCCGGGCCAGATAAAGGGCGCAATCGGCTGTTACGCCACGGGCGCCACCGGTGACGACGATCACATCTTTTTTATCCAGGAGGATCGGACCCTCAGCGACCTGGGCGGGAACCGGCTTTAATGTCACCCGGCCATAAGGGCGCAATCCGATCTCCACCGGATCGTGGTCAAAGACGTCAAGCAGTTCCGCAACGACCTGTTGTGCGGCTGCATCCGGGTCTGAAAATTCAGGGGAAAGGTCAATAACCCGGCAGACCACTGCATCCCATTCAAGGGCGGCGGTCTTGACCAGGCCCGCCAGCGAACCCTGTTCGGGATTGTCGAAGGCGTTTCCCGAAAAACCGAAAGCACCATCCATGCCGGTGGTCACTGCAAACAGGGCATCACCGTGTGCCGACGCACTGAATAGTTCCGGAGCGGCGTGTTTCGCTGCCAGAAAAGCGGCTTCCGGATCGATTGAAGCGCAGATGATCAGGCCCGCCGCCCCGGCAAAGCTCGCTGCGCTGTTCACTGCATCGGGGGCAAGCAGGCGAGTTTCTATTTTCATTTTGGCCAATTCACCGACCATGGATTGCGCCATGGCGGCGTTGTCGCTCAGGACCCCTATCCAGCGATCCGATTCGATACGAAGCAGGCGACCTGGCTTTTTCGGAGACTCGATGACATCGATGATATGACGGGGTATGGTTTCCAATGGCTTCTGAGTTGCCGATACGGACTGAACCGGCGCACCTGTGCGGGTGCCGATTGCCGGCTGGCCATCGCCTGCGGAAAGGTACGCGCAGATCTGGCCTAACGTTTTCAAGGTGCCCACCATGTCGGGTGTGACCTGGGGCAGCTGGGGCATGCGTTCTTCCATGGCGGAAAGAATCTCCACCCGCTTGATGGAGTCGATGCCCAGGTCCGCCTCGATGTCCATCTCCAGTCCGAGCATGTCGGCAGGATAGCCGGTTAGCTC
>JAQYWF010000238.1 GCA_030145105.1 Desulfosarcina sp.
ACGGCCATGATGCACACCTACAGCATGCTTTACCGCCTGCACCTGGTATCGGCGACGGCAATGCCGGTATTTGCCGGTGGGTCCGTGGAGGTGGACCTTCGGGTTGCCGATGTGGACCAGCCGCGCACCGGCCTTTACTGGTATTTCAAAGCGGCGGATCGTATCCGGGCTGATCTCAGACCCAAGCAACCGACCCGGATCATGGTTCGCGCTCAAACAGGCCATCGAGGGCTTTTTGATCCGGGATGGCTGCGCATTGTTTCCGACTATCCCTTGGGATTGTTCCAGGCCTGGGCGCGGATTAACCCCGGTCTGCAGTGTCTGGTCTACCCCCGACCCATTTCTGCGGCTACCCCCGAAGGCACGACCGTGTCGGCTCACCGAAAAGGCGACCTCGGTCAAACGGCCGGCGTCGAGGATTTTGTGGGACTATCGGCCTACCAGCCCGGCGATTCGCCCGGGCGAATCCACTGGCAGGCCTATTCGCGGGGCCGGGGGCTTCACACCAAAACCTTTGCCGGCCAGGCCGGCGCCGGCCTGATGCTGGATATTGATGACATCAAGGGCGACGATACAGAGAGAAAACTCTCTATCCTCTGTTTCCATATTCTCCAAGCTCACCATCAGCGACGCAGCTACGGCATGCGATTGGCCGGACAAACTTTTCCTGCCGCCAACGGAAGGGTTCATCGGGATCGATGCCTCCGGGCGCTGGCCCTATACGGAAACGGCTGAGCCATGCAACGTCAGCCCATTCGTCCGTTGCTCCTTGCCCTCGCGGTGGCCATGGCACCCCTGGTGCTTCAATTGCCGTGGTGGGCCGGGGGGTGGTGTGCGGTTTCGTGGGGATATCTGCTCTTTCGGGAAAATCGCGGATGGCCCGCGGTGTCACGAGGCGTCCGATTGGCGATCTTCATCGTGGGTATGACGGCGGTGCTGATGTTCGCCGGCCTGCGGTTTGACGGCGGGGATTTTATCGCCCTGCTGGCCGTGATGGCCGGTATCAAGCCCCTGGAGATCCGAAGCCGGCGGGACAGCATGGTGACGGCCTTTCTGGCCTACTTCCTGACCATCACCAGTCTGTTTACCTTTGAAAACCTGTCCATGACGCTCTACCTGTTCGTGTCGGTCTGGACCACCACCGGCGTGCTGATCCATGTGAATGACCCCACGGGTGCAATCGGCCGGCAGCTGCGTTTGGCAGCCAGGTTGATTCTGGTGGCGGTTCCGCTTATGGTGCTGCTTTTTCTTCTCTTCCCGCGGCTGTCTGGCAGCTTCTGGGGATCCCCGTGGGCCAAGCAAAGCCGGTCCGGTTTTTCCAGCAGCATGCGCATCGGCGATGTGTCCCGACTGGTGCTGGTGGACGAACCCGCCTTTTCGGTGACGTTCGACTCACCGGTCCCTGATGCGGACCGCCTCTATTGGCGGGGCATCGTTTTCCAGCGCTTTGACGGTAACGGTTGGTATCCGGACAGTCGCCAGGCAACCCGCCCGGGCAGTGTCGGCGGCACGGATCTGTCCCGCTACACGGTAATACTCGAACCTCACGGCCAGCGGTACCTGTTCGCCCTGGACCTGCCAGTGACGGCCAATTCCGTGGCCACCATCATGGACGATCACACCCTTATCGCCCGTCGACCTATCTGGCAGCGTTTTCATTACGGTGCTGTATCCTTTCTGGACTCCCGGCAGAATTCTGCCGACGGTCCCGGTGAAGCCTACCTGCAACTGCCACCGAACCGGAATCCACAGACCCTTGCCCTTGGCAGTCGGTGGGCCCGGACCCACGCCGGGCCCGAGGACGTGGTGGCGGCAGCCCTGGCGTTTTTCAAGGAAAATGGTTTTTCGTATACCCTGCGTCCGGACCGGTTGGGGATTCACGCCGTGGACGATTTTCTTTTGGTCAGCCGGAAGGGATTTTGCGAGCATTTTGCGACCGCCTTTACCGTGCTCATGAGGGCTGCCGGTGTGCCGACACGGATCGTAGGCGGTTATCAGGGTGGCAGGTGGAATGCCTTGGGGGAATTTCTGACGGTGCGCCATTCCGATGCCCACGTCTGGTGCGAGGTCTGGCTGGCGGGGCAGGGATGGGTGCGCGTGGATCCGACCTTCACAGTGGCCCCCGACCGTATCGACGCCGGTATTGAACGCGCCCTTGCCGGAGAAGAGCTGCTCTGGTTTCTCGGTCGTTCCCGGGGCGATCTGTTGGCTCGCTTGACCGAAACCGTTCGTCAGACCTGGGAGGCCGTAAATACCCGGTGGGACATGTGGTTCATGGGCTTTTCCGCCGAAGATCAGATCGCTCTGCTGAGACGAATAGGCATCTTTGCTGGACGGCAAAGTGGATGGCTGCTGTTTATGGTGTTGCCGCCGCTGTTTATCGCCGGCGTGATCCTGCTGGGCAGCATGCGGAAAAAAGAAATCCCAAAACCGCTTGAAGACAAAGTGCTGAAGGTTTATGGGCGTTTTCTGGACAAAATGGCGAGCGCCGGCATTCCCAAAGCATCGCACCAGGGGCCCTTGGACTATGGCCGCTTGGTGATGGACCGGTATCCTGCACTCGAGCGGGAGGTGGATGCGATCATTGGATGCTACATCGGTCTGCGATATGGGAATGAGGGCGCTGTGGACGCGTTGAAGGCGTTTCGTGTGCGGGTGCGTCGTTTCAACCCCCGACAGGCGATGGCTACCGGCGGTCGGAGGACGGAGGACTGACTTCGGAAGTCGGATGTCGGATGTCCGAGCCCAGCGACCAGAAACCAGAGACCACGATTTCAGTCCATTGACAGATCATCCGGCGGCGTCAACGATCCCCGGTGAATGGCTGAATCGCCGAACCGTTCGGCAATCCGATCCACGGCCCAGTCAATTCTTTCCCATCCGCTTTTCTTTTTTTCAATGTTCGGAAACAGGCATGCTTGCTGGGGCGTGGTGTCGGCAATCAATGCTGATGCCCCCACGCCGATTAGCCGGACTGCCTTGTCTAAAGACTGACTCGCCAGCAGTGCCTCGGCAGTGCGGTAGATGGTTTCCGATGACTGACTGGGGCTGTCCAGGGTGACGCTGCGGGTCGTCTGCTTAAAATCCGTATCTTTCAGTTTCAATGTGATGGTTCGGGCCAGAAATCTCTGGCGACGAAGCTGGCGGCCTACCTCCTGGCTCTGTGCCAGCAGATGTTTCTTCAACCGTTCACGGTCCTGTGTATCGGACGACAAGGTTCGTTCCGTAGAAATAGATTTGGTGGAAGAATGGGGGGTGACGGTGGCTTCGTCCTGTCCGTGGGCAAGATCCACCAGCCGATGGCCGAATTTGCCCAATCGATCCACCAGAATGGTTCGTCTGGCTTTTCTGACGTCTCCCAGTGTGGCAATGCCCATTTGCCTGAGTTGCTGATGGGCATGCTTGCCCACACCGGGCACCTTTTTCACGGGCAGGGCGGCGATGACACCGGAAACGGTTTCCCGGCCGATGAAGGTCAGGCCGTCGGGCTTTTGCATGTCCGACGCAATTTTGGCCAGGAACTTCAATGGGGCAATGCCGATGGAGCAGGTCAAGTTCACCTTGTCCCGGATGTCTGTTTTAATTGCGCACGCCATTTCATGGGGAGAGCCGTAAAGCCTGCCGCATCCGGCCGCATCCAGGTAGGCTTCATCTATGGAAACCTGCTCGACAATCGGCGAATAGCGGCCAAGGATTGCCATCACCGATCGGGACACCTCACTATAGCGACCTCTGCGAGGGGGGACGATGACCAACCGAGGGCAGCGCTTTTTGGCCATGAATATGGGCATGGCGCTGTGGATGCCATATTTGCGGGCCTCATAGCTGGCGGCCGCCACGACTCCCCGGCCCGAGTCGCCGCCCACGACTAGTGCTTTTCCTTTCAGCACCGGGTGGTCCAATTGTTCCACCGAGGCAAAAAAGGCGTCCATATCGATGTGCAGAATCATAAGTTCATTTTACCGGTTACCTGATTTCCTTTCAAGACGTGGTACGTGTTTCAAGATACCTATACATATCATAACCGCTGCAAGAAAAGAAAATGATCAACATCAGGTTCCGGGGTTGCCATAGATTACAAAAATGTTGTAATCATGGATCTATCATACATTTTATGAGTTCCCTCGAGAGACAAAAAAAGGAAAAAGATGAAAGCCATTGAACAGGTCACCCTTTTTTACGAGATATCCAATGCCCTCAACGAGCATCTGGACCTGAAAAAATCCATGTACAAGGTGTTGGATATCCTCTCCACGTCCATGCAAATGGAGCGTGGAACCATCTCTATTCTCAATCCCTTGAGAAACGAAATCAACATCGAGGTCGCCCACAGCCTTTCCAAAAGTGCCATGGAGCGGGTGAAATACAAGTTGGGTGAGGGGATCATTGGCCGGGTGATCGAAACCGGCGAGGCCGTGGCCATTCCAAAAATCAGTCAAGAACCCCTGTTCCTTAACCGGACCGCATCGCGCAAAATCAAGGGTATGGGCGAGGTCTCTTTTATTTGTGTCCCGGTGCAAAAGGGCAAACGAGTGGTGGGTGCCCTGAGTGTGGACAGGGCCTACGATCCTGAATACCCTTTGGGGGAAGGTACCAAACTGCTTTCCGTGGTGGCCACCATGCTAGCCCGCCACGCCATCAATCTTGAAACCATCCACCTTGAAAAAGAGGCCCTGCGTGCGGAAAACGCGCGTCTGCGGGATGAACTGGAAAACAAGTACCGCATCAACAACATCATCGGCAACAGCAACAAAATGCGCGAGGTCTACCAGATGATCAGCCAGGTCTCGCGCAGCAACGCCACCGTGCTCATTCGTGGAGAAAGCGGCACCGGCAAAGAGCTGGTGGCCAACTCTATCCACTACAATTCCACGCGTTCAAAAGGGCCGTTCGTCAAAGTCAATTGTGCGGCCATTCCCAACAACCTCATCGAGAGCGAACTGTTCGGTCATGAAAAAGGAGCCTTCACCGGGGCGATCAAACAGAAGCCCGGGAGGTTCGAACTGGCCCACAAGGGCACTATTTTTCTAGACGAAATCGGTAGCATCGAACCCGACGTGCAGGTCAGGCTGCTGCGTGTTCTGCAGGAGCGTGAATTCGAGCGGGTGGGCGGTCACCGGACCCTCAAAGTGGATGTGCGCATCATCGCAGCCACCAACAAGAACCTGGAACAGGCGGTGGAGGAAGACTCCTTCCGAGGAGACCTGTATTACCGTCTCAACGTGTTTCCCATATACATGCCCCCCTTGCGGGAACGAAAGACGGATATCCTGTTGCTGGCGGACTTTTTTCTGGAGCGGTATGCCGAAGAGAACGGACGGGAAGTCAAACGGCTCTCCACGCCGGCCATCGACATGCTCATGGTCTATCACTGGCCCGGAAATGTGCGTGAACTGGAAAACTGTATTGAACGGGCCGTGCTGCTCTGTGAAGAAGGCGCCATCCACAGTTACCACTTGCCGCCCACGCTTCAGACGGGCAAGGAGAGCGGCACGCTTCCGGACCTTTCTTTGGAGGATGCCGTTGGGGCTCTGGAAAAGGAGATGATCATCGACTCCCTGAAAAACACCCGGGGAAACATCACCCTAGCTGCGGAGATCCTCAAAACCACGGTGCGCAAATTTTCATACAAGGCCAAGAAGTACGGGGTGGATTATCGCACCTACCGCTAGATGCCAATTCAAGATTTGGCGTCGGGATTTGTGCGGATGCGGCTGATCAGCACGACCTCGCCGCGGATGGCGTCGGCCAGCTTTCGGGTGAGCGTTCCTTTCTGTGACCGGATCTGACCGGTCCCTTCTGATCGATTCACCAGCCAGGTGACATACATACGTTCTAACCTGGCGGATACATCAGCAAGAACCTTGGCCAGGCGCTCCCGGGCGATGGTGAGTTCTTTGGTCTGAGTGGCGACGATTACTCGCTGGTTTGGAAACTTCTTGCCGATGCGCTTCAGGCGGTCCAGTTCCTTGTCCATCATTACCAGGATGTCGTCCAGCAGGACCATGTTGCTGTAAAGGGCCGTGGATACCTGGCCGTGGGTGAAACGAATCAGCTCCCCTTTTACCTTCAGGGAAGCGAGTTTGGATCGAAGCGGCTCTTTTTTATAGTACTTGTTGTAGGCCAGAAACCCTCCGCCACCGACAAGGGCGAGCACGAGCACCATGGCGATGAGGATTCCGACGGCCCCACCGCTGGTATTGTTGACCGGTCTGATCGGAAGGTGTAGTAGTTTGGGAGCCATGCTTCTTTTCGACGACATCGGTGTTGTACGTCATTCCTGTGAAAGCCGGAGTGAGGGCAGATTTTTCAATTCGGTCAACTACTGTATTCGTTGACAGCGTTTCACTACCATTATCGGCAGGTGGCCGAAAACCTGAATTTATTTTGGCAACAATTCCCTATATTGCCGTTTTGGACGACTGTCCGAGCGGTTTTCCGTTGACGATATCCCTCTGTTTCAATAAATCAAACCCGCGATCGATTCGATCGCCGATTTTCTTTCTATCACGATCATTTGCAACTAGGAGAACGATATGCGTGTGGCATTGAGCATTGCTGGGTCGGATTCATCGGGTGGGGCCGGAATCCAGGCAGACTTGAAAACCTTTCAGGCGTTAGGGGTGTTCGGCATGAGCGCCGTGACTGCGGTGACGGTGCAGAATACACAGCAGGTATATGCCATTCAGGAGATGCGGCCGGAGATCGTTCACGGCCAGATCGCCTGCCTGTTCGAAGATATCCCCGTGCATGCTGTCAAGATCGGCATGGTGGCCAGTGTTCCCCTGATCGAAGCCATTGCCGATGCTCTGGGCCGCATTGAACGGCTCCCACCGGTGATTCTGGATCCGGTGATGATTTCCAAAAGCGGGTATGCCCTGCTTCAGCCCGATGCCCAGGCAGCCCTGGTCCGGCAGCTGTTCCCGCTTGCCCGGGTGGTCACCCCCAACTTGCCCGAAGCCGAGGCCCTGCTGGGAAAGAAGATCGCGGATATCGATGCAATGAAAACCGCCGCACGGGAAATCTCGGCATTGGGGGCGAAAATGGTCGTGGTCAAGGGGGGGCATCTAGGGCGGGGGAGCGCCACGGATGTGCTGTATGACGGGAAAGATGTCAGGCTGCTGGAGAGCCGGCGGATCGACACGGCCAACACCCACGGCACCGGCTGCACCTTTTCGTCGGCCATTGCCGCCCACATGGCGCGGGGCGAGTCTTTTTTCGATGCAGTGACCCAGGCCAAGGTTTACATTACCGGGGCGATTGAAAATGCGCTGTCTTTAGGGAAGGGATACGGTCCCACCCACCACTTCTTCGACTTATATCGTCGGGCGGGATTGGTTGTCGGCTGAAGGGGAGGGCGGGTCGTGCTTACCCTTACGCAATTCGCCAAGAGCGCACCCGTCATTCCTCATCCATATGCCTGCTTGTCGCGCCACTCGCCATCGTTGCTGATGGCGCACTTCCCACCCAGCCGCCGCTCCGCAGCGGCCCGGCGCTCGGGAATATGCCAATCGTAGGAGAGTACACGGCGGTCAAAGCCGGTGCGCTTTTCTCCAACGGTCCGTCCGCCATCCGGTCTGTGTTTTTTTTCTTGGATGAGCATTGCTTGCCTTTCTGGTTGAACGCCAGTTAAAGCGGAGCGACAGGCCCTTTAAGTTCAGCTGCCCACACTCTATATTGTTGTCTTAGTACATGCTATCACATTATGTTGTGGTAGTAAAATCAATTTTGGCGGTTGCCGGACAAACGCGCCACACGCAATCGCACCTGCGCCGACTTGGGTGGTCGAAATGAAACAGCCGCCACCACCCCCGCCACCACCCCCACCGCCTCCGCCGGCGGTGGACACTGGCGGTGCCGGGGAAAGTCCCGACGGGTCTATGATGATTCCGTTGGCCACGCCGTCGGCATCGCCATACTCGCCGTCCTTGACTTCAACGGTCACTGACCGGCGGTCTGCAGAAAAGGCTGCGTGATGGGAATAATCCTTCC
>JAQYWF010000036.1 GCA_030145105.1 Desulfosarcina sp.
AGGCCAATCGTCTGGATCTGCCGGTGCTGGTGGGCTTTGCGCTGACCGACAGCTATCCGGAGGCCAACCTGCGTCATTACCGCTTCATGCTGGAAGGTCTTGCCGAAACCCGGCGCCAGCTGGCCGGGCGCCGCATTGGCATGGTGGTGCAAAAAGGCGATTCCGCCACGGTGATCGGTCCGCTGATGGAACGGTCGGCCCTGCTGGTCTGCGACGTGGGCTACACCCGCCATCAGCGTGCCTGGCGCCAGTCGCTGTCTCCAAGCGCCCCTTGCCGGGTCGTCGCCGTGGAGGGCGATGTGGTGGTGCCGGTGGCCACTGTATCACCCAAGGCCGAGTACGCGGCCCGCACCATTCGTCCCAAAATCCACAAGCACCTGGAGCTGTTCCTGAAACCCTGCCCCCGCTACCGGCCTAAACGCTCATCTATCGATATCGGGCCGGAAAGCCTGGACATTGGCGCCATCGACGCGATCCTGAACGGCCTCGATATTGACCGGACGGTCCCTGCCGTCACATCCTTTTTCAAAGGCGGACCGGGGGAGGCCAAAAAGCGGCTGCGCCGATTTATCGCCCATCATCTGCACCATTATGCCGGCAACCGCAATCAGCCCCAGACTGGCGACATCTCACACATGAGCCCCTACCTGCACTTCGGGCAGATTTCGCCGGTGTTCCTGGCCCTGCAGATCGCCAATGCATCCACGGGCGCCGAAGCGGACCGCGCCGCCTATTTGGAGGAGCTGATCGTGCGCCGGGAGCTGGCGGTCAATTTCGTCTTTTACACCCCTGACTATGACCACTACCGCTGCCTGCCCGCCTGGGCCAAAAAATCGTTGACGGAGCACGCCGCAGACCGGCGTGAGACCCTCTACGATCGGCAAACCCTGGCGGCGGCCAAAACCCACGATCCGTATTGGAATGCCGCCATGGCGGAGATGCGCGACACCGGTTTTATGCACAGCTACATGCGCATGTACTGGGGCAAGAAAATCATCGAGTGGTCACCGACGCCGGAAGAAGCCTTTGAAACGATTCTCTCCTTGAACAACAGATACTTCCTCGACGGCCGGGATCCCAATTCATTCGCCGGCGTGGGCTGGGTGTTCGGTCTGCACGACCGGGCTTGGTTCCAACGGGAGATTTTCGGCAAGGTGCGTTACATGGCGGCATCCGGTCTCGAACGCAAATGCGACATCCGTGCCTACGTCGAAAAGGTCGCGGCCCTAAGTGGTCGTGTTCATAAATACGATGGCATTCGATGACCGACGCATCCCGGTCCGTCTGCGTTGCTCGTCGCTTAAATACGACAGGTATTCTCGCTCCTCGCGCCTTGCGGCCCAGGCGTCTCGGCCATCTCTGTGCGTCACCGTATTTGTGAACACGACCACTGAGCCGCAAAACCGGCGTCAATTTGTTATCGCGGTTCACGCTTCATCGCCGTAGACCATCCTCCGGTTTAAAAGGACCTTGATTCTTCACGGCGCCCCAGGCAAATGATAGTTTCCGCCTGACACAAGACCCGTTTACGCCCCTCATTGCGGCTGAAAACAGAATGGTTAATTTCAAGATTGAGCATATCAGCCATCAGAAAAATGTGGAGTATTAACCATGATCTCAGACACAGCCGAAAAATTCCTCCCCATTCCCATTGACGATACGGTCCTTGCGGCCGCCTACCGACTCAAGATGCTGGGTCTGCCGTGGTCGCCCCAGGTGGGGTGTTTTGTCTGGGACCGTGAAGCCGTCATCTCGGCACCTTCTCCCTTTCCCAAACGTGTTTACTTCATCCTTAGCATGCGCCGGTTCACGGATATTTTTGGCAACGAAGAGAAAATGCGGCAACAACTGGTGTGGGTGCCGACGTGGCACCAGGCCTTTCTGCTCAGCAGCCGATTAGGCGTTACCGATGTCGACGCCGATCAATTCCTTGATGGCCATGGTTTCACTTCGGGAGAAGACGGGCTCTTGCGACTATACGCGTTAATCGCTCGACGGCTCGCGGCTTCAGTGACGGAAACCCATGCAGGAAAGCGGGCGGAGAGGAATTCTGCTGCAACGCGATGGATCCGCAGGGTCATGGAGGAAGAGTTGGGCAGCCTGGCACACTTGCCCCAAGATGTTCAACGTCACGTTCAGACGGTCTACGATGAAACCGGCATGGCTTACCTGGGCTGGCGGCGCATCCAAGATCAACAGCCCGAGGATTGGTTTCCGCCGGAGACCGCGTTCGATGCACGGCTGCTGAGTGATTTAGGACACTTTTATTCAGACTACCAGCAGGTGATTAAATCGATGACGGCCATTCGAGAACGGGTTAAGCGCATCCAGGCCACCGACCCGTCCAGAGAACCGGAGCGCTACCAGCGTTTGATCGAGGATCTGCGGGCAAGCCATCAGCGGGAATCAGGGCCGGGACAGATTCTGGCCAATTTGATGGATCCGGGTTAACGCACGCCTTCCGATCACCTTCTGCACCTACCGCCCAGGCACGACAATTTTCTTTCCCATTCAAGGCTTTTTCATGATCAGGTCGCGGGTCTGTTTCCAATCATGCATATCCATGATCGTTTTGGTCAGGTGATAGCGACCATCCTCGAACACACCATAGTCTCCACCGCCGGCCATGGCTGACACGAAACGGATATTGTTGCCGTAAAGCAGCCAGACGTCGCTCCAGCGCCGTTCGATGTATTCATCGAATATACTGCCGCCGCTGGCAAGCCCCTGGGCATAGCCTTTGTCCCAGACGGATTGCATCAGCTGCGTGGCCGTTTTCACCGATTGGTTGGAGGTGGCGATCGTGTTGTCCAGGCGCGCAAAATAGCCCGTGACCCATGAGGTGTCGTGACACGCCAGGCAGGTGCGCTGCATGGTCGTGCGCCTGGTGTCCGCTTCTTCCGCGGTGATCAAATAGTCGGCGGCAAAACTGCCGTCCAGGTCGGTGGGCAACTGCAGGCCGGCCTTGTTGCGGATGATGGTCGTATCCGGCGATCGGGGCTGGGGATGGGCGTAGACCAGACCGAAGATTCGCCAGCCCAACCGATCGCTCATCTGGTGGGTCCGCGGGTTGATCACCTCCCCGTCCGTGTTGACAGTCAGGCTGATGTGGCAGGTGGCGCAGGTGGGGGCCTGGATGTCTTCACCGATGGTCCACGGCACCGCGTTGAAATCCCATTCGTGTTGCATGGAAGAAAAAATATTGCCATGTTTGCTGGCCGAGTAAACTTTAAAGGCGGGTACGTCCGGGCCGACATGGCACTCCTTGCAGGTATACGGTTTGCGGGCCATTTCGATGGAAAACCGGTGGCGGGTGTGGCAGGACGAGCAGGCTCCCCGGCTGCCGTCCAGGTTGACCCGGCCGACCCCCTGGTTGGGCCAGCCGGCGATCACGGGGAACTCCAGCTCCCCGGCATCGGTGTCGCGGGTCTCGGTGCCGGTTACTTTCAATCGGGTGCCGTGGCAGTAGTAACAGGCGTCCGCCCGGGTCATGTCGTTGGCCGGTTCAAAGTGAACCCGATCCGGCGTAACCGTTGGTGTTCCTAAGATATTGCGCTGCAAGTCGGCGTAGAGCGTGTTTTCAGAGAGGTTCTTTTCGGCCATGGCCATGATATTCTTCGAATACTGCTCCCGTTCGGTGGCGTGGCAGGTGGCGCAATCGTCTGGGCTGACCACCACATGGATATCGTAGCCGTTGTGCTCAAAGGTGTCTGCGTGGGCTTCGCCCCTCAGGGTATGGCATTCGGCACAGCCTACGCTGGTTTCCTGAAGCGTTTCAGGCACGTTCGGGCTGGACATGCGCCGCTGGATTTCCTCGACGGCCATGGCCGCTTTGGGCGTGACCCGTGCATGGCGGCTCTTTTGCCAGTCGGCGACGATGCCGGGGTGAAAGACGGTGTGGCAATCCAGGCACTCCTGGGTGGCACTGCTCACGGGTGCGGCGTCGCCGAAGGCGGTGCCGGCGGCAATTAAAGTCAGGATCGTTAACATACCGGATAGATAAACTTTTCGCATGGGGTCCTCCGATGATGGTCGATGTCCGTATAGATACCATCTTCATACCAGCAACGGCGGTCGAATGCCAGCGTGTTCCAGTCATGGAATTGGGGCGGATCAAAAAGAGGAACAGGCAAACGTGCGCGCTCAGCGGCAGTCGATGTCCGCTTCCAACCAAACGACGCAACGACTTCAAGCTTAGGCAGTCGCCCAGAACATGGTCCACGGCGGTCTTCAATATGGAAAGTTTCGAAATATCTGTTTGCCGGAAATAGTATTTTTTGAAATATTGATTATGCACTGTTTTTTACAGCTAAACGACAAGTAGGTCCGATCGAACAATTCGCGTACAACATAACATCCTGTTGCAGCGTTCAGTCAAACAACATGCAGATGTGAAAGTGGTCAATGCACACCGGACCGTTACCCAATCTGATGAAAGCCCTGGGCGCCGCCCTGCTCGGCGCATGCCGTGATCTGGCGCCCATCGTAATCGTCATCGCCCTATTCCAGCTTCTGATCTTGCGTCAACCCTTCCCTGACCTGGTATCGGTCCTGGGCGGACTGGCTTTGGTCATTGTCGGGTTGGCCCTTTTTGTGGTTGGTTTGGACATTGGCCTGTTTCCCCTCGGTGAAGCCCTGGCTGAAGAATTTGCCCGCAAAGGCAGCCTCGTCTGGTTGCTGGTGTTCGCCTTTGCCTTGGGCTTTGGCACCACCGTCGCCGAGCCGGCCCTGATCGCCGTGACAAGAGAAGGTGCCAGGGCAGCGGCTGAAGCCGGCCTTATCGAGAATCTCCCAGCGGCTGTAAAACGGTATGCCCTGCATGTCCGCCTGACCGTGGCACTATCGGTGGGCGTCGCCATTGTCCTGGGCGTGTTGAGAATTCTTCGGGGATGGTCGTTGCCGATCATCGTCGTGGGCGGTTACGTGCTGGTCATGGCCATGACCTTTTTCGCACCCAAGGAGATCGTGGGATTGGCCTATGATTTGGGCGGGGTGACCACTTCAACGGTTACCGTGCCCCTGGTAACGGCTTTGGGTGTGGGACTGGCCCGCACGATTCGCGGAAGGAACCCGTTGACCGACGGCTTCGGCCTGATCGCCCTGGCATCCCTGACCCCGATGATCTTCGTCATGGTTTTAGGCTTGTTCGTCCACTAGGAGCGCTATGGAACTCTTTTTAGACCCTATGAAGCTGTTGCTGGCCACGGCCAAGGACGTGTTGCCGGTGCTTGGGCTGCTGGTGTTGTTTCAGATGGTGGTGTTGAAAAAACCGCTACCCAGGCCGGGCAGGATCATTTTCGGATTCTGCCTGGTGCTGGTGGGCATGGCCTGTTTTTTAGGTGGCCTGGATCTGGCGCTTTTCCCGGTGGGCCGGACCATGGCCCTGCAACTGGCCAAGGGTGCCCAGAGCGGCGGCAGGGAGATCTGGGCCGCCTACGGATGGATATACCTGTTTGCCTTTTTGGTCGGGTTTTCCACCACCATCGCGGAGCCGTCCCTGATCGCCGTCGCCAACAAGGCCGAAGAGGCGTCCTACAAGGCCGTATCATCACTGGGGCTGCGGATCGCGGTTGCCCTTGGCGTGGCTGTCGGCATCACCCTCGGCACATTCCGCATTGTGACAGGAACCCCGCTTTATATCTATATCTTAGCCGGCTATGTGGTGGTTGCCATTCAAACCTATTTCGCGCCGCGGATGATCATTCCGCTGGCCTATGATTCCGGCGGGGTGACCACATCCACGGTTACCGTACCCCTGGTTGCGGCGCTCGGTCTGGGTTTGGCGTCCAACGTTCCGGGCCGCAGCCCGGTGCTGGATGGATTCGGGCTGATTGCCTTTGCCAGTCTGTTCCCGATCATCAGTGTTCTCGGTTACGCCCAGCTGGTTCAATGGATTGTCGGGCGGCGAAACAAGAAAAAATGACACGCGCCCGCTTGTCGCCAAAACAAATTGGTTGATTGCCCCGAATCGGACAAAGGAGGAAAAAAGTCTATGGCCAATAAATGCATCCTTGCAATGGTGAAGCCGAACCTGACCGACCAGGTCGTCGATTCGGCCAAAAAGGCCGGTGCGACCGGGGCGACCATCATCCCGGCCTCCGGAACGGGCGCCGGAGAGGCGAAAACGTTTTTCGGACTCAGCCTGGACATCCGTACGGAAGTGGTCCTTTTCCTGGTGAGCGACGCTATTGTTGAGCCGATCCTTTCGGCCATCAGTGACGCCGGCCGGTTCAGCGAGCCCGGCACCGGTATTGCCCTGGTCTTGCCGGTGGATCAGGTGGCCGGCATGGAAAGCCAGACATCGCGGAAAAAACCGTAGTGCGTTGAATCCACAGGAATCCCCATGTCGATTAATTTTGATTTATGGAAACTGTTGGCCGGAAAAAGAGAATAGAGGACTGAACTCATGACGGACAATGCAAACTTACTGCCCGTGGTGCAGAAGTTTTTTGAATATGGTCTGGACACGGTCGCCCATGTTCTCGAAAGCATTAGCGAATTTTAACGACCGTCACAGATGTGTTGGGGTTTCTGGCCTTTCTCGGTTTTGCCGTGATGTTCCAGGATGCCCTGATCGCCTGAGCGAACGCCACCGTCAAACTCCCCCAACGCATTTTTAAGCTGCACGTTTACGAGGGTATCGATGAGTCACTTAACTCCCCCCTGGGAAACGCTCAGCCGGCTGATCGCCCTGCAAAACGGCGTTGAATCGGCAAAGTTTGTTGATACGCTCAGTCCGCCGGAGACGGCCAGAGCCGTCTCGCGTCTGACGGAAGCGGAACAGGCGCGTCTGTTCAGCCTTCTCAGCCCCGAAGATGCCGCCGATTTAATCGAGGACATCCCCGAAGCCCAGGCTGCGGATCTGGTGGAGGATATGCCATCGGCGCAGGCGGCGGCAATCATGGAGGCGCTGGCCAGCGATCATCTGGTTGATGTACTGGGCGAAATGGAAGCGGATGCCAGCCAGGCCGTCCTGGCCAAAATGGACCGCAAGGAGGCCGAAGAAGCCAGAATGCTGCTGGCGTATATCCCGGACTGCGCCGGCGGCCTGATGATTTCCTAGTTCCTGGTCTATAAAACCGACGATACGATTCAGGACGTGCTCGACGACCTGCAGGCCAATCGCAGTGAGTACGTCGATTACCATGTGCCGTATTTTTATTTAGTTGACCGGCAAAGCCGGCTGGCCGGCGTGCTGCGCATGCATGACCTGCTTTTTCCCGCCCGGGAGACCCGGCTGACCCAGGTGATGATCGCGTCACCGCTCAGCGTATCCCACCACACCTCCCTTAGGGCGCTCGAGGAGTTTTTCGAGGAACACCATCTGTTCGGGGTGCGGTGGTGGACGACCGGCAACGGCTGGTCGGCGTGGTGCTGCCGAGTGCCATCGAGGAGGCGGTCAACAAACGCAAGACAAAAACATTTCTGCGTCTGAGCGGTATTATCGGCGGCGAGGAGTTCAGGACCATGCCCCTGCTGTCCCGCTCAGGACGCCGTCTCTCCTGGCTGAGCATGAACATCGTGCTCAATATCATCGCTGCCAGTGTGATTGCCCTGTATCAGGATACCCTGGCCGCCGTCATCACCCTGGCGGTATTTCTGCCCTTGGTCAGTGACATGAGCGGCTGTTCAGGCAATCAGGCCGTGGCGGTTTCTATGCGCGAGCTCTCCTTGGGGCTGGTCCGACCGGGCGAACTGCTCTGGGTGCTGGCAAAAGAGACCCGGGTCGGCATGATCAACGGGCTTGTGCTGGGTCTGCTGCTTGGCGGGGTCGCCTTTTTCTGGAAGGGAAATCCGTGGCTCGGCCTCGTGGTCGGTGGCGCTTTGGCAGCCAATACATTGGTTTCCGTGGCCCTTGGCGGCATGCTGCCCCTGATCCTCAAGCGGTTTAAGCTGGATCCGGCCCTGGTTTCCAGCCCGCTGCTGACAACGGTCACCGACATGTGTGGCTTCTTTTTTGTCTTGAGCGTCGCTTCCGCGGTTCTGCCGAGACTGGTCGACATGTAGGGATCGTTGTCTAAGATGCCTTGATCTTGGTCGATTCTGTATACTGCTTTAAATATCGCTTTTCCGCGTCATCGGTGCCGATCATGATCAGCTCATCCTTTTCGCTGAAGTGAACTGTGGGGTCGGGGTTGCTGATCATCTCACCGTCGTGGTTGATGGCGATAACCGAGCAGCCGGTCTGCAAGCGGATCTGACTGTCGAGCAACGATTTGCCCACCATGGAGGGATGCATGCCCGCACGAAATACGTTCAATCCCTCGGCAAGCATCAGGACATCATCCGGTTTGAGAAGATTAAGGATCGTGTTGGCTGCCAGGGAGGCATGTGACATCACCAAGTCAGCCCCGGCCGTGTGCAGTTTTGAAATATTGTTGTCTAGGTTGGCCCGGCAGATGATCTGGATGTCGGGTCGCAGTTTGCGGCAGTAAATGGTCAGGTAGATATTGGTGGGATCGTCATGGGTGGTGATGATGACCGATGGCGCATCATCGATCCCCGCCCGTGTCAGGGTGTTGATATCCGCTGCACTTCCGTAAACATATTTGGGATTTGCAGCGAGCCGCTTGTTTTTTTCGATGATTCGATAGTCAATACCCGCCTGCTCCAGGGACTCTGCAGCAGCGCGGCCGACCCGGCCACCGCCCAAAATAAGCACCGGCGCGCGAAATTTTTGATAACCGCCGATATGCTCATCGTAGTTCTTGAGTTGCTCGGCGGATCCGGCCAAAAGAAGGACCGTCGTGGAATTGATGTGGGTCGCCGCCGTGGGTATTTCAAACTTGCCCCTTTCCCAAAGCCCCACCACCGTAATGCCGGTTGTCTCGCGCAGCCTGCTTTGCTGGAGGGTCATGCCGACCAGGGGCGTCCGCATGGCAGGCGCCTCAGCGATGAGGAGCGCGTCGATGTTTCCAATGACGTTCGATCGCGTGCTCGTCCGCAGCACCCGCCTTGACAATGATTGGCCCAACAGTTTCATGAATTGCAACACATGTGTGCTTCCGGCCAGCTGTAATATGTCCACCGAGTCGTCTGAATCGGCATTGGCGGCAATGGGGACCTCTTTGGAAATCTCCCGGACGGTAAAGGCGATGTTGGTATTCATCATGTCGTCAATATTGGCCACCACCAGGGCGGCCCGGTTTACCCTTAGGCGCCGGTAGGTTTCCGGGTCACTCAGCTCCCCCACGACCACTTTATAGTCCTCGTCGAACAGCTCCAGCGCGTGCTGGATATCTTCCGTGAGGATGACGTATTCGTACTGATACTGTTTCAGCTTGTGGATAAGATTCATGGTGATCGGATCGGTGCGGGTCAGGATGACATGCCCGTGGGTGTCCTCGGGCAATTCCCTGGGTGCCCGGGCTTTGGTCTGGGCCTCGAGCCAGGGTGCATAAAAGAACTGGATGAAGGTGAAAGGTAGCATGATGAGCAGAAAAATCAGGCCGGACAGGAGTACGATGACCGAGAACAGTTTTCCCAGATCCGAGGTGAAGGTGATATCACCGAAACCGAGCGTCGACATTACCGTAAGGGCCCAGTAAAAACCCGTGATCCAGCTGAATCGCTGGTCCTCCAGTATCATCAGGAAGTGAAACAGGATACTGTAGATGGTGATCATCGTTATCAGGATGAGCATAAACTTGATTAACATCCTGACGTTTCGATCTTTTCTTTTCGAAAAAATATAGATTAACTGGCCCACAAGCAATTTCATGATGGCCCTCTCCTTGTCCGCCCCATGGCACTTAACCCCTTCCTATAGATGCTGCAGAGCCTGTTTTGCAGCGTCCCGCCACATCAATGCTACCGTGGTCCCTTGATGTTGACAATCGCTTTCATCTCCACCCTGTCTCCGGCTTTAATGCCATGCAATTTAAACCACCCCTGATTGACTTCAAGGGCATATAGCGCCGGTTTGCTGGCGTGGTATCTTTTTTCGGTTTGGTTGGGGGACATGATTTCAATGTTGATGATGTTTCCGGAGTCGTCCAGAAATGCGATGGAGAGCGGGATCCGCGTATCTTTCATCCAGAATGTTCTCAGGTCGGATCGCGGATAGATGAACAGCATACCCCGGTCTTCACCGAGGGCTGGGCGGTTGGACAATCCACACCTGCGCGATTGGGGTGTTGCGGCTAACTCAACAATCAGGCGGTGCCCGTTGATGGACACGGCGCTGGTTGGCAATTCGAGCGGGCAGGCGTTGATCGTTTCTTTCAGGATCGATAAAAAGAAAATGACCAGGAGAACGATTTTGGACAGACCCTTGGGTTGCATGGTCATTCTTTAACAATCCGATAGGTCCCATCCAGGCGGGTCACCATCTCGTCATACCGATCCATGAGCCTGTCTTTGTGTCTCTCGGCATCCGATTCATTCATCCGGCCGGACTTGAATGCAAACTCGACCGCTGCCAGTTCGTTGTCCAGCCAGCGGTCCGGGTCGAAGTTGTAAGTCATGGGGGTCGCCTCCGTTATAGGCGGTGTCTTATCCGGTCAGCGGTCGTCGGCCGGCCGGTTGGCGATACGGTTGATCATGGATGCAGCGTATCCAGCCCCGTAGCCGTTGTCGATATTGACCACGGTGACACCGTTGGCGCAGGAGTTGAGCATGGTGAGCAGGGCTGCCAACCCCCCGAAACTGGCGCCGTAGCCGATGCTGGTGGGTACGGCGATCACCGGTTTGTCGGTGAGGCCCGCCGCCACGCTTGGCAATGCCCCATCCATGCCGGCCACAACCACCAGCACACTGGCTGCCTGGATTTTTTCCCGGTTGGACAATAGGCGATGAATACCGGCCACACCCACATCGGTGAGCCGCTCCACCCGGTTTCCCATGGTCTCGGCGGTAACCGCCGCCTCTTCGGCCACCGGGATGTCCGAGGTGCCGGCACACATGACCAGAATTGTCGTTCGGGTGGGTGTGATTGGCATGCGGTTCATCACCACGATACGGGCCGCTTCGTGGTATTCCACCCGGTCGCAGATGGTTTTCAGCGCGTCATAGACCTGCCGTTCGGCTCGGGTGGCCATGATATTGACATCTTTTTCCAGCAGCCGTCGCGCAATGCCGACGATCTGCGACACGGTTTTTCCCGGGCTGAAAATGGTTTCCGGGTGACCGCTGCGCAGGGCCCGATGGTGGTCCACCATGGCATAGCCAAGGTCCGCATAAGGCAAATCTTTAAGGGTGCCCAGGGCCTTATCCACTGCGACATCACCGGATTTAACCTGTTCCAGTAATGCTTTTAAGCCATCTGTATTCATCGAGTCGTCCTTTTAAAAAGGGCCGGTCACCCGGTGGGTGGCACGGCCCTGATGGTTTTCAGATTGAATCGATGACAGGCTATTTTCCGGCTCTGCCGTCGTCGCAGGCCTCGTCGGCACCGGCCCGGCCGGCGTGCTCGGCGGTTCCGGCCAGGGTGCAGGCGTCACCATCTCCTTCAACCGGTGCCGCCAATTCTCCCGACGGCTCGGCCGGTACATACTCGGCCTCGGCTTTGCGCTTGAGGGCGGCGTAGCGATCGGTGAACTCTCCCTCCAGCCGGGTGTGCAGCCGTTTGGCCTCATCCGGGAAAATCTGCTGCAGGGCCGCGTAACGGACTTCACCGGCGAGATATTCCTGCAGGCTGCCGTCCGGTTCCTTGGAATCCAGCACAAAGGGATTTTTCCCTTCGGCCGTGAGCATGGGGTTGAAGCGATACAACGGCCAGTAACCGGACTTGACGGCCAGGCTGGTCTCTTCTTGGGTCTTGCCCATGCCTTTTTTGATGCCGTGGTTGATACACGGTGAGTAGGCCATGATCAGTGACGGTCCGTCGTAGCTTTCCGCTTCCGAGAACGCCTTGATCATCTGCTGCTTGTTGGCGCCCATACCGACGCTGGCCACGTAAACGTAACCGTAGGTCATGGCCATACCGCCCAGGTCCTTCTTGGCGGTCTTTTTACCGGAGGCGGCAAACTTGGCGATGGAGCCGGTGGGTGTGGCCTTGGAGCTCTGTCCGCCGGTGTTCGAATACACCTCGGTGTCGTAGACGATCACGTTGATGTCTTCTCCGGTGGCCAGAACATGGTCGATGCCGCCGAAGGAGATGTCGTAGGCCGACCCGTCGCCCACGAAAATCCAGTAGGAACGCTTGGTGAAGTAGGAACCCAGGCGGTCAATTTTGTCCAGCAGGGAATTGCCCGAATAGGCGAAGAGCATCTCACGGATCTGGTCGCCGTAGCGTTTGGACCCGTCGGCGTCCTTGATGTTCTCCAGCCAGCCTTTCATGGCCGCTTTCAGGTTGTCGTCGATGTCTGTATCCATGGCTTCGGCGACCAGGTCGGCCAGTACCTGACGCTGCTGCAACTGGCCGAGGAACATGCCATAGGTGAATTCTGCCGGGTCTTCGAACAGGGAGTTGCCCCAAGTGGGGCCGCAGCCGTCTTCGTTGACGCAGTATGGAATCGACGGTGCGCTGCCGCCCCAGATGGAGGAACACCCGGTGGCGTTGCCGATGACCATGCGGTCGCCGAACAGCTGGGTGAGCAATTTGGCGTAGGGCGTCTCACCGCATCCGGCACAGGCGCCGGAGAACTCCAGCAGGGGCTGGTAAAACTGGCTTCCCTTGACGGTGCTGCGGGAAACGAGGCCCTCGCGCACCGGCAGGCTCGAGGCGTAGCGTTGATTGGGCACCTGCCGTTCAATCTGGGTGTCCAGGGGCTTCATGACCAGGGCCAGCTTTTTGGCCGGGCAGATGTCCGCGCAATTGCCGCAGCCCATGCAGTCTTCGGCAAAGACCTGGATGCGGAACTTATACGCTTTGAGCTCCTTGCCCAGGGCCTTTTTGGCCTCGAAGCCCTCGGGGGCGGCCTTCAGCTCATCCTCGGTGACCAGCACCGGACGGATGGCTGCGTGCGGACAGACCATGGCGCATTGGTTGCACTGGATGCAATTGTCCATGACCCATTCGGGCACGTTGATGGCCACCCCGCGCTTTTCATACTGGGTGGTGCCCACGGGGAAAATGCCGTCCGGGGAGAAGGCACTCACCGGCAGTTTGTCGCCCTGCTGGGCCAGCATGGGCTTCATCACCTCGGTGACCCACTCGGGCTCATCGCCGGCGGTGGCTGCCGCCAGACCGGCATCGGCCCAGCTTTCCGGATATGCCATTTCCACCAGGTGATCCAGGCTCTTGTCCACGGCTTGGTTGTTCATGCTTACGATCTTGTCACCCTTCCTGCTGAACAACTTGTGAATCTGGTCCTTGAGGTAGGCGATGGCTTCGTCTACAGGGATCACGTTGGCCGCTTTGAAGAAGGCGGTCTGCATGATCATGTTGATACGTCCGCCCAAACCCACTTCACCGGCGATTTTAACCGCATCGATGTTGTAGAATTTGAGCTTTTTGCGGGCGATGGTTCGGCGCATGGCCACCGGCAGTCGCGCTTCCATCTCTTCGAGGCGCCAGGGACTGTTGAGCATGAAGGTGCCGCCGACCTTGATGCCTTCGAGCACGTCGTAAATGTTGACGTAGGCCGGGTTGTGGCAGGCGATGTAATCGGCACTGTCGATCAGGTAGGTGGACTTGATCGGCGTCTTGCCGAAACGCAGGTGGGAGATGGTGACGCCGCCCGATTTTTTTGAGTCGTAGGCAAAATACGCCTGGGCGTACATGTCGGTATTGTCGCCGATGATCTTGATGGCGCTCTTGTTGGCGCCGACGGTGCCGTCGGCGCCCAGGCCCCAGAATTTGCACTGGACCGTGCCTTCGGGCGCCACGTCTAGTCCGGTCTCCACTTCCAGGCTGGTGTGGGTGACGTCGTCGGTGATACCCACGGTGAAGTGGTTCTTGGGTGCCATGCCGTTCATGTTGTCAAACACGGCCTTGACCATGGAGGGGGTGAACTCCTTGGATCCCAGCCCGTACCTGCCGTTGACGATGGAGGGCATCTCTCCCTGCTCCATGAAGGCTGTACACACGTCCTGGTACAGCGGATCGCCCAGGGCGCCTGGCTCCTTGGTGCGGTCGAGAACGGTGATCCGTGCAGCCGTGGCAGGAATGGCCGACAACAGGTGTTTGGCGGAGAAGGGGCGGAACAGACGCACCTTGACCAGGCCGACGGACTCGCCGCGGGCGTTGAGGTGGTCGACCACCTCCTCGATGGTCTCACAGGAAGATCCCATGGAGACGATAATGCGATCGGCGTTGGGATCCCCCACGTAATCGAACAGGTTGTACTTGCGGCCGGTGAGTGCGGACACTTTTTTCATGTAGTCGGCAACGGTGTCCGGCACATCCTGATAGTAGACGTTGGCCGCTTCGCGCCCCTGGAAGTAGATGTCCGGGTTTTGGGCGGTGCCGCGCAGTTCAGGGGATTCCGGGTTGACTGCGCGGGCGCGGAAATTCTCAAGGGCTTCCATGTTGATCAGCTTGGCCATATCCGCATAGTCGATGGTCTCGATCTTCTGAATCTCGTGGGAGGTCCGGAAACCGTCAAAAAAATGGAGAAATGGCACGCTGGAATCGATAGCGGCCAGATGGGAAACCAGGCCAAGGTCCATCACTTCCTGAACCGAGGCGGAGGCCAGCAGGCCAAAACCGGTCTGACGCACGGCCATGACGTCCTGGTGGTCGCCGAAGATGGACAGCGCATGGGCCGCGATGGCCCGGGCGGTGACGTGCAGGACGCCGGGAAGCAGTTCACCGGACATCTTGTACATGTTTGGAATCATAAGCAACAGGCCCTGGCTGGCGGTGTAAGTAGAAGTCAACGCACCGGCGGCCAAGGAACCGTGGACGGCGGCCGCCGCCCCGGCTTCGCTTTGCAGCTGGCGCACCAGCAAGGTCTGACCGAAGACGTTTTTGCGGCCGCTGGCCGCCCACTCATCGCAGATTTCACCGACGGGGGATGAGGGGGTAATGGGATAGATGGCGGCCACCTCGCTCATGGCATAGGCCACGTGGGCGGCGGCAGTGTTGCCGTCGATGGTTTTCATTTTCTTTGCCATAACTGCTCCTTGTAACGGGTTTAAAATATGGAATCGACTCTGCAGCAACCGGTCTCAGGGGGAACTGCCGCAGAAAACCAGTGTTTCATAGCGGTGAAGGGACGTGCGAAAATTGGTTTCGCATCGATTTTTCTGTCTTTTCTATTGCCAAAGAAATTATTTAAATCACATTGAAACCGACTTGACAAGAATTAATTGGCTTCGATAGGATCCTTAGCAACATTTTGATTTAATTTAATTATTTAGTGGTTTCCGCCAATTCGTCAAAGCGACACTTGAGGATCAGCGAATCCCCGTCAAATGAGGTTTTCACTTTATAGGGAAGCGTCTTGAAGAGGGCGACCATGGCTTTGTTTTGGGGGGAGGTATAGGCCACCAGTCCGAAAATACCATTTTCACGGGCAGCTCGGGCCAATTTGCGGATAAACAGCTTTCCCAGTCCCTTGCCCTGGTATTCCTTGGAGATGGAAAATGCCACCTCCGCCGTGTTGCTCTCGAGGAGCAGGAGATATTCGCCAACCCCTACCACCTTGCCGAAGCCGAACTCGCCCACCACGGCCACCAGGGTGAGATCCTTAATGTAGTCGATCTGTGAGCGTGTCTCCACATCGCTACGGTCAAAACTGAGTTTTTCATGGAAAAACCGCAGCTGTACGTCTTTTTTGTCCAGGCTGTAATAATGCTCCTGGATCCGGCGCTCATCCACCGGCTTTGAGGGCCGGATGGTGATCTCCTCACCGTCCCGCACGATGGTCTCTTCCAAATGAATGGGATAGATGCCCTTCGTGGCCTCGCCAAGCCGGCGTTCGCCGCCGATTAGCTTGGCTTCCTTGGCTGCGGCGAACAACTGGTCCCGATGGTCGGGGTGGGCGATGCCGATCAACGCCAGCACTCGCTCCTGAAGGCTTTTACCGAACAGGTTCACCGCGCCGTATTCGGTGACCACGTAGTGAACGTCTCCCCGGGGAACCACCACCGCCGTGCTGTTCAATGACGGAACGATATTACTGCGCACGCCATTCTGGGAGGTGGAGTAGAGCATGAGGATGGATTTGCCCCCTTTGGAGCGTTTGGCACCTCTGACAAAATCGGGGATGCCGGAAACACCGGCGAAAAAGGTATGCTCGGAGGCCTCGGCCGCTACCTGGCCGGTGAGGTCGATGGTGTGGGCCACGTTCATGGAAATCATGCGGTTGTGCTGGGAGATGATAAAAGGGTCGTTCACATAGTCTGATGGCCGGAAATCGACCCCCGGGTTGTCGTGGAGAAACTCGTACAGGTTCTGGCTGCCAATGGCGCAGGAAGCTACCAGCTTGCCTTCATTGAGCCCTTTTCTGCGGTTGGTAATCACTCCCGAGGCATACAGGTGCATCACGTCATCGGTGATGTACTGGGAGTGAAATCCCAGGTCGTTTTTGTCGGCCAGGGCCTTGACCGTTGCCTGCGAGGCGGCGTCCAGGCCGATCTGGAGTGTGGAGCCGTCATCCACGAAGCGGGCAATGTGCTTGCCGATCCACTCGGCCGCTCCGGATCGTTTGCGCAGGTTGATGGACAAAATGGGTTCTTCGTGCTCCACCAGCACATGGACACTATTGACGTGAATGAAGCTTTGTCCCATGGTGCGGGGCATTCTTGGATTTACCTGGGCGATCACCAGGTCAGCACTCTGGGCGGCTGCCAGCGTAACGTCCACGGAAACGCCCAGGCTCATCCAACCGAAATCGTCGGGCGGCGACACCTGGATCAGGGCCACGTGAATGGGCAGTTTGCGGGAGAGGAACAGTCCGGGCACCTCGGACATGTTGATGGGCGTAATGAAGCGCATGTAACGGGCAATGGCCTCCGTGTCCGCCGATCCCAAATAAATGGTCCGAATGTTGAGGCTGTGGTCACGGGTTTTGTTGGCGATCTCGGACAGAGAGGTGGTCTCCCGGCTCATGAGCCGGACGATTTCCAGTCCGCTGATCTTGATGGCGGCAGCCGACAGGGCGCGGACCAGCGCCTGGGGTTCTCCGCTGGCACTGCCGATATAGACGCGTTTGCCGGGGCGGATCATGGCGATGGCTGCCTCTGCCGTTCGCTGTTTTTCCACATAACTGTCAGCCCAGTAAATTGACCGTTTCATCGCCTACCTCCTAATTTTTTACTAACACCTGCTTGCGAAATGGTTAGCAATTAAAAAAGGGATCGCGCCGGTTACAGGCCAAACGCACATCCCGATTCAATCGGCAATCAATTTTTTTCTGGCTGCGGTCTTGTCAAGGCAGCCGCTTCAATTGGTTATACCATTAGTATCGAGAGGATGTATCCGCTGTCAAGCACAAAGCATCCATCTCCTTGAATTACCATTCAGCGCATGCTATTATATGTGATATAGAGTATCGTCACGTCGCAGGAGGACGGCCTGCACCCCACGAAAAACAATTTGGTTAGACCAATGCCTTCCCAAGTTGACACGTTGCAGACCATCTTATATGGTCATTGATTTACGATTCGCAGCAGGCTGATTTTCATTCTGCACGTATTCCTTCATTTAATCCAACTGGAGCTTAACTTCAACCATGCCACACAAACTCAAACCCATCAAACCCAAGCGCATATCCGACCAGGTGTTTGACCAGTTGCGGGAACTGATTTTCCGCGGTGAATTCAAAGCCGGCGAGAAAATCCTCACCGAGCGGGAACTAGCCGAAGCCTTTGGTGTCAGCCGCACCTCGGTAAGAGATGCTATCAACAAGCTGGTCGTCATGGGTCTGCTGGACCAGAAGCAGGGGCAGGGCACCTTTGTCCGATCGCCGGAATCCAAAGAGAAAAGCCTTCTGGCCACTATGGTGGAGAGTCAGGACGCCTCCATCAGCGACCTTCTGGAGGTTCGCATGGGGCTGGAGTGTAATGCCGCAGCCATGGCGGCCAGCCGGGCAGTGGAAAAGGATTTTCAGTTCATGGAGAAAAGCATCGAGGAGATGCAAAAGGAGGTCAAATCCGGGAGACTGGGCACGGAAGCCGACGCCTCTTTCCACATGGCCATCGCCTATGCAACCAACAATCCCCTCCAGGTCTTTATCATGAAAAACTTTTACGATTTTTTATTTACCGGCATCAAGGTCAACCTGGAGGGCCTGTACAAAATACCGGGCAACATCGAAATCATTTTGGAGCAGCATACGTTAATTTACCAGGCCATCCGGGAGGGCAATCCGGACGCCGCTTACCGGGCCATGAAACAACATATCGATTTCGTTTACGATTTTTTTGAAGGCCAGGGGGAATAAGGTTCGGGGTTCAGCGTTCAAGACGGTTCAATGGGTCGGGCGCGTATTGTTGCTGCCATTGTCGTTGGTAAACAAGGGGTCGCTTTTCAGCGTACCCCTTATTTTTTCGCTTTATTTTCCGATCATGAACAGTGGTCATAAAAGCAGCTTTTCAAAAAAATCATTCCCTTTGTCGTCTACCAGAATGAACGCCGGGAAATCTTTGACGGTAATCATGTAAATTGCTTCCATGCCCAGTTCGGGGTATTCAAGCACCTCCACCGAGGTGATGCACTCCTTGCCCAGACGCGCGGCCGGCCCGCCGATGGAGCCAAGGTAGAATCCGCCGTATTTTTTGCAGGACGCCGTCACCCCTTTGGAGCGGTTACCCTTGGCTAGCATAACCATGGATGTGCCCTGGGCCTGGAAGATCGGCACATAGGAATCCATGCGGCCCGCGGTGGTGGGCCCGAAAGAACCGGATGGGTAGCCTTCAGGCGTCTTGGCCGGACCGGCGTAGTAGATGATGTGATCTTTCAGATATTGGGGAAGACCCTGACCGCTGTCCAGCCGGTCCTTGAGTTTGGCATGGGCGATATCCCGGCCCACGATGATCTTGCCGGACAGGTTGAGACGGGTGGCTACCGGATATTGAGTGAGAATGGCCCGGATGTCGTCCATGGGCTGGTTCAGGTCGATGGCCACGGTGATATTGTCGGCGCTCTGGGGTTCGGGCAGAAATCGTGCGGGGTCGGTTTCCAACTGCTCAAGGAAGATGCCCTCTGCGGTGATTTTGGCCTTGATGTTGCGGTCCGCGCTACAGCTTACGCCGATGCCGATGGGGCAGGAGGCGCCATGGCGCGGCAGGCGGACCACACGAATGTCGTGGCAGAAGTACTTGCCGCCGAACTGGGCGCCGATGCCCAACTCTTGGGCCCGCACCAGCAGCTTTTTTTCCAGCTCCAGGTCGCGGAAGCCATGGTCTGTCTGGCTGCCCGTAATGGGAAGGTGGTCTAAGTAGCCCGCCGAGGCAAGCTTCACCGTCTTCAGGTTGAATTCTGCCGACGTTCCCCCCACGACGAAAGCCAGGTGGTAGGGCGGGCAGGCAGCGGTTCCCAGGGTCTTCATTTTTGCCGTGAGAAAATCAACCAGGGTGTCCGGGTTGAGTACAGCCTTGGTTTCCTGAAACAGATAGGTTTTATTGGCCGAGCCGCCGCCTTTGGCAATGAATAGGAATTTATAGGCATCTCCGCTGGTCGCGTAGATCTCAACCTGGGCAGGCAGGTTGCACCCGGTGTTTTTCTCCTCATACATGGTAAGCGGTGCGTTTTGGGAATAGCGCAGATTGGTTTTGGTGTATGCATTGAACACGCCTTTTGAAAGCGCTTTTTCATCGCTGAAGCCCGTCCACACCTGCTGGCCCTTTTTTCCCATTACGATGGCGGTGCCGGTGTCCTGGCACATGGGAAATTCCATTTCGGCGGAGATGACGGCGTTTTTGAGCATTTCCAGGGCCACATAGCGGTCATTGGCCGAGCTCAACGGATCCTTGAAGATTTTTTCCAACTGAGCCAGGTGGGCCGGCCGCAGCAGGTGGGAAATATCCTTGAAGGCCGATTCGGCCAGCAGTTCCAGCCCTTCGGGCGCGACCTTTAGCACGGTCTGTCCCTCGAACCGGGCGGTGGACACGTGATCGACAGTGAGCAGCCGGTATTGGGTGTCGTCCTCGCCCAGGGGCAGTATCTCTTCATACTTGAATTCAACCATGATTCATCTCCTTATCCGCTAAGGGGGAATGGGGATATGCTAAAACAGGGAGTTGAAAACAAACCCTAAACTGTTTTTTTAGACACCATACATCCATTTGATATCATTGATATATTTAAGTCAGTCCAAAATTGTTAAAATACCTTCATACCCCGGTGTTGTGTACCAGTTTTGTAGCCGATCCTGATGATCTTGTACAGCCCTTTCCCCAACATCACAGCGCCATCCATTCAAACCGAGATCACAGCGCCTTTCGGCGGTTTCACAAGACAAGTGGATTTGACATTCCATCCTGAAAAGTAGATGATGAATATGAAATGACAATACGGTATCATCTACTATCAAAAAACGCTTCCCAATGCTCCAGCCGCATAGCTCCCCACGGTTGTTTGCTTGAAAGAACGGTTCGTGATTTGATGCCTTGAATGCTGTAACGAAAACAGGTTTACAATTGTTTCTGGCGCATCTGCATGTATCGTTATGAATGGGTTTTTGGGTGGTACCGGGTTCTTACCGGAAAGGAGGGCTCCATGGCCGATGATCATAAAAAACGCATTTCCAACCGTCATTCAATCGAGGGACCAATCACCCTATATTCCACTATAGGGACGTCAAAGGAATTTGATGCCCAACTGCTTAATTTCAGCGAACAGGGAATATGCTTTACCACTAAAACGAAAATGGTTCCTGGCACAACCATGCTGTTTAAGGCATCAAAAGATAGCCATTTGTTCGCAGAAGATTATGCAGACTGTGAGTTACGATCCTTCAGGATGGTGACGGTTAAATGGCGTCACGAAAGTTCACAGAAGGATCAGCCCATCTATGAAATCGGAGCGAGGTATATGATCCCCTATTGATTGGGCAATGCCATTAACCTCCGGGGATTGAATAACGCTGAGGTTCCCGCTACTCATTCAAACGGTGCTGAGTGATTATAATCCCCGTAAACCCTTGCCTACTGTGTGTCCGCAGGGTCCACTTCAGGGCAATCTGCCCTGTGTAAATACTTACTGAGGAGAAGGGGATTGACCCACCCCCAAAAATGTCATCCTTTTTGAGCGCCTGGCCTTCCTGATCAGCAGGTTCAGCCACTTTTCATTTTCCCTGCCAGGCCTCAGGTCACTGGTCTTCCAGCATCTGATGACAGCTAGTTCAGGATGCAGCTTGATCAGTTCACCACATCCGTCCTCATCAAGATCAACGAATAGCCTTCCATGACGATTGTGTTCACCCGTTCCATAAATGAATGACGCATACATGACACCATCCACTTTTATGGCCCTGGATAGCTTGAAGAGAGCATCATGCATTTCATCCAATGGAACATGCATTAAGGATGAGCAGGCCCAGATACCATTAAACTGGTCTTCAAACGCAAGGTCCTGAAAGGACAGGTTCAACACCTCTTGCCCAGTTAGTTTGGTGGCAAGATTCACCAGAGTGGGTGAATAGTCGAATGCGGTGACTTGATATCCCCTGCTGGCAAAATACAAGGCATCCCGTCCAGATCCACAACCGGCATCCAGAATGGATGCATACGTAGGCATGTACGTCAGAAAGGGGGTGTACAGCACCGTCATGTTGATGTTCACAGTGCCGTCGTAATAATGTTTGGCATTGCCCTCATAGTAGTTGAGGGTTGTATCCTGTGTCATGTTACCGTCTTGGTACCCAATGGTAAATTGTCGTTCTGGGTTCGATTCAGACATGTCCACCCCAGTATACTTGATCAAAGCGTGATGGCCGTTCATATGAGATGCTACATAGGTATCAGAGCCACTCTGAACCGTCAATGGACGCATACGGTTGTGTATTGCCGGTGCATCAGATCCCCACCTAATCCCAGATACTCCTTGCACAATTTTAATCCAGTGCCTAAAATGCTAACTGATCAAACCCACCCCGATAGATCCCAGGAGAACCACTGAATGGCCATAAACGCAAACGACCCTGAAAACCGCCTGTGGGCAGCTGCTGACAGCCTCTGCCCTAAGCCTGATCAGTGGGAACCGGATGGCATGAAAATATTAGCTGTGGTCTTGATTGTGGTTTTTGCGGTGCTGGCAGGTTGGGGTAATGCGAGTGCTGGCGATTCCATGGATACCGGATACGATTTGCACCATGCCCTGCTTTTGATTGATAACCCGACCAGCGAAAGAGATATGATAACCGCCGTTAGAGCCATTGGCTATGTCGATGGTTTCCTCAATGGTTTGTCCCTGATGCAAGATATGATCTATAGAGGGATCGTACC
>JAQYWF010000053.1 GCA_030145105.1 Desulfosarcina sp.
GGGGAGCCACTGCAGTTATACAGGAGATTCCCACCAGGTCATAGCACTTGTCAAAAGTGATCTCTTCAATCTCTTCCTCAACCACATCTACCTCTATCTCAGCCGGAGTCAAGGCAGAGATAACACCTAAGGTAAGCTGAGGCATTCTCAAGAATCGGTCCAGCCTATTATCCGAAGAGGGAGTTATTAAAAGAATCTTCAATTTATCCTTCCGTTCTGGAGTTTTAATTTAACTGAGTGACGAAGAAATTAATCACTCTCTTTGCTGATTCTTTTGATGTCGGAAGCTTGGGGTCCTTTCTGCCCTTTGGTTACGTTGAATTCCAGATGATCTCCTTCTGCTAATTTGTCAAAGTCCACATCCTGAAGCTCTGAGCGATGAAAAAATATTTTGACAAGCGGTGGGATGGATTTTAGGGATCCCAATGTATCTGCCTTCCGATCCAATTAGCGCTTTTTCTATATAACATCCCAAATGTGATGATATACAGATCCACATACTAACTGGTTGGCGGAGGAGAAATCACCGAGGAATGAAACCAAGCCCTACCGCAAGGACCACAGATGTCAGAAGGAAGACTGAAGGCGCTCTTCCTCTGATCTGTCCTGTCTGCGAACAGTCCCTATCTTGGGGGGACCGGGCTTGCGTTTGTCCCCAGGGCCACTCTTTTGACTTGGCCAGAGAAGGCTACCTGAACCTTCTCCTGAGCCATCTTCGTCGCTCCAAGCATCCTGGCGACAATGCTGATATGGTCCAGGCACGGCGGAGATTTCTTGATTGTGGCGCCTTTGCCCAGCTTTCAGAACTTATCCAGAGCGAGGTCCGTCAACTGCTTGCAGGGTGGGAAGGGGATCGACGTGTCAACATGGCCGACTTGGGATGCGGGGAAGGCCATTTTCTTGGCGCTCTGCAAGAGGTCGTGACAGGTCCGTTCTACGGGGTCGACGTGTCGAAGGAAGCCATTCGAGTCGCGTCACGCCGACACAGAAGTTCTCGCTGGGTAGTCGCAAACGTCATGCGCAGAATTCCATTCGCATGCGACTCCCTCGACATAATCCTGAGTGTGTTGGCTCCCCGAAACGTGGAGGAGCTTGCCCGCGTTCTGGAACCGAATGGTTCCCTTCTGCTCGTCGTACCTGGGCCCAATCATCTCCTTGAGCTACGCTCTCTGCTGATGGTAGATACCGGAAATTTTCAGACCAAAGCTGATGCGGCAGTCGAGCTCTGTGCGCCTTGTTTTGCCATTCGCCACAAGAAGTCTCTGATCTACGAAGTGTTGCTCAACAGGAATCTTCTGGCCGACTTGGTTCAGATGACGCCCCTGTTCTGGCGATCCACACGCGAGGCGAAGGGCGATATGGGGCGTCTGGATGAATTGCGGGTGACGATGAGTTTTGTGTTTCTGGCGTTCACACTGATACGTTGAATTGATGCGTCAACAAGGTTGCTGCTGCGGACCCTCGTGTCTCGGGCCGCAGAGAACGTCGTTCTTGATACCTGATTCAACACATCAACAGTGCTGGTGGCTTCTGAAAAACGGTGATGTCATGTTGCCAAGCGTAGTCCTTGATTTCACTCCAGTTTTGTCATTTATGGATAGGTCAGCGCAGATAACCTGACCTACCTCTTCCTCCTAAGCCAACTATCCAGATTCCTGAACAGCAGTTTCACAGCTATGATGATGCCTCCCAGCAAAACGTGGTAAACCAGATACCTGCCCATGGACTCCTTGAACAGGCCTAAGTCAACCATGCAGCCCCCTTTAGAGGTTGAAGCTGTCACTACCGCAACCAACTGGCAACTTTTATCGGACGTCAATGCCATCACAACCTTCTACAAGATGGTCTTGGTGTGCCTGCCAGCGCCCTTGATTAGCTCTGCGCACCAACAGGCCGGTGGGGATTCACCCTACCGGCCTGTTGGTGCCCATGCGTTAAAGGTTTTGATTTATGGAAATGTCGGAATGTAACTACTGACGCCTTTTTTCAATGTTGAGGCGCGAATGGGTTGATCCATGCATGGATTGTAATTTACGTACAGGGTACCGCCTGACCAATTCATTGACCAGGCAAGAGGGCGATCGGAACCTTGTCTGTGTCATGATTTGTCAGTTCCCTTCTGGACCAAATGTGTACAACCTCCTGGTCCACTGATTGGGACTGACTATTTTTTATGATATCGAAGAGAAAATTAATGTATTGAAAACAATGTTTTGGAAGACCACAGAAAGGGAGTTGAAAACAAACACCCGGATCCCTGATGCACTGGAAAAGATAGAAGGGAGTTAACCTAATGGGTGGGCCTGGATCTTGTCAAGGCGTTAAGTATCGGATTGACCCCTCCCCGCGGCAAGCCGCGGAGGATGTGCTGCCTGTAACGGCAGTGCTGCGCAACACCGTAAGGATAAAAAAATCGATTTTCAGTTCGCTCGCTAACCCCGCCGCAAGCGGCGAGGAATGCGCTCGCTATCGCGGTTCAACGGGCCAGCATGCGGGCCAGATCACGATCTTTTTCCTGCCACAAGCTGTTTAGCCAGTTCTGAAAACCCCGTTTGAACTGCGGGTCCTGAAGGTAATCTCCCATCATTTCACTGTCGATGGGCAGTGTTTTCACCCTGACTTTGATTTCCTTGACCCGCCCGCAGACAAAATCCCAGAAAGTGGCCGCACCTTGGGGATAGGCGATGGTTACGTCTACGATGTGCTGAAGCTTGTCGCCCATGGCCGCCAGCACGAAAGCCATGCCGCCGGCCTTGGTGCGCAGCAGATGGGTGTATGGCGATCGCTGGCGGGAGTGTTTTTCGCGGGTGAAACGGGTACCTTCGACGAAGTTCATCACCGACACGGGAATGTTTCTGAATTTATCGCAGGCCTGTTTGGTGATCTCCAGGTCCTTGCCGATCAGGTGGGGGTTCTTTTTGAGAAAGTGTCTGGAGTAGCGTTTCATGAAAGGGAAATCCAACGCCCACCAGGCTTGCCCCAGAAACGGGAACCAGAACAGCTCTTTTTTCAGAAAAAACTTCAGGAACGGAATCTTGCGGTAAAAGACGGTCTGGAGCACCAGGATGTCCACCCAGGACTGGTGGTTGGCCACCACCATGTACCAGCCTTTGGGATCCAGGTTGTCCAGGCCGCGCACATCCCAGCGGACGCCGTTGAACAGGTTCTGGATCAGGTTGTTCACCGCGATCCAGCCGTTCGCAATGGCGGTCAGGATCTTGCGGCAGCCGATCTGGATCGGCTTGATGGGAAGCAGCAGTTTGATCAACGCCACGATAAAAATGGGTATACAGCAGGCCACCGTATTGAGGGTATAAAGCACAAGCGAAATTACGCCGCGTGTCCCGTGAATCAACGATTTAAACATAAGAATCCTTCAGTCCTGGTTGGTTTGGAGATCGTTGGACGGTATTTTTAATTAAAAAGCGGTGTGGTGACAAGAAGGGCGCGGAGGGTTGACAAAAGTTTTACAAAAAGGAGTCGCATCCACGCCATATTCTTCAACAGCATCCATCCTGCCGAAAAAGCTTTCTGGGGGCAGGCCTCACTGCAGGGCATGGGGCAATTGAGGCAGGGATCAAAATCAATCGCTCTGTGGAGGCTAAATCGGTTGCCTAACGTGTTACCGGGGTCAGCGCTGCCGACCCACCGTATTTCTCCTGACCGGGTGCAGGCTAACCGGCCAGCTGTTCGGTCTCCCTGGCGCCTGCATTAGCTTCCAGATTCACACTTACGCGAAGCGCCCTGAGCCCCTGGACACCGGGAAGGTCTTCCAGGTCAATGGTTTCCAGATCCCCCAACAGGTGTTCACGGCGTTGCAGGTAATCGATGTGGAGTCGGACATCCCTGCCTTCCTTGGGGTGAGAATAGACGATGGCGATCTTGCCCGGCTGGGTGAGGCGTTCCCGGCCGCCTTTGACCATGGCTTTGTCCAGGCGGGATTTAATGATCTCTTGGCGTACGTCATAGGCACCGTCTACATCGAAGCGCTTTTCATCGTAGCGGAAGCGTATGGAAAGGGGCGTGTGGTTCACCAAAATCAGGTGACAGACGTCCAGCGGGACCTTCAGCTCCGACTGGATTTGCCGGGTATGCCATGCCAGACCGCAGGCGAGCTTGAATTGCCACAAGGCCAGGTTTTTCTGGAAAAACGGATTGTGTTTCCCTTCCGGATGCATGGACGCCCCCAGATAGATCACGTAGTCGATGCCGTCGGTTTGGTGCTTTTCGAAATAGTGGGGGAAGATTTTCTGGGCTTCGGCCTGTTCCCGGTCAACATAGCCAGACAATCGCTCATTGAGTTGGGAGACGCTCTCCTCAAACGCCTTGCGCTTGCGATAGACGACACCCATCACCGGGTCCACCGCCTGGTTATACCTGTCGATGGCATGGCTGACACCGGGGCCGATGGCGCGCAATTCGTCAAAGCCGGATTCAATTTCCCTCTGGAGAAAGGATGCGACCAAGGTTTCTTCTTCGGTGGATAGGCCGGCCTTGATTCCGGCGATGCGCTTGTCGATTCGGTAGCTGAATTCGTCAATCAGGGGCCAGGATTTGACTTCGGCGGCACGTTGCATGATGGTCCCGGCCAGGGTCAGCTGTTCGGTCAGGTCCGCCTGGATGCTCTGCACCCGGGCTTCCGAAGAGCCCCGAATGTCTGCCTGACCGAACAACGGGATCACCCCCTTGAAGATGATCGGTTCCATTTCGGAAGGATGGTCCTGGCGCAACCGTTCCATGTGTTCCATGGCGGCATTGCGGAAGCGCCACTCCACGGATGGGTGGACGGCGGTGCATTTTTCCTTGATTACCGACTGAACCTCGTTGTTCATGTCCTCCAGTCCCCGTTTCAGGGCCATGGAAAACAGAGGGACGATATGGCGCATTTTTTCGATGTCCACGGCACCTAAATCATGGGGCTGGTTGGACTTGACCCAGAATGTACCGATTGCCTCACCGCCAAAATAGAGCGGTGCGATGAGCATGGATCGCACACCATGCTCCACCGCCTCCTGTTCGGCCGGACATAGGTTTGGCTCTTTGCTCAGGTCCGGAATTCGCAGGATCTTCTTGTGGTCGACGGCCTGGAGCCACACCGAATTTTTCAGATCGCTCATGGGAATATGATTGGAATTGGTGAACAGGCAGTTGGCCTTGGATGTGTGTCCGTCGTTGAGGATCAGTACCTGGTCACCCTGAACCGCCGCAAGGCTTGCTTTCAGTTCCGGTTGGCCGAACAAGGTGCGCAGGCGGCTCTGCAGCCGCTTGAAACCGTCGGCCGAAAAGATGGATTCCTGGTCGATCAGGTCGCGCTCCAAAGCAGATGTGATCTCGGATTCGGTGACGTCCACGGCACGCACCATGGTGAATCCCCGGAAAATGAAATCACCGGGGGGCAACAAAGCGGTCAGCACCTCAGGGTTGGCAATATGTTCAATCACCCGATCCCGCTGCTGCTCGGTCAATTCACGCAGTTTTCCCACGGTTCCCACCTGAACAAACTGAAAATCGGGGGTGATCTGGAAATGGCGCTCCAGACCCGTCGTCGGATCGGTAACGATACGGATAAGGGGACTGTTCACACCCTGGTCGATGCCGTAGAGTCGCTTGAGAATGAGGGCGTAGGCGCGGATGAAACGCTGAAAATTCAGGGTATTGTTCTCACCTTTGAGGCGTCCGGCGATCTTGCCCCTGCTATCGTAAAGAAGCTCACGGTAGGCCGGCGTGCAATAGATGGTGTCGTGTTGAAAGGGAGTGAATGCACCACTGATCTCCGTTTCCCAGGTGGACGAGGGAAAGGCCACACTCATCAGCGGCGAAAGGATATCCGTGTGGCGAGCGGCCAAATCCGGCCGGTCGATATCCCCTTTCAATTCTGGGGTCTCCTGAACCCGTTTTTCAAAGACCTTAAACATCTCGGCCATATGCGGACATTTTGGCGACACCTGTTGACGCCAGAAATCCAGGAGGGGATCGATGCTGAGAACGGTCCTGAAATCGTCGGGGGTTGGCTGACTGGTCATGCCTGTGCTCCTTTCAACCGCCGTGGCCTCGAGACGAATAGGGCCTGGCAACTGGCGGCCTGTGCGGTTATCGAATTACGATAAGCACAAAAAAAACAAAAGCCAACTCCGGCTGGGCCATGGGCAATCGGGTTGTTAAAATTTTGTTCCGATAAGGTTTTCCCTTACAATGAAAAAGCGCCGCTCCCGTGGACCACAGTCCGGGAGAGGCGCTTTTTGTGGGGTTTGTTGGTTTGGGTAGCAGGCGTCTAGTGGTGGCTGTTCCCCTGCGTTCCTTTGGATGCATCGATGGCGGCTTTAAGGATGCAATAGGTCATGCCGGCTCCGAGGATGCCCAAGGCATACCACAGGCCGCCCATGAAAACCATTCGGGTCGTTTCCCAGGTCCATTCAAAGCTGAAAGGAAACATCTTAATTCCTCCTTAAACGGCTATGCCTTAGCCGGTTGTAAATCCGGTGTGGATTCTGTTTCTGCCTCCACCGCTGCCGGTGATTCATCCTGGATGGGATTCAGTTCCACTTCCTGCGGAAAGATCGGCAGGTAGCGGTAGGAGATCATAATCAAAATGACGCCGTAGGCCACCGGCAGGATGGTGGTAGCCACCTCCTGCCAACTGGGGATGTACAGGGCCCAGTTGTCGAAGGGCATGATGGGCACAGCCATGACCTGGAGCACCATGACCCAGCGGTTCAGGGAAACGCCCATGACACCGAGGATAAAGGCCGTGACCCGCCAGGCTGGTTTCCTTCGCAGCGGTGGGCTGATCAGAATGACCGCCGGCACCACGCCGCCCAGAATGATTTCGGCAAACAGGATCCAGTAGCCGTAAAAGTCATTGCCGGTGTAAAAGTCAGCCAGGGTCTGGCCAAGTCCCGGTGCCGTGATAAATGCCCAGCGACTGGTGTCGGCCATTTTGACGATGATGTAGGTGAAGATCATCCAGCCGGAAATTTTGGCCAGCAGGTCGACCACGTTGTCTTTGACCAGCTTCTTGCGGGTCACTTTTTCGGTGATCCAGGTGATCAGCAGGGTGAAGCTGGGGCCATATGCGGCGGCAGACCAGGTGAACAGGAAAAAAGTCCAGGGCCAGATCAGCAGGCCTTCCCGGAAGGCGAAGGGCCGTCCGAAAAGCACGCCGGCCACACCACCCAGCGACCCCTGGTGGAAGAAGGAGAGGAACGCGCCGGTGGCGGCAAAAATTGCCATGGTTTCGTGCATGTTGTGGCTCAGGTTGTGGAAAAAAGGCACCTTGTCCAACTGGCGGTTTTCCAGGATCAGGGGAATATACTCGATGGTCAGTACGGCAAAGTAGCACGACAGGCAGAAGGCCACCTCGGTGAGCATGGAGTGCACGTTGGCGTGCCAGAAGATGAACCACCCGCGCAAGGGCTGGCCGATGTCGATGGCCAGGATCAACAGCGCCGAGCTATAGCAGATGAAACCGATCAGCACGGCGTAGTTGATGATGTGCTTGAGTTCATCCTTGCCGATGATGTATTTTAGCAGGCCGCTGAAGAAGGCCCCGCCACCTACGGCGATGACGGCCAGATCGGCCCAGATCCACAGGGCGAAGCCGTAATAATCGTTCATGTTGGTCTGATTCAGGCCCTTGAACCAGCACAGCAGCATGGCGTAGACGCCCCAGGCGAGGACCGCGCCCATGATGCCCAGTCCCAGAAGGAACTGCCACATGGGGCAACGTTTGACTCCTTTGGGTATTAAAGCAGAATCCATTGGGTAAGTACTCCTTGATCTTTACGGTTTGCCGTTCTTATGCAATCACCTCTACCGTAACGACGAATTAATGGTGCGGTTGAGATGCCTGACCGGTTTTTTCGTGTTCAAGGTAGTTATCGCCGGACCGCCGGACCCATTCCCGACTGGAAAGGTAGTAGACCTTGGTGTTGGTACCCAACCGTTCCAGGAGCCTGAAGGCCCGGGGATTTTGGGATCGACCGCCATGCTTGGGATCTGGTTTGACGATCTGGTGAACCTGGTGCTCCGGATTGTTGAGATCGCCGAAGACGATGGCCCCGGCCGGACATGCCTGGGTGCAGGCGGTCTGGTAGGCTTCTTCGGGCACCCGGCGTTCTCCGTCAAGATAGGCTTTGTTCTTGGCCAGTTGGTAGCGGTGGAAGCAGAAACTACATTTTTCAACCACGCCGCGCATGCGCGGCGATACATTGGGGCTCAGGTATTTTTCCATGCCATCGGGCCAGACCGGATCCCACCAGTTGAAGTAACGGGCATGATAGGGGCAGGCACCCATGCAGTAGCGGCAGCCGAAGCAGCGGGTAACGATCTGGCTGACGATGCCCGTCTCCCGGCTGTAGTCGGTGGCGGTTGCCGGACAGACCGACACGCATGGGCTGTGGCCCCCGTGGCCTTCGCAGTGCTGGCAGGGCCGCGGCAGATAACAGATATCCGTATCCGGAAATGATTTGCCGTTGCTCAGCTTGAAAATGCGCATCCAGGTGATGCTGACCAATTTGTCCGACTCATCTTCCTTGAAGGGAATGTTGTTTTCGGACATGCAGGCCACCATGCAGGCACCGCAGCCGGTGCATTTGTCGAGATCGATGGCCATGCCGAACTTCATCACAGGGGGGTTGTCGTTGTGCTCGTTTTTCATCAGAACCTCATGTCAGGTGGTTAGGCTTTGGACAGCGTGGCCCGGATTCCCCAGGCGGCATCGTGACCGGAAGACGGATCCTCGACCGGGCCGATGAGTGTGTTGATGTTAACGCCCTTGCCTGCCAGGAAGGCGTCATAGGCGGTATGCCCCAGCCCCCTGGCCATGGCCAACACACCGGGTTGTATGCCTTCGAACAGGTGGACTCTTACCTGGGCTTCACCCCGGGGGGTGGTCAGTGTTGCCATGTCACCTTGGCCGAGACCTGCGGCACGTGCGGTTTGTGGATTGACTTCGACGAAACCATCGTTGCCTTTGATGACCGTGTCGGCAACGGTCTTGATCATGAAGGGGGCCTCGCCGATGTATCCACTGGTGAGCCGAATGGTGTCATAGGGCAACAGCAGCAGCGGGAAGCTGTTGACATCGCCTTCGGCCTGAACGGCGTCTGCATCCATCCCGGCCAGTTGCAGCCTGTCGCCAACTGGGTCGATGTCGGCCTGCACCCATACCCCATCTTCCATGAGGGTGTCCCATTTTTCCGCCAGGGTTTCCTCCAGGCAGGTTTCATAGTCATCCCAGGGAAACGCATCGGCCATGGGTTCGCCCATGGCCTTGGCCGCCGAGATCAGGGTCTCGCCCAGGTGGCGGGTGTTGAACTGAGGGGATACCACCGGCCTGCTCAGTCCAATCATCTGCTGGGTGAGGCCGGCATCCACCGGGACATCCTCGTAACGCTCCAGATAGACGTGGTCGGGCATCAGCAGATCGGCCATGGCGGCAGTTTCATCATGAAAAGACGAAAAACTGACAATGAACGGGATGCGGGCGAAGGCCTCCTTTACGCGTTGGGTGTCAGGCAGATCGTGGCAGGGATTGGCGCTGGCCACCAGCAGGACCTGCAGTGGATAAGGTCCATTGCCGTTGACCGCATCGGCCAGCCGACTGGCCAGGTAGCGTGTTTGGGCATACTTTCCGGCACCGGCACCGTCGATGCGTGGTTGGCTGAGGCCGGCTGAGGCCAGGTTGTCGGTGGCCACATCGCGCCACTGGATATAGTCCGCTTCCGGAATAGGCCACATGCCGCCTTCCTGGTTGATGTTTCCTGCCAGGGCGTTGAGCGCGTAGACCGCGGCGATATCTCGCAGGCTTCCGGCCGTCTGCGCCTTGCCCCGTCCGCAAAGCGCCAATGGTCGATTGGCACCGGCAAAGCCCTTGGCCAGTTCGGCGATGACCTCGGCTGCCACGCCGGTCGTTTGTGATACTTTTTCCGTAGCGTAGTTGGCCAGCAGATCGCTTTTCCAACTGCTCAACCCTGAGACGGCGCCTGTATCTATCATGTTTCGAGACACCATAACGGCGGCAATCCCCAGCGCCAGGTCCGCTTCGGTGCCGGGGTTGACCGGGACCCATCGGGTGGCCTTGGCCGCGCTGTTGGACAGACGGGGTTCCACCTGGACCACGGTGGTTTTCTTGTCTTTCCAGAGGCTGGACGCCCTGAACATGCGAACGGGAGATCCCCAGCCGTCCACGATGCCGCTGCCGAAGCTGAGAATGTAGTCGGCATTCTCCACATCGAAACCGGTCCGGCCCTGATTGCCGAACAGGGTGTTCACGGCCAACTCATCGGCATCCCGGCCAGACGGTGTGCGCATGAAATTAGGGGATCCGTAGGCGGTCATAAAACGCTGGATCAACGCGGGCACCGTGCCGCTGTCCGACCCGGCGATGGCAGCCACGGTATGGGCTTCGCCCTTGTCGCGGATGTCGATCAGTTTTTCGGTCAGGATGGCAATGGCTTCATCCCAGGAGATCTTCTGCCATTGGCCGTCGCCTCGTTCGCCGATACGCTTCATGGGCGATTTAACGCGTGTGGGACCATAGAGCATCTGAAGTCCGGACAGCCCCAGGATACAGATGCCGCCGTCATTGATGGGGTGGCCCTGTTTGCCTTCGATTTTAACGGCCCGGTTGTCGACTTTGCGCACGGAGATGCCGCATCCGCCTGGGCACAGGGTACAGGTAGAGTCTTCATAAACCACCTCACCGTCCGGCGGAACGGGCGTCCAGGGCCACATCTGCGACCAGATGGAAGAGTCATCCATCAGTTTCCACGGCAATGGCGACAGGGCTGTGCCTGCTGCGCCGCCGATCACAAACGACAAGAAACTTCTTCGGTCAACTTTCATCTTATCCCTCACCTTAATATGCAAATCAAAAGCTGAAAGCGCTAACTGGGGCATGTAGTTTATTTATTTGTGACACACAAAGCAGGCGTCACGCTCAGTCTGAACGCTGGAGGTGTGGATCACACCCGCCTCCTTATGGCATCGAGCGCAGTCATCCATTTTCATGCGATCCCAGCTGTTTTTCGCAAAGCCGGCAATGTTATGTCCCCAGATGTCCCGGCTGTAGGTGGTGATCCGGTTGTATTCATAGGGGCGGGACTCCTCCGATTCACCGATATGACCGTGGCAAACCACGCAGTCCATTTTGGCGCCGATCACGTGGGCGGCATGCGAAAAGAACACACAGTCCGGCTGGCGGGAGTAGGAGAGCCAGGGCACTTCGCGTTCCATGGTCACATATTGCTCGACGAAGATGGCTTCGTCTTCGGTGTCACCCATGGGCTCTTCATGGCATTCCGTGCATTGGGCTAGCTTGGGGGTGCCTGAAAAGCTGCCGTCTTCTCTGAAGAAATGGCAGCTTTCACAGCCGTCATCCACCTCCTCCACGTGCAGGGCGTGATTGAAGCTGAAGGGCTGTTGCTTCTGGGAGTATAGGAGTTTGGGAAAGATCACCCACCCCAACACCATGCTGGCTGCAAAACCGATGATGAAGAACAAGATGATGAATCCACCGGCACCGCTCTGCTTGCCGTCGCTGCCATGTGTCGCATGATCATCCATCCCCTCTTTTGCCTTTTCGTCTAAGGTGCTCATGGAATCTCCGTCAACCGCTGTGTGATGATTTCTGCTGTGAACCGACCATTCCTGAAACCCCGGTGCCGGCCGCCGCATCAACCGATAGCCCATTCCGTTCTAATTTCGAACGCGCCGGCTTCGTTACCAATGATTTCATCTCTATATAATTCAGGCGGGATACAATCCCGCCTTCGGGTGTAAAAAACACGGGAGGTGAAGCTTGCGACTTTCTATCGGCAGTCGGTCGTTTTGTCAAGAAAAAATCCTTGAAAACAGGCCGTTGACCGAACTCCGTTGGCCTGTTGCAAACAGGTGCGGGGTGTCGATTTGCCGAGTGTGTGCGCCACTCGGCCGGCCAATCCTGGATCTACCGCAGAGCATTCCCGTGCTTTGATACACGGGTGGGGTGATGCGGTAAGAACGGACTTGACATGCGCGCTTCCAACATTATTTTTTTCCAGTTTTGCAGTCCGCTATGTCGACAGCCAGGTGAGGATGCCTGATACCATCAGGCCTGCCATCACCCTGCAATGCTCCACCCGCCACCCTTTGGCTGGGCCTTTACCGTCTGTCTGCGCCGAAGGGGGCAACGGAGGTGACAGGGTATTGCCTTTTTGAACCCGTTAATTCGAAAACCAAGGAGACCGCACATCCATGATTGAAGTAAGGCGTCTGACCAAGCAGTTCGGCAATCATCCGGCGGTGGACAACATCTCCTTTACCGCGGAAAAAGGTGAAATCCTGGGTTTTTTGGGCCCCAACGGCGCGGGAAAGTCCACCACTATGCGGATGATCACCGGATTTTTCCCGCCCAGCAGCGGAACGGTGATCGTCGGCGGCAGTGATATTTTGACCCAATCCCTTGCCGCCCGCAGAAAGATTGGTTACCTACCTGAAAACGCACCGGTTTATCCGGACATGACAGTCAGCCGCTATCTGGATTTCTGTGCCGAGATTCGAGGATTCGGCGGAGCCGCTAAGAAGCAGCGGGTGGGCGAGACCCTGGAGCGATGTTTTCTTGCCGGTGTCCGTCATCAGGTGGTGAACACCCTCTCCAAGGGCTACAAACAGCGGGTCTGCTTTGCCCAGAGCATTCTGCATGACCCCGAATACCTGATCCTCGACGAACCCACCGACGGCCTGGACCCCAACCAGAAGCACGAAGTACGCCTGATGATCCGGGAGATGAGCGCCACCAAGGCCATCATCTTTTCCACCCATATACTCGACGAAGTCGATTCTGTCTGCAGCCGGGCCATTATTATTGCCGACGGGAAGGTGGTGGCTGACGACACACCCGACGGTCTCAGGCGACGGTCTATTTCTCATGGATCCGTTGTCCTGACCGTCACGGGCGTAGCGACGGATGGCATACAGAAACGAATTACGGAACTGGACGGGGTGGCATCGGTTTCGGTTGTGGACGCCGATGGCGAGCGGACGACCTTACGCATTTTTCCCGACGATCCGGCGGTACCCGTTGCCGATCGCGTGATCGCTTCGGTAAATCAGGACGGGGTTCGCCTCACCGCGGTTTTTGTTGAGCAGGGCCGGTTGGACGATGTGTTTCGTGAGATCACCACCGGTATAAGCCCCTAAAATTCAATGGAGTGGCCCATGCAAAACGTTAATTTTTTAAGAAACATATGGATCATCATGAAACGTGAATTCGCCGGATACTTCGGTTCGCCGGTGGCCTACGTATTCATCGTGATCTTTCTTCTTCTGACCGGTTTTTTCACCTTTTACATCAGTAAATTTTTCGAGGCGGGGCAGGCCGACTTGAAAGGCTTCTTCCAGTGGCATCCGTGGCTGTTCATGTTTCTGGTGCCGGCCGTTGCTATGCGGCTGTGGGCCGAGGAGCGCCGCCTGGGGACGATCGAACTGCTCCTGACCATGCCAGTGACCGTCACCGACGTGGTTCTGGGGAAATTCCTGGCCGCCTGGTGTTTCATCGGCATCGCCCTGGCCCTGACCTTTCCGTTGGTCCTGACCACCATGTATCTGGGCAGTCCGGATTTGGGAGTTATTTTTTGTGCCTATCTGGGCTCCTTTCTCATGGCCGGCACCTTTTTGAGTGTGGGTAGCATGACCTCGGCCCTCACCCGCAGCCAGGTGGTCAGCTTCATCCTGGCCGTGGTGGCCTGCTTGTTTCTCATACTGGCCGGTTTTGCACCGGTGACAGCCGTGCTGTCCGGATGGGCACCGGTGTGGCTGGTGGACCTGGTCTCTTCGACCAGCGTTCTATCCCATTTCGCCTCTATTGCCAGAGGCGTGCTGGACGTGAGGGATCTGCTCTACTACCTGTCGGTGATGGTCTTCATGATCTTTGTCAACGGTGTTATCCTGCAAAATAGGGAATCGGCATAAAGGAGGCCTGAATCCATGAGCGATGCAAAAAGACGCATTGGAAAAACCGCATTCTCGGCCGGCGGCGCCGTGCTGGTGCTCGTCATTGTGGTGCTGGTGAACATTTTGTTGTCCCGTACCACCTTGCGCTGGGATGCCACCGAAGACAACCTGTACTCATTGTCCCCGGGCACCCGGACCATTCTTGCTGAACTGGATCAAGACGTGGTGGTCAAGGTGTTTTACAGCAAACACGTGGTCAACATTCCCTCCCATATCAAGACCTTTGCCCAGCGGGTGATCGATTTTCTTTCCGAGTACGAGCAATACGGAAAGGGCCGCATCTCAATCGAAATTTACGACCCCAAACCCGATTCCGAAGAAGAGGAGTGGGCCATCAAATACGGCATGAAAAGCATCAGCCTGCCGACCGGTGAGCAGGTATATCTGGGGCTCGTCGCCCTGGCCGCCGATCAGGAGGCGGCCATTGCGTTTATCGACCCCACCCAGGAGACGCGGCTGGAGTATGACCTGACCCGCATCATCACCCGGGTGCAGACGACGAATCGGATGAAGATCGCCGTGTTCAGCAGTCTGCCGGTGTTTGGCGCAGCGCCCACAAACATGGGTATGGCCGGGCCCCAACCCGGCTCGGAGCCTTGGTTTTTCATTCAGGAACTGGCAAAAACCTACGACCTGACGAAAGTGCAGCCCGATGCAGACCGCATCGATCCGACGGTGGATTTACTGGTGCTGTTTCATCCCAGAAATATGCCCGATACGATAGCTTTTGCCGTGGATCAATACATTCTGGGTGGCGGCAACGCCATCGTTTTCGCGGATCCGCTTTCCCTGATGGACGATCCGCGCATGGGACCCGGCGGGTCCATTCCCGAGAGGCTGTTTAAGGCCTGGGGTATCACCATGGAAAACGGAAAGGCCCTAGTCGACTACACTTACGCCACCCAGTTGAGGAATCGAAACAACCAGGTGGAGTCCAATCCCATGTGGCTCTCTGCGCCGGCCAGCGCATTTTTCGCGGGAAACCTGATCACCGCCAACCTGGAAACCATGTTGTTGCCTGTTGCCGGTGCTATCGAGAAACTGCCGGACAGCATTTACACCGTCGAGCCCCTGGTTCTATCCAGCACGAACAGCGTGAAGGTGGACGCCTTCTCCCACAACATGAATGTGAATGCCATTCGTCGGGATTTTAAACCGTCAGGTACGATCCACAATTTGGCAGTACGCATCTCAGGTACCTTTACAACGGCCTTTCCGGACGGAAAACCCGAAGCTGAACCCAAATCCGGGGAACCGGCATCAGAGACAGACGTCAAGGATACGGACGCAACCCTGAAGGAGGGAAAGGCAACCTCGGTCATCGTCGTGGTGGCTGACAGTGATCTGCTGTATGACGGATATTACCTGAGTCAGCAGAACCTGCTGGGCTTTACTATTTCCAACATCTTCAACGACAACCTGAATTTTATGCTCAATGCCAGTGAGATGCTGACCGGCAATCCTGCCCTGATCAGTATCCGTTCACGGGGTACTTTCGAACGACCGTTTACCCGGGTGCAGGAATTGGAGCGCAAGGCTCAGGACCGCTGGTTGGACCAAGAGCAGGTGCTAGTTCGCCAGGTGGAGGAAACCAACCAGAAGCTTCGCATGCTCGAGCAGCAAAAAGATGCCACCCAGCGTGCGATTCTCAGCGAGGAGCAGGAGCAGGAGATCGCCCGCTTTCAGGAAGAGAAACTCAAGATCAACAAAGAACTCAAGACGGTTCGGCGCAACCTGCGTGCCGAGATCGAACAGCTGGGAACCACGGTCAAGTTCGTGAACATCTTTCTCGTTCCCCTGCTCATCGGCATCGGTGGGATCATTTATGCAATCACTCGAAGAAGAAAGGCATAGTTGATGAAAGGTAAGACATTTCTGATACTGCTTGTGGCGACAGGCCTTCTGCTGGCCCTCTGGTTTTTCCGTTTCGGGGACGATGAGCCCACCGGCAAAGTGAAAATGGGAGATAAACTGTTTGCCGACCTGCCGGTGAACGCGGTGACTACCGTGGCTATCGCCGATTCGGAAAACAGGGTGGTCCTGACCAAGGGCGACAAGGTGTGGCAGGTCGATGGGCGCAGCGGTTATCCGGCCGATTTCGATCAACTCAGGGAGTTGGTGGTCAAGCTCTCCCGGCTGAAAATCGGCCGCAGTTTTCCCGCTTCGGCCGAAAGCCTGACCCGCCTCTCGCTGATGGCTCCTTCCACCACGGACACGTCGTCCACAGGCAAGCAGATTACTTTAACAGACGCGTCGGGAAAGATCCTCGCCGATGTCATCCTGGGTCAGAGTCGCGAGACCGACAGCGGGGAGGGTGGGGGGCAGTACCTGAAAAAGGTCGATGCCGACACCGTCTTTCTTGTGGACGGCAGTTTTCGGTTCCTTAAAACAGAACCCGCCGAGTGGTTAAACAAAGAGATCCTGGATGTCAAGGCCGAGGAAGTGAAATCGATCACCTGTTATATCGACGACCCTGTGGCTCCGATCTATACGCTTTTGCGTCCGGATAGAGGAGAATTGGCCAAGATGACGCCCGTCCCGCCGGGAAGAACTGCCGATCCGGCAAAAATTGACCAGGTTTTCGACGCCCTGGCACCCTTGACACTGGATGATGTGAAAGCCGCCGATGGACCGCCGCCGGTGCCGGAATCAGGGAAGCCCCGCCTGGTCTACCAGCTCCATGACGGCCGGCAGATTTCCATATTTCCCTATTCTGACAACAAGGAGCGCTTCACGTTGCGGGTGACTGCTGAGGATTCAACAGCGGAAACGCAGGCTGCCGTTGCACCCGATCCGCAACCCATGGATGAAAAAACACAAGCGGAAGAGATGGCCACGCCCACCCCAAAGACGGCCCGGCAACTCAACGAGGAGCTGAACCCGTGGGTATTTTCGATCAAGAAGTGGCAGTTCGACAGCTTCATCACCCAGCCTGAGTCCCTGCTGGAAGAAGTGAAAAAAGATGGCGAGGGTACTTCCTGATTTACACCCAAACTGAGCGGTTCACCTTTCTCGAAGAAGGTCGATTGGTAACGATCACGGTTGGGTACCATTGTTGTTGCATTTAAAAGGTAAAACCCATTGGGTTTGCCGATCTCACCACATCTTCGGCGTTAGCTATCGCCGCGCATAGTCCACTATAGCGCGACGACATCTGCCTTGAATCTGCGGCAAGCTCGACAATCGCTCAGTTTGGGTTACAAAATCTGAAGTCCGAGGACAGAGGCCTGAAGACGGAGGACCAAGGACAAAGGTCAGATGACCGACGTTGGAAAAAGGAAAATTTTGGGATTCGGTAATAAAAATCTTCAGGAATTGAAGCAGCGGTTGTGGGCTGCAAGCAATTGGCTGAAAGACCATTCATCGTGCACATGGCCGGGCATTGCTACCGGCCTTTGTATTTAATTGCTATCAGGCAGAGCGATTGAACGGTGGCGCACTTCTATCCATCTTGATCCACTTTTTTGAGAGAATCGAGAAATGAGTTGGAATCTTGTTTGACAGAATGATATAAAAACATTGCCAACTGCATTGATATCTGCAGAATTGTTGGAGAAATCCAAGAAATCTGTGTCCAATTCTCCCCTGTGATAACAAAATGAAAGTCAACTAATCATTGGAGAGCGGCAACCACCAGATGTAGTGGTCGCCCAAATTTTTGCCCATCCGGTCATTAATAGCAATAACCTGTCGCGTGGAAAATCGTGTGTTACGATCTGACTATTTATGAAGTTCTTCCTCAATGGGGGAAAGTCACATTTAACTCTGACTTGAACCTGAATCCATTTATTGGCTCATTGGGCATTCAATTTTTGTTGGTAAAAGCACACGGAAAACAAGTAGCACAAGAACCGTTCCGGATCCTATTCTGATCTTGCCTGCTGCTTGCTTTCTTTCCTCGAGCCAAGTTCCGATCCCCCGGCAAAAAAACCTAAAACCATAAGAAATATGATTAACATCAAAGCGGAAATCAAAAAACGCATTGAACGATTGACCCAAGACATTATAAAGAGTCAAAAGCGAGCTTGACCCCTAACGTCCCCTAACTGAAAAGGATGCCAATGCCGATTCGAGCTCCCCGGCGATACGGCTACGCTCATCTCATCGCGGCCATCTGTTTTTCCATACAGGCCCTTGGGGTGGGAACATTTATCGCCTTCGGTGTCTTCTTCAACCCATTGATGGAGGAATTCGGCTGGTCCCGGGCTGCCATTTCCGGTGCCTCTTCGCTGGCCTTTTTCATCATGGGGCTGTTTGGGGTGATTGTCGGCCGGTTGAACGACCGCTTCGGTCCACGTCAACTCATGACGGTCACGGCAATTCTGTTGGGCCTGGGCTGTGTTCTCATGGCCCGCCTCACCACCCTCTGGGAGCTTTACCTCTTTTACGGCATCATTTTCGGCATGGGGCTCAGCTCCATCGACGTCATCGCCCTGACCACCATCGCCCGCTGGTTTTCCCACCGCCGGGGTTTTATGACCGGTATCGTAAAGGTGGGCACCGGTGCCGGCCAATTCGTCATTCCCCTGGCTGCCAGCGGGCTGATACTTCTTTACGGGTGGCGGTGGAGTTTTGTGCTCATCGGTACCAGCGTGGCCCTGATTCTGGTGTTCATGGCCCAGTTCCTGCGCCGTGACCCGGATGCATTGCGTTCGAACAGGCAACCGGAAACTGTCGACAGCCGGAGCACGGCGCCTGCAACGGACGCCAGCCTCCCGTTGTCTCGTGCTCTCAGGACGGTCCACTTGTGGACCATCTGTCTGGCCAATCTCTGCTTAGGTTTCTGCCTGATGATCATCATGCTGCACATCGTCCCCCATGCCCGCGATCTGGGATTCCCCTCCATGCAGGCCGCCGGTGTCCTCTCCACCATCGGCGCGGTGAGCATGCTGGGGCGCTTCGTCAGCGGCTTGATCATCGATCGTTTAGGCAGCAAAGCGGTGATGGGGGGCTGCTTTGTCCTTCTTCTGATCGGTCTCGGCTGGCTGCAGTTTGCCCACCAACCCTGGATGTTGTATCTTTTTGCCGTCGTTTACGGTCTGGCCCACGGGGGCTTCTTCACTGCCATTTCCCCCCTGGTGGCTGAGTGGTTTGGCATCCAATCCCACGGCGCCCTCTTCGGGATCGTGGTTTGCTTCGGCACCACCGGCGGGTCTGTTGGCCCCTTACTTGCCGGCTATCTGTTCGACCTCAGCGGCAGTTACCAGCTGACCTTTCGAATCGTGACCGCCATGGCCCTGATTGCTTGGGGAATGCTGCTTTTTTTACGTCCGATGAAAAGCCGGTGAGACTACTCTAAAAGGATCGGGCCGTTCCGGCGAGAATACAAAACGGAAAAAAATTGCTATTAACATCGGATACTGATTATCAAACACTGAACGTCGAATGGTTAGGTTGCTTCGCTCTATCAGCTATTAAATCAGTAGTATGCCTTATTCCCAAAGCGGTGCTGGATGTTCGACGTTCATCTATTTTGGTTTGGCAGGTAAATGATCTATATCCTCCGTGCCTGACATGTTGAACAAAAAAATAATGGACAATTGCATGGTTTTGAACATTTAAAACTCGTCAGGCCGGTTAGGCGCTATCGCAGATACTGATGGACACTCACCTGAAGTGTGTTGAGTTATCCCAGTCATAGCAGCAGACCATCGAATTGCGTTGAAGAAAAAAAGAGAAAAAATGGAACAACATTCAGATCTTATTAATGAGCATCTTACAAAAATAATTCGTCGTTTATTGGAAGAAAATTATGATCTTGGAAAGCTGACACGGGTCAAGGAGTTTTTAGGCGGGTATTACAATAAAAGTTATGAGGTATGGATGTTGATGCACGGTCACACCCATAGGTATTTTCTGCGTTTGTATAATCCCAAAACCGTGAAAAATGAAATCTTGTTTGAACACGCACTGCTGAATCATTTGAAATCAAAAGGGTTCACCCTTATGGCAGCCATTGTTCCATGCCGAAACCATGATACGGTGGTATACACCTCGCCGCCTGAAAATCATTGGGGAGAAAGAGCATTTTGGGCATTATTCGAGTTCCTTGAAGGTGAAGATAAATATTCTTGGACATACACTATCCTAACAAAAAAAGAATTCATCAGCGTCGCTGAAATCTTCGCTCATATACACAACTGCGGGCTTGACTTCAAAAAACCGTTAGGAATAGATCGTGCCCAACCCAGGATCATGGAATTTATGCCCACTTTCAAGAAAATCTTTACCGCGGTTTTGGAACGAGCTGATGCTCGTCTGTGTGACCGGATATTCAAAGATAATTTTGAACCGATCTGTA
>JAQYWF010000324.1 GCA_030145105.1 Desulfosarcina sp.
CATCATCCTTGCCGCCGGCTACTCCCGTCGTATGCAGCGATTCAAGCCTTTGTTGGTGTTGGGCGGGCGAACGGTGCTGGAACGCGTCGTATCCCTTTACCGCAGCGCCGGCGTGACAGACATCCGGGTGGTGACCGGCTTTCGTTCACAAACCATTCGGTCTGCGCTGGCCGGCCGGCCAGTGGCCGTGGTCCACAACCCGGAACATGATACCGGCATGTTCTCTTCGGTGCTGGCTGGCATCCACACACTTGACTCGCAGGTCCCCTCCTTTTTCGTTCATCCGGTGGATATTCCGCTGGTGCGCCCGCACACCCTGGCGATGCTGATGAATGCTTTCGATCAGCTCCCGTCATCCGTGGCCTATCCGGTGTTCGATGATAAACGGGGACACCCGCCTCTGATCGACGGTGCCCTGAAGGAAACCATCCTATCCCATAGCGGCGGCGGCGGGCTCAGCACCCTGCTTCGTCGTTTCGATGCAACGGCCCTGGACGTCCAGGTGGCCGATGAGGGCGTGCTGCTGGACGCGGACACGCCCGACGATTTTCAGTGTCTCGAAACCCGCCAGGGGACGTTCGACAGGCTCACCGAAGATGAGTGCCGGGTGCTCATGGAAAAGGTTGGCAAATTGCCCCGGCCGCTGATCCACCACTGCCGTCGTGTGGCGAGCGTGGCCGCGGCGCTGGCCAGGGCCGTCAATGACAGTGGCGGATCCCTTGACGTCCACCTGGTTCAATCGGCCGCCCGGGTTCACGATGTGGCACGGGTGGAGAAAAACCATGCTGCCGTCGGGGCCCGTCTGCTGCATGCCATGGGGTTTCCCGCCATGGCCGCCCTCGTCGCGAGCCACATGGATACGCGACTGTCCCAAGATTCCCCCTTGGACGAAGCGCAAATCGTTTTCCTGGCAGACAAGCTGATGGCGGGAACCACGCTGGTGAGCCTGAAGCAGCGGTTCGACACGAAACTGAAAAAATATGGCCACGACCCGAAGGTCTCAGAGAAAATTGACCGACGCCAGCGCGCGGCGCTTGCTATCCAAAGCAAAGTGGAACAAACATCAGGTCAGACGATTGATCAGCTGTTGAACAAGGCCGGGATCACCAACAGGCGCCAACCATGAGAAATATCCTGAAAACCTGGCTGATGTCCGGTCGTGAACAAAAGATTATGCTGATTCGCCACGGTGACCCCCTGAGTGAAACCGATGAAAAACGCTTCATTGGTCAAACGGATCTCCCACTGACGAACAAGGGGCGCCGCCAGGCGCAATGCTGGCAGGAATGGCTCTTCGACGTGCCAATCGCGTGCATCATTTCCAGCGATCTGTCACGCTGCATGGAAACCGCCCGCATCCTTTGCGCCGACCGTCCCATCATCGTCAACCCGATGAGCGGCTTGAGAGAAATCAACCTGGGTGGCTGGGACGGAATGACATTTAGACGAGTCAGGGAGCGCTGGCCCGATGCCTTTCGACAACGCGGGGCGGAGATAGCCCGGTTTCGGCCGCCGGGGGGGGGGTGAAAGCTTCCTGGACCTTCAGCAACGCGTGATACCAGTCTTTGAGAAGGCTGTCGATCAAGCCGGCGGGATCCTATTGATCGTTGCCCATGCCGGCGTGAACCGGATGATTCTCTGCCACCTATTGGGCATGCCGCCGGAAAACCTCTTTCGCATTGCCCAGGACTACGGGGCCATGAACCTGATTGACCGGCATGCCCACGGGTATCGGATTCAGGCCATAAACCTGCGTCAGACCTGATGCGAGGTGAATGGAAAGGGTTCAATACCCGATTTCAAGTATCCGCCAACCGTTTGACCTCTCCTGGTTCCTGCCTTACATTGAACCTCACGCCCATTCGCGCAGTGACAACCACAAGTGGTCCGGAAGATGGCCTGCGGACGGATCATTGCACCCCGGTATATGAGGACCGATGAATTCCTTCAAGCTGATACAGCCCTACCTGATCGCCAACCGAAGCAGCATCCTGTTCGGCCTGCTGTGCCTGATCGTGGTGGATCTGCTCCAGCTTTTCATCCCCCGCGTCATCAAGCGGGTAGTCGACGACCTGACCCTCTTGCAGGTAGATCACAGCGGCTTGTTGAATCATGCCGTGACCATTCTGGCCCTGGGGCTGTGCATCGGCTTTTTCCGGTTCTTCTGGCGCCGCTGCCTGCTGGGAACCGCCCGAAAGACCGAAGAGGCCCTGCGTAACCGGCTTTTCGACCATATTCAGACCCTGTCACCGTCCTATTTCGACCGGATGCGCACCGGCGACCTCATGGCCCACGCGACCAACGACATCCAGCAGGTGCGTATGGCATCCGGAATGGGGTTGGTGGCCTTGAATGACGCCCTGTTCTTGGGATCGGCAGCCATCGGCTTCATGATCTATATCAACCTGGAGCTGACCCTGTACGTGCTGATTCCCATGCCCCTGATCGTTTTGGGCACCCGCTTTTTCAGCCGGCGGATGCATCGCCGCTACAAGCGGGTACAGGGGGCCTTCAGCGAACTCACCGAAGCGGTCCGGGAACGTTTTGCCGGTATCCGCGTGATCATGGCCTACAACGCCCAAGCTGCCGAAACCAGAGAGATCAACCGGATCTCTAACGCCTATGTGCGCGAGAATATCGACTTGGTAAAAATCACCGGCGCGTTTTTCCCGCTGATGCTGCTGCTCACCAACCTGAGCCTGGCCATCGTCCTGTTTCAGGGCGGACGCCAGACCATTTATGCCAGAATCACCCCCGGTGATTTTGTGGCTTTCATCAGCTATCTGGGTTTGCTCACCTGGCCCATGATGGCTTTAGGCTGGGTAACCAATCTCATCCAGCGCGGCCGGGCGTCCCTGGACCGGCTGAACGGAATCTTCAGCACCCGTTCCGATCTGGCCGAAGCGCAGGATGCCATTCCCGTCTCGTCGTTTGAACGGAAGCTGACATTCGAAAATGTCGGCTTTGCCTACGACCCGAGTCGTGGAAACGTTCTCGAGCGGATTGATATAGGCATAAAAAAGGGTCAGACATTGGGCGTCGTGGGACCGCCGGGAGCCGGAAAAACCACGATGGTGCTTTTATTGATGCGCCTTTACGATGTGAGTTCAGGCAGCATTCGCATCGATGAAACCGATATCCGCCAATTGAAGATCAGGTCGTTGCGGTCACTCATGTCCATTTCTCCCCAGGAACCCTTTCTGTTCGCGGGCACGGTCCGAGAGAATATCACCTTCGGCGGCAAGGACGTAACGGACGCAGCCCTGCAACGGGCAACGCACCTGGCGGCGCTGGACGACACCATCGACGAATTGCCCCACGGATTTGACACGGTGGTTGGGGAAAAGGGGGTGATTCTATCCGGCGGGCAGAAACAGCGTGTGGCCTTGGCCCGGGCCCTGCTCAATGACGCACCGATCATGGTTCTCGACGACCCGGTAAGCCAGGTGGATACGCGCACTGGCGCCCGCATCGTGGATACGCTGCGGTCTATGTCAGGAGATAAAACCCTGATCATCATCTCCCACCGGCTCTCTGCAGTGCGCCATGCGGATCAAATCGTGGTGATGGAAAAGGGACGGATCGTCACCACCGGCAGCCACGCGCAATTAATGGCCGCCGGCGGGTATTATGCCCGGGCCCACGGGCTCCAGGAGCTCGAAGATGCGATTTGATTACGGCTACGACGAAGAGCAGCGGCTGGGAAAGCCCTATGATTTAAAACTGCTCCGCCGCGTCCTTCCCTATGCGGCCACGCACCGGGTCAAACTGGCGCTTTCCGTAGCATTGGTGGTGGTCATTACCCTGCTGGAGTTGTCTGTCCCTTACATCACCAAGGAGATCATCGACCGCCATATTGTTCCACGTGGCCAAATTGCGGTTGACACGGGCGTTGGGCAAAGCGCCGATGGACGGTGGCTGTCGGTTGACCTGGAGGACCCCGCCGTTGCCGAGGTGGTTGACCGGGAGAAAACGCTGTTTCAGATCCGGGGAGATCGGGCAGTCATCCGGCTGACGGACATGGCCCGCCTCGACCGTTCCAGCTTGAGCCGGTTGCGGCATGCGGACCTCTCCGGCCTGCTGCGCATTGTCGCTCTGTTCCTGGGGGTGGTGGTGGCCATTTTCATTTTTACCTTTGCCCAGAACATGATCATGGAAATTGCCGGCCATCGGATCATGCACGACCTGCGCGTTGGCCTTTATCGTCATATTCAGGATATGCCCCTGCGCTTTTTCAACCGCAATCCAATCGCCCGGCTGGTGACCCGGGTGACCAGCGATGTACAGAACATGCACGATATGTTCACCTCATTTATATCGATGGTGTTCAAGGATATGTTTTTGCTGGCAGGCATCGCCATTGTCCTTCTCGCCATGGACTGGCCCCTGGCATTGATGACCTTCGCCGTCTTGCCGCTGGTTGCGGCAACCGCCTTCGGATTCTCCCGGAAAGTTCGGGACGTGTTCAGGGACCTGCGCATCAAGGTGGCCCAAATCAACACCCGTTTTTCCGAAACCATCGCCGGCATCAAGGTGATCCAGACGTTTCGCCGGGAGCAGGAGAATTTCGACACCTTTGCCCAGCTAAATCACGACAACTACTTGGCCGGCATGCGCCAGATCAATATCTTTGCCGTGTTCATGCCCATCATCGAAATCCTGGGCGTCACCGCCATCGCCATCGTCGTCTATTTCGGAGGTGCCCATGTGCTTGACCAGAGCGTGAGTATCGGTGTACTGGCTGCCTTTATCGCCTATATGAAAATGTTTTTCCGTCCCATCCGGGACCTTGCGGAAAAGTACAATCTCCTGCAAAATGCCATGGCTTCCGCCGAACGGATTTTTCTACTCATGGACACCCGGGCCGACGGCGTGTCTGAGCAGCGCGCCTTTCATACCCCGGGGACGCTCGAGCAGATCCGTTTCGCGTCCGTATCCCTGGCCTACAACGCCGGTGAACCCGTCCTTAAAGACATCGATCTGACGATCGAAGCCGGGGAAACCATCGCCATTGTCGGTGCCACCGGTTCAGGCAAAACATCGTTGGTGAATCTGCTGGTACGCTTCTACGAGCCCACTACCGGATCGGTAAGCTTCAACGGTATCGACAGCAGACAGATACGGCCGGAAGTGCTGAGAAAACGGATCGCGATGGTCATGCAGGACCCGTTTCTTTTCACCGGCACATTGAAAGCGAATATTTTCTTTGCTGCCAACGGCCTTTCCCTTCAACAGCAGGAAAATATCCTTGACGCCTCCCGATGCCGAGACCTGATCAACCGCTTTCCGGACGGTCTGGATACCCGTATCTCGGAAGGAGGCGATTCCCTGTCCAGCGGCGAACGCCAGTTGATTTCGGTGGCCCGTGCCTTTTCAGCGGATCCGGATATGATCATTCTGGATGAGGCAACCTCCTACGTGGACTCCCAGACGGAAGTCTACCTGCAGGATGCCATCGCCAACCTGATGCGTGGTCGCACCTGCGTGGTCGTGGCCCACCGTCTCACCACCGCCCGAACGGCTGACCGGATTGTGGTGCTGAACAACGGAGTGATGGTGGAAACCGGAAATCATGAATCGCTGATGGCCGGACAGGGGTTCTATTACCGGCTCTATCATCTTCAGGGCAACGACCAATAGGGTCGGCCGACGGTTCTTGAGGCCGGGTTGAATATTACGTATTAGTTTAATTATTCAGTACGTTATAATTCTATTCGATACAGTTTTCATCAACTATATAAGTCTTGCCAAAATCGGTTAGGCGTGTTAGATTAAGCGCGTTTTTCTGGTTCCCTGGGAAAATTTCGATCATTCTAATCTTACATCAATTCGATTGCGTTCTTCATGTGACCTAACGGTGCAGCGGCACCTGGTGATGGGCCATCAGGGCCCCCCATTGTTAATCATTAACTAAAGGAGGATTGGATAGATGGCTTACGATGCGGTTAATATGGCGGACTGGCAGATTTCAGAAGCAGCGGA
>JAQYWF010000078.1 GCA_030145105.1 Desulfosarcina sp.
AAGTTCATCTTTTAATGACATTAGCTCGATTAGGTCCAACGCCTGGCGGTATATTCTTACTTCGCCGACCATTCCGTCAAAATAGTTTTGTTGATGAAATCCGTTTCGAACGTGACGTGCTTGTCCCGAACAATTGTTTCGAAAGCCCATTTGGATTGTTCGAGAGCGTCGGCCGGGTGAAGCATTGATATGTTGATAGATGATAGCTCAGATTTGGTATATACAAATAACTCCAAGGCTTTATGGTTGGCGTCGATAATCGTACTGTCCAGATTATGAATGAAAATAGCATCGCCGGCGATTTCGAAAAGCATGCGGTACCGGGCGCTGCTGGTTTCGAGGGACTGCTCGGCATCAATCAGCGATTGGGATTGCCGGGCGACCTGGCGTTTGAGTTCCTGCTTTTCTTCACGCAACGCCGCGTCGGCGCGTTTTAGCTCGGTAACGTCATGCATGATGGCATTGACCCGGGGTGTGCCGTCGCCATCGTCTATAACTGACGTGGAGATGCGTACGTTGCGTTTGTTCCCGTCGGCCCGGGTGATCTCCCACGTTTCTGCTTCCAGGCTGGCTCCCTCGCGCATGGCCGCCATTCGGGCAATGGCTTTGGCTTGTATGTCCGGATCCGGGTAGACGCTCTGGTACCATCCTTTGCGGTTGATTGCTTCCATGGAATAACCGGTTAAGTCGACCATGCTCCGGTTCCAGAATATAAAGCGAACAAAGGGAAATTCGCCGATGGCCTGACACACGCAAATCCCGTCAGCTGCGTGTTCAAAGTCGGTCAATCCAAAGGCTTTTGAAGCGCAGGCGGATTCCTGGTTCTTGCGGCGCACCCCCAATTGATCCTCCAAATCGGCAATGCGTTGGATCAATGCTTCACGGCTGGGTTGCTCGTCCATCCCGATTCCAATCTTTGCGGTCAAGTTTTAGTGGAAGAAGTAATAGGTTCAATTAATACGTACCGAATCATCATGGCCGTGTCAATGCGGGCTGGATGGCAGACCGCGGTTGCATTGCGGTGGCGAATGCGGCGTTATCCTCTTGCTGAAGCAATGGAGGGCTCGTTATGTCTGGACATGGTACATGGCAAATACAGGACTTGAAAAATGATAATTCATATGATCAGTTATCAATTTGTTAAAATCGATCGAAATCACACCGCCATCTGAACCCCCACGCATCCGCATGCCGTTTGAACGGATGTGGATTGCACGCTCCTCCAAGAACTGAATTGAATATGAGCGCTTTCTGGATGAATAAGGTGCTGCCGGTATACGAAAAGTTCTTTTTTCCGGATACCAGCCTCGAAGATAAAAGACGTGTCGCTCTGCATATCACCCTGTCTCTGATCGGAATTGTCTTCCTTTTCATTTATAGTACCATCGCCATCATTCAGAACGATTTCGCGTTGGGAAGCATGGACATAATCGCTGCGGTTGTCCTCATTGGCAATCTTGTCGATTTGTACAAAAGGAAAAAAATACGGTTTACGATCCTATTCGGCCTGTCGATAATTTCTTTGTTGTATATCTTTCTGTATGTCACCGGTGGAATCGACCAATCGGCATTCGTATGGTATTTTACTTATCCATTGATTGCCTGCTACCTGTTGGGTTCATTGTACGGCGGCATTGCCACCCTCTTGATGATCATACCCGTCATCGTCGTTGCCTTCATCGGTTCTGAAGTTTCTTTTGTTGCCGACTACGACCTCAATCTTGAATTCAGATTTACGGGCGCTTATCTCGTGGTGGGTTTCCTTGCCTATGTTTTTGAGCGACACGGTGAAAAAAACCGCAAAGAGCTTAAAGACATCAACGAATCGCTCGAAAATATCATCGATGCGCGAACGGCCGAATTAACCCGGAGCAATGAACATCTGAAAAAAGAGATCGTTGACAGGATAGCGGCCGAAGATGCCGTTCGCTTATCACAGGACAGCCTTACCACAATTATGGACAGCATCGATTCCACCATCTACGTGGCAGATAAGGAATCGTGTAAAATATTATTTATGAACAAAACCATGCAGGATCTGTTTGGCCAAGACCTGAGCAATTAACGCTGCTGGGAATCGATTTTAAAATCGTCAACCCCATGCCAACGATGCATGACCCGTGCGTCAGCAAATGAGGCGGGTGGGCACCCTGGTGCCGCTATTTGGGAAGGTCTCAATCCCATCACCAATAAATGGTCGATCAATGTTGAGCGTGTCTTGCCTTGGGTGAATGGTCGCTATGCCTACCTGCACATCGCCACGGATATCTCTCACTTGAAGAAGCTGCAGGAGGAGCGCGAAAAAATGGAAGCGCAGCTAAATCGCGCTCAAAAAATGGAAGCCATCGGAACGTTGGCGGGTGGCGTTGCCCACGACCTCAACAATGTCCTTTCGGGTATCACCAGCTACCCGGAAATGCTGATTTGGAACCTTGACGACGCCAACTCGATGCGCAAACCGCTTATGACCATTCAAAAAGCAGGTGAAAAAGCGGCTGAAATTGTGCAGGATCTACTGACCCTTGCCCGAAGAGGGGTGATGACGAAGGAGGTTGTGGATTTAAATGATATCATCAGTGATTACTTGGGCTCGCCTGAATGTGCCAAGATGATGTCCTACCATAAAAATATTGCCACGACATCCAGTCTTGACCCTTATCTACTGCATTTAAAGGGCTCTTCGATACATATCCGCAAGACCATCATGAACCTTGTCTCCAATGCGGCTGAAGTAAAGCCGGATGGCGGAGAGATTGCCATTTCGACTTATAACCGGAACATTGATCTGCCTGAAAAGGGATTTGAAGAAATCCGCCAGGGAGATTTCGTTACTTTTGAAATATCGTACAAGGGATGTGGCATTTCTGAAGAAGATAAAGAACGAATTTTCGAGCCCTTTTACACCAAGAAAGTGATGGGCAGAAGCGGGACCGGTTTGGGCATGGCTGTGGTTTGGGGTACAGTTCAAGACCACCATGGATTTATTGATATTAAAAGCACGCTTGATGAAGGTACTACGTTTTACCTTTATTTTCCGGTTACCAGAGAAGAGGCAACGGGCGGGAAAAAACGTGTTCCTGTTTCGACATACATGGGAAATGGGCAGTTGGTATTAATTGTGGATGACAACAAAGAACAAAGAATCATCGCCTCAGGCATTTTAGAAACGCTCAATTATAAAACGATGGTTGCCGCATCGGGTGAAGAAGCCATCGGCCGCCTGAAACAAAAAGAGCCAGAGATACTGTTGTTAGACATGATTATGGAGCCGGGGATGGACGGTTTGGAAACCTATCAACAGGCAATTGCGATCAATCCAGAGCAAAAAGCAATCATCGCAAGCGGGTTTGCCGAAACCGATCGTGTCAGAGAAGTCCAGCGGTTGGGTGCAGGGCAGTTCATTAAAAAACCCTACACCATCGAAGCGGTTGGCCTTGCCATTAAAAAGGAGTTGGACAATTGAGTTTTTGTGTCAAATGTGCTGGACCTTGACCTTGAGCATCATGTCGCCCCGGGTGCCGTCGGATTTTGTTTTGCCCACGTTTTTCAAGCGCAACACCTGGCCGTCGGCAATGCCTTGGGGCACGACGACATTGTACAGGCGATTTTTCAACCCCCTGGGGACCGTGATCAGTTTGCGTGCGCCGACCATGGCTTCGTACTGGGTGATGGAGAGGGTCCCGTAAAGGTTGGCTTCTTCCTGACCGTTTGCGGTTTTAACCACCTGAAAACGATGGGATCGCTTCTTTTCGGTGGCGTGGCGCAGCCGGTCGGTAACGCCGGTGGCTGGAATGCGGTCGAACAGCTTGAGAAAAAGAAAGCCGAAGACGAATCCGCCGATGTGGGCCCACCAGGCGATGCCGCCGGCGTGCCCGGAGCTTCCCGCTGCATTAAAAATCTGCAGGAGCAACCAGACCCCCAGGAAAAAAAATGCCGGGATCTCCACGAACCAGGGGATGAAGATGATCGGGATCAAGGTCAGGATGCGCGAGTGGGGATAGAGGACGAAATAAGCCCCCATGACGCCGGCAATGGCACCGCTGGCACCAATGGTTGGAATGTTGGAGTGAGCATTTAGCAGCAGTTGGGTCATACCCGACGCCAGACCGCACAGCAGGTAGAAGACGATGTATCGTGCCGGGCCAAGACGATCTTCCACATTGTCGCCGAAAATGTATAGGGACCACATGTTCCCGATCAAATGCATGAATCCACCGTGAAGGAACATGAAGGTGAACAGGGAGATTACCCGCTGGCCAATGGAGAAGTAAGCCGATACCTGGGGGACGGTGAACTTTGCCGGGACCAGCCCGTAAAGGTAGACGAAATGGTCCTGGGCCGGCCCCTGGGCCAATTGCACCAAAAAAAACACCACATTTATGCCGATGATGGTGTTGTTGACCACCGGGACGGTTTTAATCGGTGTCGTGTCGCGAATGGGGATCATACTTTGCCATGCCGGCGCCGTAAAAAGTCCGATATCTGCGTTACGCTCATCCTTCGTCATTGCGGAGTATCGTCAATCCGCTGCCTTCGGCACCCGCGATAGCGGTATTCTCAGGATTCGCAGGCCTTGATCTCAGTCCTTTTACGGCACCTTCCCGTATATAGCGATGGGTAATGAGCTAAATAATTGTGAGACTTTTGGATAGTGACTTGGAGAGCGATCATTCCCCAATCCCGAATTCCTCAATTCGGTTTGATATTCATGCTCAGATCCACGGCCACGGCAGAGTGGGTCAGGGCGCCGATGGAGATGAGATCCACCCCGGTTTGGGCCAGCTCTTTCAACCGCCCCCGGGTGACGTTGCCGGAGGCTTCCACCAGGGCTTTTCGATCGATCAGACGAACGGCCTGGCGGATCTGACCCAGATCCATGTTGTCGAGCATGATAATGTCTGCGCCGGCGGCCAGGGCTTCTTTTACTTCTTCAAAGGTGGCCGCCTCCACCTCCACCTTTACCAGGTGGGAGGCCTGCTGCCGGGCTTTTTTTACCGCATTGGCGATACCACCGGATACGGCGATGTGATTGTCTTTGATCAATACACCGTCATACAGGCCCATACGGTGGTTGTGGGCGCCACCCATGCGCACCGCATATTTCTCCAGCACCCGCCAGCCCGGGGTGGTCTTGCGGGTATCCACCAGTTTCACCGCTGTTCCGGCGACCTCCCCGACAAAGGCCCGCGCCTGGGTGGCAATACCGGATAACCGCTGAAGAAAGTTCAACGCGGTGCGCTCGCCCTTTAACAGGGCGCCCAGTGTGCCGCCAACGCTGACCGCCGTGCTGCCAGCAGGAATCCTGTCCCCATCCGCGTAAAGGGCTCTGAAATCGATTTGCGGTTCGAGTGCTTTGAAGACCTTCTCAGCCACCTGGAGGCCGGCGACCACCAGATCCTGCTTGGCGACAATCGCACCGCTTCCACGGGTATCCGGAGCCACCAGGTTGTCGGTGGTGATATCCCCGGGACCGATGTCTTCTTTCAGGGCCAGTTGTATCAGGTCATCTATGGTGTGCATGGTCTCAATCCATCATATCCTTGACTCGCTCCAATGTTGCCGCTAAAGCATGCTGTTTCTCCAGCAAGGCGGCGTGTTTTTCGCGGACACCGTCCACGACATCGGGGGGCGCTTTTTTAAGGAAATCCTCATTGCCCAATTTTTTGTTAATCCCAGACAATTCCTTGGAAAGTTTGCCGATTTCTTTTTCCAGACGCGCCTGCTCCTGGGTAAAATCAATGATACCTTCCAGCAGCACATATACCGTGGCCCCGTTTACCAGGACTGTTGCCGCCGCCTTGGGTCGTTCCATGGCAGCGTCAACAGTAATGGCGCTCAGGCGTGCCAGATTGACGATCAGGTCGCGGTTGCTCTCCACCACTGCGTCAGTTTCCGAATCTTCGGGGTGAACGACTACAGACAGCGCCGTGGAGGGAGAAATGCTCATCTCACCGCGCACATTACGGATACCGGTAATGACGGTGATCGCCGTTTCCATCTGCGCCTCGGCTGCCGGATCGTTGCCGGGCTGGATATGATCCGGCCAGACCGCCTGCATGATTGATCCGTCGGTGCCGGGGAGCGAGTGCCAGATCTCCTCAGTGACAAAAGGGGCAAAAGGGTGCAGCAGGATCAGGGCTTCCTTGAACACGTGCCACAGCACCGAGAGCGTGGCAGCCTTTTCCTCGCCGCCGGCCTTGTCGTACAGAGTGGGCTTGATGGCTTCCAGGTACCAGTCGCACAGCTCATGCCAGACAAACTGATAGACGGCGCCGGCGGCCTCGTTGAACTTGTAAGCATCCAGGGCTTCCTCGGTCTGCCGTGCCACCCGATTCAGTCGGGACAGGATCCAGCGGTCCTGCAGGGAGATGTTTTTCTCATCGATGGAATCGTAGCTCTTATCTATATGCATGAGGGAAAACCGTGCAGCGTTCCAGAGCTTGTTGATGAAGTGGCGGTAGCCTTCCACTCGTTTTTCGCTCATCTTCACATCCCGTCCCTGGGCGGCAAAGGCGGCCAAGGTGAAACGGAAGGCGTCGGTGCCGTATTGGTCAATGACGTTGAGCGGGTCGATGACGTTGCCCTTGGATTTGCTCATTTTCTTGCCTTCCTCGTCTCGCACCAGGGCGTGCACATAGACATCATGGAAGGGGATCTCTTTCATGAAGTGGATACCCATCATCATCATGCGGGCCACCCAGAAAAAGAGGATGTCGAACCCGGTGACCAGCACCGACGTAGGGTAATAAGCCTTGAGCAGTTGAGTTTGCTCCGGCCACCCCATGGTGGAAAAGGGCCACAGGGCTGAGCTGAACCAGGTATCCAGTACGTCGGTTTCCTGGATCAGGTCAGTTGAGCCGCAGTCCGGGCAGACATCGGGTGCGTCCATGGCCACGATCATCTTGCGGCAGCTCTGGCAGGTCCAGGCCGGAATTTGGTGGCCCCACCATATCTGGCGGGAAATGCACCAGTCGCGGATATTAAACATCCACTCGTAGTAGGTCTTGGTCCACGATTCGGGGATGATGCGCGTCTTGCCCGTCTCGACGGCTTCGATAGCCTTTCCGGCCAGCGGTTTGGCCTTGACGAACCACTGGCGCGAGAGGTTGGGTTCGACCACGGTCTTGCAGCGGTAGCAGTGGCCCACGCTGTGCCGATGAGGTTCCACCCGTTCCAGCAGCCCTTCGGCCTCCAGCGCTTCCACCACCGCCTTGCGGCAGGCAAAACGATCCATGCCTTTGAACCGGCCGGCCGCATCGGTCATGCTGCCGTCGTCGGCAATGACCTTGACGCTGGGCAGGTCGTGGCGCGCCCCGATATCAAAGTCATTCGGGTCGTGAGCCGGCGTTACCTTCAGGGCGCCGGTGCCGGTTGACAGGTCAACATACGCGTCACGGACGATGGGGATCTCACGGTTCATCAGCGGCAGGATCACGGCTTCGGCAGTCAGATCCGCATAGCGTTCATCTTCCGGATGAACGGCCACGGCGGTGTCCCCGAGCATGGTTTCCGGACGGGTGGTGGCCACGACCACCGAGCCGGAGCCGTCGGCATAGGGATAGCGGATGTGGTAGAAGTGGCCGTCCAGGTCTTCGTGCTCCACCTCCAGGTCGGACAGGGCCGTATGGCAGCGGCAGCACCAGTTGATGATGTAATTTCCCTGGTAGATAAGGCCTTCGTCGTAGAGTTGGACGAATACTTTCCTCACCGCTCGGGAGAGTCCTTCATCCATGGTGAACCGCTCCCGCTCCCAGTCGCAGGATGCACCCAGGCGCTTGAGTTGATTGATGATGGCATTTCCATATTCCTTGCGCCATTCCCAAACGGCCTCGATGAATTTCTCACGTCCCAGCTGGTGCCGGTCGGTGCCCTCGGCGGCCAGCTTTTTCTCAACCACGTTCTGGGTGGCGATTCCGGCATGGTCCGTTCCGGGCATCCACAGGACGCTGTCGCCCTTCAGTCGGCGATAGCGACACATGATGTCCTGCATGGTGTTGTTCAGGGCGTGGCCCATGTGCAGCACGCCCGTGACGTTGGGTGGCGGGATGACGATGGAATAGGTCTTTTTTGTTGTGTTGTCATCGGCGGCGAACAGTTTTTCCTGCTCCCAGTAGGCGTACCAGCGTTTCTCAACAGCTTTGGGGGAATAACTTTTGTCCAGCAAATCACGGCTCATGGGTTAAACGCTCCTTGTGCAAAATGGCCCGGTAATCGGTCGCAGGCTCATGAAAGCCTGTTTGGAAAATGATGAATCGGTAGCAAACGCTTGCTTGCACCTCGATCCCCTGATTTTCAAACAGGCGCTGAAAAAATGGAAAAGGGGATTAAGGATAATCCCCGTGTAAGGTTGTTGCGTGCTGATTGTGGGTGGTTGCCTGGCTATCCGATCATATCGTCGTCATCCTCTATGAGCGCATTTTTGATTCTGGCGATTTCTCGCGTCACGGTTTTTTCGATGGTCCGGATCATCAACTGCTCAATCTTCTCACCGTAAATCTTCTCGATCGTGCGCTCCAGCGCCGCTTCGATCTGCGTCTCGGTCAGCGGGACCGGCTCCGACGGGGACGCGGGAACAATCAGAGGGGCCGCGACCGATTCGGAAACATCCGGTGTGTTTTCCGGTTGGCGATCAACGTCGCCGATGATTGCCTGATTATCTTCGAAGTTCATGAAGTCGCTGTCCGGCCCGACTGTTTCGGCCGCTTCCTCGGGTGTTTCAACATCAAAGGCATCCTCAGCGTCTGTCAATACGGCTTCAGCCCTGCTTTCAAGTTCTGTAAATTCATCGTCCGTTTCAACCGTTGTCCCCGCCTCTTCCGTTTGTGGTTCCACGGCATCCAACAGGTCTATAACCGATTCATCCTCCGGCACGGTTTCGTCCGTCTCATCAAGCGTCGTTTCAGGCGCTGGCATTCCGGTTCCGGCGGTGTCGTCTTCCGGAGACGTCACCATGTCCATCAGATCGATGACCCCCTCCTCATCCTCCGCGGTCCCGGCTGATTCTTCAGATATTGAGGCCGGGACTTCCGGTTTCGCCTCGACCAGTTCGGTTTCGCGGGTGCTGGCCACATCCACGAGATCGATCACCTCTTTATCAACTTCATCATCGCTTGATGCGGTGGCGGATTCCGCTACTGGTTCGATGGCAGGTGCTTCCGGGGAAGCAGTCACATCCGTTAGATTAATGATTGCATCATCCGCCTCTTCCGGGGAGTCTGTCGCTTCTTCTTTGGGAAGTGCATTCACAAGGGGGATTGTTTCTACTTCAGGTTCAACCACGGCTTCCATTGCCTGATCCGGCTGTTCAATAATGTCGTTAAGATCGATGACGTCGTAGCCATCTCCCCCTTCGACAATCTCGGTCAATTCGATGACTTCCTTATCGTTCAGGTCAGGACCGCTTTCCGTCTGTGGATCGGGCTTCTGGCGACCATCCATAAGTTCTCCCCCATTAACCTTGGTTGAAAAATATTGTGTTTTCGGTTACGCCCGGCATCACACAGATTTTGCCTTGTCAGCATCGCTCTCGGTGACCCTCGATGCAGGATTGTTGATACCGGGCAAAATATTGTCGAAAAAACGCTACCATAAGGTGCCAACCCTGTCAAGTTATTTGGATTCTTGATAAAATCTACAATTTTCGAGCTCACGCGCGTGGTCTCGATCGATTATAAACCTCTCATCATTTGGCACCGCGTTTTCGATTGACACGAACGGTGTCCCAGGAGTAGATGGCCAGTGCTGTCCAGATAAGTCCAAAGGTCACTGCCTGAATTCTGGTAAACGGCTCTCCGAACACGGTGATCCCCAGCACAAGCATGCCTGTGGGTGCTGTGTATTGGATGAATCCCAAGGTCGCCAGGGTGATGCGTCTGGCGCCGAGGTTGAAAAGCAGCAAGGGTGTGGCCGTTAGGATCCCTGTGCCCAATAACAGCAGATCGATTTTAATCCCGGAAAACAAAAATGCCCCGGACTGGATTTGATGCAGGTGAAACACCCATATGCCGGCGGGAACAGTCAGTAGCAGCGTTTCCACAGTCAGGCCAACCAACGCACCGACGCGCACCACCTTACGGACCAGTCCGTAAACCCCAAAACTGAACGCCAGCGCCAGGGAGACCCACGGAAACGTACCGTACCGAAAGGTGAGGTTGAGCACACCCAGTGTCGCAAGGACCACTGCCAACGCCTGCGCCCGACGCAACCGTTCGTGCAGGAATACCATGCCCAGGAAGATGTTAACCAGGGGGTTGATGTAGTAGCCCAAGCTGGCCTGAAGCACCCGACCGTTGTTGACTGCCCAGATGTAAATGAGCCAGTTGCCGCCCACCAGAATGGACGTGGTCAGGAGAATGAGCAGCATTTTAGGGCTTTTGATCGCTCTTTTGAATTCGGCCCATCGCCGGCCAACGCATACCAGGGGCATGAGAAAAGCAAATGACCAGAGGATTCGATGCAGAATGATCTCAAACGCCCCCACGCCGTGAAGGGCTTTCCAGTATATGGGACTCAGCCCCCATATGAGAAAGGCCAAAAAAGCGAAAAGGGCACCGACCCCGGAAGGTCGATCCGCTACAGGTTGATTGTCATTCATCAGCGGTAAATTGGCCTCCATTTGGATTGGCAGAAGTACGCTATTATCAGAAACAGGGACGTGGTCAATAGGGTATCAATTATTTTTTTTGGTTCCATAGGCGTGGACAGGGGTCAATGCAGTGGGGGTTACGCAACATTTCATCAAAAACTGACTGGGTCGTTTTCTCTGAAGGTAACGAGCAAGCGGCCGTAAACTCAGGATTGGTTGACAACACAACCGTTTGTAGTAGTATGGGCGACCATTGTAAGGCGTTGCTTGAAAGTGGAAATTCAAGTCTATCAAACGTTTAGGGTGAAAAAATGGAAAAAATTTTTGACGGTAAAAAAACAGCGAAGTTGGGGACGGCAACGAATCCTGCCGTTATCAACGTACAAACAGCAGAAAGAGTGAAAGAATTAGAATCCGTGTTTGAAGAAAACGGGTGGAGATATACCATCGGGCTGGAACCGGATAAACCTGAGGATATAAAAGACCTGGAGATATTATTGAACCCACTGAAAACGAAGATTGCCGATAAGCATGTGGGACGCAATGAACCCTGCCCATGCGGAAGCGGGAAAAAATATAAAAAATGCTGCGGTATTTGAGCACAACACCGGTATAAAAGAGATATGAACCGTTTGTCGGTAATAAGGCGCTTTTTGTTGTTTTGGTGCTTCACCGGACACTTGGTATTGTCTTGATAGCGTGAAGGCGTGGATTGAATATACAGCAAAGCATCGCCAGCAGGGCTACTTGGTGATCTCCGGATAGATATGCTCGAACAGATCATCCGCCGATTCCGACGCCAGGCCTTTCAGAATTTCATACTGGTCTAGGGCACGTTTGCGGCGCCCCTGATTGAAGTATGTCATTCCAAGGTTGTAGTGGGCAGCAGCCATCCGCGGATTGGCACGAATGGCAAGGGTATAGGCACGGATTGCCTCTTCAGGGCGGTCCATGCGGCTGTAGGTGACACCGATGTTGAAGTAGATCAATTCGTTGTCCGGTTCCAGGCCGCTGGCCTTCGTGAACAGCGCCATCGCTTCATCGTAGCGGCCGATTTTACCCATTATGGCTCCCAGATCCAGCAGCGTCGGAATGTGGTCCGGTTGGCGATCCAGTATTTCCTTGAACGTGTCGATCTGCTCTCCGGTGCGTTCTAATGCACCATACGCCCTGCCCAATTCGAATTGTGCACGCAGGTTGGCGGGATCGATGCGAATCACCTCCAGCAGGGTGGGGATGGCCTGCTCGAACTGTCCGATGGCCTTGTAATACATGGCCAGGGTGAAATGGGCCATTTCATTGTCCGGGTCGCGCTCGATGGGCCGCTTGTAGGCGGCGATGGCCTCATCCGGCTGATCGAGGCCGACATAGCAGCTGCCCAGCCCATACCAGGCGTCGGGATCATCGGGGCTGGCTTCAGCCGCCTTTTTAAAGAAGGTCAATGCCTCTTCGTATTCTCCCTGTATGGTGAGGCGGGAACCCTTGCTGCAGAGCGTCGCCGCCAGTGCCGAACCCTGCCTCGAGTTTCGAATGGTCCACTCGGCAATGGAGGGGTGCGACGATTCGTCGGTCAGCATGTCAAGTGCGTCTACGGAGATGGCAAAATTGAGATTTTGACCCCTGGCCATCTGAAAGGTGACCACGCCAACCACTTTTCCGTCCTGATTGAGTACCGGGCCGCCGCTGGAACCCCGGGAGATCGGTGCGGTTAATTGAAACACCTTTGCGCCTGCCGGCATCTCACGCACAGCCGAAATGATTCCTTCGGACACGGTCTGTTCCAAACCCATGGGGCTTCCTACCACGAAAACACCGTCCGCAACGGCGGGCTGCTCTCTGGAAAGAACGACAGGCGTCACCTGGTTGCCCCCGATGTCAACGCGGACCTTGATCAGGTCGACCAGCCGGTTTTGGGCCAGGATCGCTGCCACCGGATATTGACTGCCGTCCACTGTTTTGATGCTTGCGCTGTAGGCACCGTCCAATACGTGGAAATTGGTCACCAGAATACCGCTTTCCGAAATGAAGAAGCCGCTGCCGATGGATGTTATGTCGCCATCCAAATCGTAGTTAACAACCGTTACCACCGATTTTTGTATCGGCCCCACCAACTCCTTCAGGCTCCTCGATGGTTGCCGCAAGGGCTCAGACCCAGTGGAACAGGCACCGCCAACAAGCGCTGCGGCGGCAATCATTAACCAGACGAACCGACCACGAATCATGAATACCCCTCACGTCGGCAAACGACAAACCGACGATTGCACATCATCATCATGTCCAACTATATGGATGTTTTCGGGCTTTTCAACCGGACCCCTTCCGGTGGTTGATCCGGCGGTCCTCTTGATCACGCGTGCGGCCGTGGAGACCAGTTTCTAAGGGTAGAAAACCGGGTGCTTTGGGCCAAGAATAATTATTCGGCAGCCTTCTCATCGGGCGAGGAGAGGTCACTTTCCATAGCATTGAGCAGCAAGGTGATCGGTCTGTTTTCCTCGCTGTTGCCGGCAAAACGGATGGGGCCCGGATGACGGTAGTGATCTTCTTCCGGAGTGGCGGCCAGCCATTTGTCGCGGAAGGTTTTCACGACTCGGAATGCCGGCGCGCTGACATCCACGATGCTTTTTTCCAGTACCAGTTCAAGTTTGCCTTTGCGTTCCTCCAGGTGCATGAGCGGGGCGATGGGTATGCCGATTGGTCGCCAGCGGGAAAAATCCTGCTCCAGGTTCAAGATGCCCGCCATTTGGCCGGTGGCACCATTGGCGATCAGGCTGAAAACGGTCAGACCCAGGTTGTAGGTATAGGTGCAGTCGAATCGGGTGGGGTCGCTCCCCCGGCCGTCGTAGCCGTAGAAGTGGGTTTGGGTTTTGAAATTGGGGACGGACTGCTCGAAGATTTTGTCGATGGGCGCTGGAATGGGCTCGTCGTCGCCCAGGAAACCGGATTTGACCAATGCCGTCTTGAGGGTTTTTTTGGAGATGATGGTTTTTTTGATCATCAGGTACCGGGCCTGCTTCCAGTTTTCGAAAAGAATGGGCCCGTAACGCTCCGGATCCAGTCCCCCTTTTTGCATGGTCTTGACGAACTGCGCATCCTGGATGCCGACCTTGTAATGGCCTTTCTCCTTTAAAATGCCCAGGTAGTCTTTCACCAGGTCAAGGATGACCTTTTCCGTCTTGACCTGGGAGAACTGAAAATTGCCGTGGTTGTCCCGCTCGGTGAGCAGTCCCTCCTGAAAGAACTCGGGGATGTCGTTGAACAGCTCGTCGTCCCGGGAATTCCACACATTGTAGGAAACGTCCTTGCGGATACCCCGCACCAGCCGGCGCAAGTACTCCAGCTTGTTGTCCAAGGTGGGAAAGGCGCTGTGAAAATCTCGATCGTGCATCTTGTTGTAGTTGCCGATGATTGTGTTGAGTTTGATGATGAACACCTGGATTTCGTTGATGAACTCCAACACCCCTTCAGGGAGCACGAGGACGCCATAGTTCTTACCCACAGAAGCCCGGTCCAGGATGGCGTCACAGATTACCCGGGAGAGGTGCCGCAGGGTCATGCCGTAAGCGGTGTAGTCCACCACACCCGCTTTTTCGGCATTCTCCAGTCTGGCATAGTCCACGTAGTCGGCAAGGTCTTCGCCGATCAGGGTTATGTTGGCGTGGGTTTGAAGGGCCACCTCTAACGCCAGGTGGCTGGCCACACGGCCCATGACCTTGCACACGTGCCAGTACTTGACGTCCGAACTGGCGTCGGTGCAAAGGTTGGCGATAGCCTGGGAGAAGGCGCGCGCGGCGGTGTGGAACCCGAAGGACATGGCGCACAACACCTTGCCCTGGGCGTCACGGACCTGGATGTCGCCGTCGATGGTTTTGGGGACGCCGATTACCTGGACGCCGTCTTCGAACATATTCTGGGCGAGAAAGGCGGCGTTGGTGTTGGAGTCATCACCGCCGACTACCACCAGGGCGTCCAGTTCAAGCTGTTTACAGGTTTCCCGGGACAGGTTCATTTTCTTTCGATCATCGATTTTGGTGCGCCCGGTCTTGATCATGGTGAACCCGCCCACATTTCTGTACCGGTCCACCTGCTCATGGGTCAGCTCCATGTGGTCGCCGTTGATGATGCCGTCTGGCCCCATGAGAAATCCGAAGATCCGCGTCTGTGGATTGATTTTCTTGGCGGCGTCAAACAGGCCGGCAATAACGTTGTGGCCTCCCGGTGATGGTCCGCCGGAGAAGACAATGCCTATGTTGCGCGCCTTTCGATAGTTCTCCTTGACATCACCCGCGGCATCGTCGCTGCCCTCAACTCTTTGGACGGTGTTGGCGATGATGTGCGACAGTTGTCGGTGGGCTTCCTTATCGATTTCGAATTGGTATTGTGGGTCGGTCACCAGGCTGGTGAAATCGCTTTTGAACACACCACACACGGGTGGCTGGTAGGCGATTCTTTCCTTCAGTTCCAGATTTACATCGGCAACGGCGTCCATAACTGCGGGATGGTCGAGCAGTTTGTCGAGTCGGATGGTGGATGGTTCCGGCATTCAGCCCTCCTGATAGGTGCCTGATAGGTGATTGATCGTGTTGGTCGATTACGCTTCCCGCCGCGGGAACCGATTGGCCTGCTGAGTCAATTCTATTATCCCCGGGGCGCGGTCCAAGTCAAGGCAATTGTCCCTTTCGGCGGGCATTCAGTCCGATATAACCCATTGAGAGCAAAGCGCAAGCTAGTGTCGTGGCCGCGAACAGGGTGGGCCGGTAGGTGCATCTTGACAACACCTTTACGAGCCGATACTGAGAGTACTTTCGCCTAACCTTGTTTCCAAAAGGATCCCAATTGTCCAAGAAACCCATCTTAATCGTCAAGGCAGGGGGTACCTACCCGGATATGGCGGCCCGTTACGGTGACTTCGAAGACTGGTTCATCGCGCGCATGGACCGGTCGGTTGGCACCGTCGAAACCGTCAGCCCTTTTTCAGGAACGCCTCTGCCGCAGGTGGCATCGTTCGGCGGCATCATCATCACCGGGTCCCACGACATGGTGACCGATAAAAAACCCTGGAGCGAGAAGACGGCCGACTGGGTCAAAGCGGCCGTTGAAGCGGAGACACCGCTGTTGGGGGTCTGCTACGGCCATCAGCTTTTGGCTTACGCCATGGGTGGCGTGGTGGGCGACAATCCCAAGGGGAAAGAGTTCGGTACGGTGTCGATCCGGCTCAACCCGGATGGGCGTGAGGATAGGCTGTTTGATGAAACCCCGGAGACGTTTGTGGCCCAGGCCTGTCACAGCCAGAGCGTCCTGCAGTTGCCAGCCGGCGCGACCCTGCTCGCATCGTCAGCGTTGGACCCCCACCACGCATTTAATATCGGAAGGCGGGCTTGGGGCGTTCAGTTTCATCCTGAGTTCAATGGGCAGATGCTCCGGCGCTACATCCAGCGGTTTACCGATGATCTGAAGGCCCAGGGCCGTGACGTGGATCGGCTGCTGAGCGATATCCGGGAAACCCCGCAAAGCGAAAGGCTGTTGCGCCGGTTCCAGCGATTATGCACCTGAACCGTGCGGCGAATGCTGCATGGCTGCCAATCAGGGCTTTACTTTGCTTGTATCTTATTATAAAAGTTAATTGTATTTCTGGTTCACCTTTTTTAATGAATGGCATTTACCCCGATGCCGCATGTCGCTTCGGGGCACCCCAAAAGACGCCTTTTCTTCAGCTAATCTGTGGACCCAGCCGCAGGGTTGCGGCTTTGCTTTGTTCTAATCATCTAAGGAGGAGGAGCACGTATGAAAAGAAGTTTATTTACCACATTGGCGATTGTTGCCGCAGTGACTTTTTGCATGGGAACGGCCTTCGGCGCGGACATCGACCTGGCCAAGAAATCCCACATCCAGAAAATCCTGGAGCGCGGCGAACTGCGCGTGGGTTTCGAGTCCGGCTACATGCCCTTTGAAATGACCAACAAAAAAGGCGATTTCATCGGTTTCGACATGGATTTCGGACGGCATATGGCCAAGGCCATGGGCGTCAAGTTTGTTCCCGTCAACACCGCCTGGGACGGCATCATCCCCGCCCTGGTCACCGATAAGTTCGACATTATCATGGGCGGCATGACCATCACCCAGGAGAGAAACCTGAAAGTCAATTTCGCCGATCCCTACATCGTCGTGGGCCAGGCTATTCTTCTCAACAAGAAAAACGAAGGCATCATCAAGTCCTACAAGGATCTCAACGATCCCAAATTTATCCTCACCTCGCGCATGGGCACCACCGGGGAGCAGTCCATCAAACGCATGATCCCCAAGGCCACCTATAAAGGGTTCGAGTCCGAAGCCGAAGCCGGCATGGAAGTGATCAACGGCAAGGCCGATGCGTTGGTGTACGATCTGCCCTTCATCGGCATTCTCTACTCCAGCCAGGGCAAGGGCAAAACCGTATTCCTGGATCAGCCGTTCACCTACGAACCGCTGGCCTGGGCCATCAACCAGGGCGACCCTGACTTCTTGAATTTTCTGAATAACTTTCTCAGGCAGTGCAAGGGTGACGGGTTCTACGAAAAAACCTACAACAAATGGATCCTGAGCTCGGATTG
>JAQYWF010000102.1 GCA_030145105.1 Desulfosarcina sp.
ACCAGCACACCGGCCCGCACCCCGTGGTTCTCGCTGAGGATATAATTGAGCAGCGTGGTCTTGCCGGCACCGAGAAAACCGCCGATGATGGTAACGGGGATCGGTTTCTGTTTCTTGTTTTTTATCGTTGTCATGACGTATACACGAATGTACCTAAGCCCGCCGCCGGCTTTTTATCCGCGTATACCCGAAAGGCAACCACGGCGGCATCGATGGTTGAGAAGTTGAACTGTCCCTCGATCTTACTGCGTTGTTTGGCCCAAGCGGTTTTGAAAAAGGTCCTCAATTCCGGCCTGACGCCTGCAAAATTGATGGTGATGCCCTGCGCCGACAACTCTTCTCGAAGTTCGTCGATTTTGCCCAAGGCGGTCGCGTCGATGACATTGAATGGACTGGCGTCGACGACGACCCACTCGACCGGTGTCGCGGCGGCGTCGATCTTTTTCCGGATGCGATCCCTGAAGGCGTCAACGTTGAAAAACACCAGGCTGGAATCGAAGCGGTACAACAGCAGTCCGGGTGTCGTCCGGGCATGCGGATGGACGTCTACACTGAAGTAGCCCTTCAATTCAGGCACCTTTCCCAGGACCGCTTCGGTGGGGTTGGAGCCCACATGCAGCAACCAGAGCAGGGACAGCGCGATGGCCAGCAGGATGCCGGGGAGCATTCCCAAAATCAGCACACCGAGCGAGGTGGTCAGACAAAGTGCCAGCTCGCGGCGACTGGTCGCGTAAAGATCCCGGAGCGCCGCCAGGTCAAAAAGACCATAGGAGGACACAATGATCACGGCGGCAAGAACGGTAGAAGGAACAACAGCGAGCGGCGCGGTGAAAAAAAGCAATACCAGAAACATGGCACCGGCGGCGACGATCCCCACCAGTTGGCTCTTGCCGCCCATGGCGTCGTTGACCGCCGTGCGCGAGCCGGTTCCGGTCACCGGGAACCCCTGGCCAATCCCCGAAGCGAGGTTGCAGGCGCCGAAGGCGATCAATTCCTGGTTGGCGTCGACCTCGTAGTGATTGCGCCGGGCGAAGCTCTTGACCGTCAGCATACCGCTGGTAAAGCTCATCAGGACGATACCGGCGGCATCCCGCAAAAGTGTCGCATTGCCCAGCGCCGACAGCGACGGAAAGTGCAGGGTTGGGAGCCCTCCCGGCACGTTGCCGAGAACCGCAACCCCGAGATGCTGCAAATTGAAAACCGCCACCGCGATACCGCCCAGGGCAGAAACAATCAGGGCGCCCGGCAGGCTTAGGGCAATGCGCTTGAACACGATCAGGAGGATGAGCATACTGCAGCCGAGAATCAGGGTCGGCAGGTGGACCTGATCCAGCCGGCTGGCGATCTGGGCCACTTTGGGGAAAAATCCACCCGCATCGATGGAGATCCCGAAAAGCTTGGGCAACTGTCCGACCATGATGATGAGGGCCGCACCGGTGAGGTAACCCGTGAGAATCGGCTGCGACAGAAAATTGGCGATAAAGCCCAGGCGAAAGAGGCCGGCGATCACCAGAAGAACCCCGGTCAGCAGCGTCATGGCGACCATGAGCGACAGGTAGCGGGCCGGATCCCCTCCGGCGAGCAGGCTCAAGCTCGCCGCCACCAGGAGGCACAGCGGCGCGTCGGGCCCGACCACCAACTGGCGCGAAGATCCGAACAGCGCATACACCAGCAGCGGAAAAATTGCCGAGTAGATGCCATATACCGCGGGTACACCGACCAGATCGGCGTAGGCCACGCCCACGGGAAGCGCGACGGCCGCTACCGACAGGCCGGCGCCGATATCGCTGCGCAGCCAGGCGGGTTGGTAGTGGACAAGGGCCTCGATCCCCGGGGCGACGTGCAAAATTCGCTGCCGAAGTCCTGTCTTCTTGTCTGCTCGGTGGGGGTCGTTCATGGTCTACCCGTTTCCACTTGATACGGTATGTATGCTCTGAAAACATACGGTCTTGATATCGAAAGAGACGGCACCCGAGAGATCAGTGGTGATCTTCGCGCGAACCGGGCTGTTCTGCCACTCTTCATAGGCCGCTTTATCCTCCCATCCGCACATCACGCAGACCTGATCGGGTTCATCTGTTGAAAGCATGACTTCACCCTGAAGGAAGCCCGAAATCGTTTCAGCCGCTGCCTCGACGATTCGGTTCTTGATCCATACTTGTGCCGCCGCTTCGGCAGGGCCTTCGAGAACCTTGACCATCATCATTGACCAGAATGTCATCTGTTTCACCTTTCCTTATGTGGTAATGTTTTTGTAGGTCTTGCATCATTGATGTCCGCCCGGCAGGCGTCGAGACCTGTTTCCAGCTTGGATCGATCGATCCAGCCCGCTGGGCCGATGAATACGATGCTCGAACGCGGCGTTTCGTCGCCCCAAGGCGCTGCAGGCGTATAGCTCCACCGTTCGCCCACGCGCTGGTAAACCGTCCGGCGCGCCGGCTCCTCTGTCAGGTTCAGCACACCCTTGGCACGGAGCAGCGACGTTGGCAGCGAGTCGAACAATGCCCGGAGGCGTTCACCGTCCAGCGGTTCATCAACGGTAAAGCTGAAGCTATCGAAGTCGTGGGCATGATCTGTCGACACAGGCGGCGAACACGGCGCATGGCGCGTAGCGCCAATCCCCAACACGACCTCGGCCGGGACAGCCCCGTTGAACGCTTCGACGACGGGCTTGCCTGGGACTTGAGTGGCAAGCCAGTCCCGGGCAGCCGTGCGCCCGGCCTCATCAAGCAGATCGAGTTTGCTGAGTGCGCACAGGTCGGCCGCCGCGATCTGGTTGCGGAAGAGCCTGCCGGCATGCGGATCCTCCGCCAGCTCAAACACGGTTTCTGCATCGACTACGACGAGAGCCCCTTCCACTCGCATCGCCGGGTTCGTCAAAGCGATTTGAACGATCGCCTGTGTATCGGCAATCCCGCTCGCCTCCAGCACAATCGCATCCGGCAGCTCTTCACGCTCCGCGATATCGATCAGTGTCTCCGTCAAATCACCCGCCACTGCGCAACAGGCGCATCCGTTGGTCAGGCTGATCATGTCTTCCGTGCGCGAACTCACCAGGTCGGCGTCGATGTTGATGCTTCCGAAATCATTGACCAGCACGGCGAGGCGGCGGCCGTGCGGTTCAACAAGCAGATGATTCAGCAGGGTCGTCTTTCCAGCCCCTAAAAAGCCGGCGATGATCGTGAGCGGCAGAGATGCGGGGGCGGCGCGAAATTTGCGCCCCCGCATCTTGAGTGCTGCGAAGATCATTCCGGACAGCGCCTGGCGGGCTTCCTCTGCCGCCTCATAGGGGTCGACGGCATTGCTGTTATCCTGGGAGTTGCGTTCAGGTGTTTTCATATTTCTTTCGCCTCGAACAATTTACCCGAAAGCACGGTGCCCCAGATGTTGATGTCCTTGATATGCTTCGGATCGACCTCAAAGGGGTCTTCCTCAAGGATGGTGAAGTCGGCGAACTTGCCCTGTTCCAGGCTCCCGACCTTGTCCTCCATGCCGAGGATGTAAGCAGCGTCGATGGTAATTGCGCGCAGTGCACGCTCTACATCGATGGCTTCATGCGGTGCGATCACCGTTTTGCCGTCTTCGGCGATCCGGGTCACCGCTCCGGTGACCGCCGAGAGCGGCAGCAAAGGCACGACAACCTGCGGATAATCCGAGTGGAAGGCAAAGGTAACACCCTCACGCTCCAGCGAGCCCACCCGAGCCACTGTTTCTGCGCGGTCCGGTCCATAGGCCTTGGTTCGGTGCAGCAGGCTGCGGTAGGCGATGAAGTAGACGTTCACGCTCGCGATTGCGCCAAGGGCCTTCACGCGGCGGGCCTGCATCGGGTTGCTCATGGAATAGTGCTCTACCGTGAACCGGTGGTCAAAGCGCGGATACACCTTCTGCAACTCCGCCAATGCATCCAGTGTCATATTCAAGGCTTCGTCTCCGTTGGCATGGCAGTGAAGCTGCTCACCGGCTTTCCAGTAGGGCAGCATGAACGCCACCAACTCGCTGAGCGATGCGGAGTCTCCGGGACAGCCGTTGGTGCCGTCCAGGTAGCCGGGAAATCCGACCATGGACGACATCAACGGATAGGAACCGTCGGTGAGGAACTTGAGTCCGCGGAAATAGATCTTGTCGGTTTCGTTCTTCCTCAGATCCTTGAGCACGTCAATTGCCTTGTCGCCGTGTTTTGCCAGGACTGCAGCACCGTGAGGTGTGAGGCGCATGCGGACCGGGAAATCTTCGTCTGCGGTTGCCGCAATATTATCCTTTAGTTCGGCGTCCCAGTCGATAATCCCGAAGATGAGGTCTGCCAACGTGGTCACACCGGCGTTGTTCGCGATCCTTGCAAAGTAGTTCAGGCCGTCAACGCCGCTGGCGTCGGCGATCAGGGACATCACGGGCCCAAACCCGTGCATGATGCCGTATGCCTCGGTGAAGACGCCACTCAGTCGACCGTCCGCGTAGTGGTGGACGTGAGGGTCCGTGTCACCCTGCTTGATATCCGTCATCTCGATCGCCGGGCTGTTCAGGTGCACGTAGTGCGGCGCCCAGGCCATGATAAAGATCGGGCGCGTCTTGCTGACCGTATCGAGCACGTCACGGTCCAGCGGCCCGCCCTGCTTACCGAAATCGTAACCCCAGGCGACAATCGGCTTTTTCGGATCCTTTTCCTCAGCGTCGATCTTCTTGAAAAGCGCGAGGATGTCGTCAACCGTTTCCACGGGCTTCATCATGCCGTTGGGGCCCGGCCAGGGAAGCGGGCCGATGTATTGCAGCGACACAAAACCCGCGGACATCCAGATGTGCGAATGGGCCTCGATGAACCCGGGCATGATCACCTTGTCCTTGAACGTGTCGTCAACCGTGACATCGTATTGTGACAGCCAGGGTTGCATCGATTCGATTGTGCCGGTGGACAAGACCTTCCCGTCCAGCACGGCGACGGCTTGCACCTCCGGCCGGCCGGGGTCCATCGTCCGTACGTTGCGTGCGGTGTAAACGGTTACTTTGCTTTTGCTCATTTGTTGGCCTCCCCATATGTGGTTGCGGATTTTTCCAATGCCGTGGGATTTTCCACGGGCCCAGCGTTTTTTATACGGATCGGTTTGTTCAACGCTTGATGAGATGTATATGTAAACTATCACTAACCGATAGGCGGTACCTCCCCCATTAAGGGTCAAAAACGGGTGATTTTTTACCCCGGGCTTTGCCCAAGCGAAACGAAGAGGGGCGGAGCGACCCGGCGAGACCTATAATGCTCGAACGATTTTTCGAACAGTGAACACCGAACATTCAGCGTTCGACGTTCATGGCTCTGTTTGTCAACCCCTTCGAGGGGCTTCATCAAACGACCCACTCTTGGGATGGTCGGTGGCTGAAGTATAGGAATACCTTGACATGGTGGCAAAATGTGATACCATTTTATTCATGAACCGTAAGCATCAAAAAATATTGGCCGCCATTTTTACCGATCCGGTTTCAAGCAACATTGAATGGCGACGAATAGAAGCCCTCCTTAGAGCAGCGGGATGTGAAATTATCGAAGGTAGCGGTTCCAGGATCACCATCGTCCATGAAGGCCGAAAGGCGGGCTTCCACCGCCCGCATCCGGGTAAGGATGCCCTGCGGTATCAGATACGAGCGGTTCGTGAGTTTCTTAAATTAATAGGGGTTACACGATGAAGAACACCATGGCATATAACGGGTATTGTGCCCGGATTGAGTTTGACGCAAAAGATCGAATTTTCTTTGGCCGTCTGGCAGGTATTCGAGATATTATCACCTTCCACGGTCAGACTGTTGACGAGCTGGAGGGCGCTTTCAGAGAGGCGGTAGATGATTATCTTGAAACTTGCGCCAGATTGGGGGATAAACCGAATAGGCCCTACTCCGGCAAACTGACCTTGCGCATTCCGCCCAGCGTCCATGCAGCTATTGCCACAGCAGCTGAGACCAGTAATAAAAGCCTCAACAGATGGGTTGCCGATATACTGAATGAAGCCACACATGACCATTAGACCCAAACTGGGCGATTTTCAGGGAATGTAAACATCTGGTTTTTATCTTTTGTTCACCATCCCGGCAATCCCCGCCAGCGCCTGGTCATGCCCATCGTGGTATTCCGGCCGGTGACCGCCGATGGGGCCATCCTTTTCACAGAGAGATTCATAAGGTTTACCACCGGTCCGCTCATCGAACTCGACCCGGGCCGCGGCCAGGACCTGAGCCGCCTTCAGCACACCCTTGCGACCGACGCTCATGCCGTTGGATGCGGTTGTGCCCCAGTGGTGAGGGGCCACATTCAGGGGCCAGGCGCTGATAATCGCGCCCATGGTGGGGGTGTTATAACTGACATCGCCGACATCCGATGAAGCGCCGAATGCCGCGCCTTTGGGGTCCGGTGAAATGGTTGTGGCCAGCCCGTCTTCAGCTACGCCGATTTCCTTCTGCATGGTTTTGGCGAAGGCCTGCTCTTCATCACTCCATTCACAGGGTCCCAGACGCTGCATGTGCGCCATCATCCGGTCCGCCAAAGCCTGATTCGGCAGGCAGTCATAGCAGGCATCCAGATTCGTCATCTCCACCTTGGTCTGGGTTGCCAGCGCAGCCCCTTTGGCGATGTCCTTGACCCATTTGACATTCTTGAGCACATCCGCCGCGTTATGACCGCGATATCGAAACACCACCTTGGCGTAATCCGGCACCACGTTCACAGCGTTACCGCCCTCGGTGATGATGTAATGCATCCTCGCTGTCGGCAGGATATGTTCCCGCATCATGTCCACCGCGTGCAAAAACAATTGGGCCGCCTGCAGGGCGCTGCGTCCGTCCCAGGGGCAGGCACCCGCATGGGCGGTGATCCCGTGCCACTCGAACCAGAAATCACTGGCCGCGGTGCTGTTGATGTTCCAGAGCGTGTTCACATTGAAGGGATGCCAGTGCAGGCAGGCATCCAGGCCCTTGAAAGCCCCGGCCTTGGCCATGAAGTTCTTACCGGAAAGCAATTCCTCAGCCGGACAACCGAAGACTTTCAAGGTTCCGGGGATGTTCTCCTTTTCCATTTGTGCTTTGAGTGCCAGGGCCGCCCCGATGGCGCCGGATCCGATCAGGTTGTGGCCGCAGCCGTGGCCGTTGGTGACGCCATCTTTGCGAGGTGTTTTGGTGGCGACCGGTTCATTACCGAGGTTGGGCAGTGCGTCGAATTCCACCAGGATGCCGATAACGGGCGTTCCGGAACCGGTGGTCGCGATCCACGAGGTGTCGATCCCGCCGATCCCACGGTCACTGATCGTGAAGCCATGCTTCTCCAGCACGGCGGACTCGTAGGAAGAACTCTGCGCTTCTTCCATTCCGAGTTCGGCAAAGGTCCAGACATTGGATGCCATGTCCCAGATGGTCTCGGCAACGGCGTCAACCTGCTGAGCGATCGGGCCGTAGTCTTTTTCTGTTTGCGTCGTCATTTTGTGCCTCCATTGTTATTAACGATTTTGCGCTTTCAGTTTCTAGTTAAATGGAAATATTCGTTTCCAATCCATCTTCATGCTGACCACGTGCCATTCCCCCTCTTTAGCGGCATTCAACGACGCATTGTCCTTTTCGGCATAGGCGAACTCGCGCACGCCATCATCATGATTGATCAGCAGTTGGAAATTGGGTAATTCGTTGGTGTGGCTGTAAGCGAGCTGGCCGATGTCACCACCTGAACGGACGTTTCCGCAGGCAAAGATGGGGATACGCCCGATTTTCTGGTCGATACCGACCGGCTTGGTGAGCCCATCGTTGATAAACAGATTCTGCTTGTCTTTGATGATCGTCCATTTCCCTTCCACCTGTTTAAATTTGTTCATGGCAAAGCTGCCGATTACATTCTCGTGAACAATACCGTAGGTCTCTTCTGCAAATACCCGCATGAAATCAAGCCCGCCACCGGAACAGAGATAGGTTTTGAAACCGTTTGCACGAAGGTAGCTCAGGAGTTCGAGCATCGGCTGGTAGATGGTTTCCGTATATTTCTGGTTGTATTTGGGATGGCGGGCGGTATTGAGGAACACCTTGACACGGCGGTTGAAATCCTCCATCGGCATCCCGGTATGGGTGGCTACGAACAATTCCATTAAGGCTTTGCCGTGGTTGTGGACCACATCGTTTTTCAGAAAGCGCTTGTCGCCTTCCAGCACCGCTTTGTAGGGCTGCTGATCTTTCCATTCAAGGTGCTTCGGAGCCAATTGCTTGATTCGGTAGCTCACAAATTCGATCTGTACCACCGGCTGTTCGCACCACAGGGTTCCGTCGTTGTCAAAGGTCGCGATGCGCGCCTCAGGCGGAACGTACTTTGGCCCCCCTTCAGTGGTGACATCCTGAACGAACTCGATGATCGCCGACCTAGTCGGCCCTTCAACCCATGAGGACAGCGGATCGGGTTGCTGAGCCCGGGCGGTGGAACAGGCCAGAGCGACCCACACGAGCAGTGCTGAAATAATTGCTGCTAAGGTGGCTTTTGTTCTGCATATTCTCATGGTTCCTTCTCCTGCCTGAATAAGTTCTCTAAAGCTCAGGAGGGGCCCGCCCCAATGGAGCCCTGCGGGTAAACCCGTAGTCCCCATTAAATGATCCGCCTTCGCTCTTCGAGCTACGCCGCGGTCATCCGCCCTTTGTTACGGGCGGCATCTCGCCGAAGCGGATGACGAATGCATTCCTCCCCGCGCAAGTGCGGGGTCTCCTGCCAAGGCGGATGAACCGGGCAGGTCCATGCTTTGCCTGTTACTTGAGCGTAATGGTAACCTTGTGGATCTTGCCGTTGAACTTGCTGCCAGCGCGGCTGTAGTCTTCGGACACCGGCGTTTCCGCGTCCAAGCCCACGCCGGCGGTCTCATCCGCCGAAAAGATCGCGAATTCGGTCTGCCCAATCTTGCCGGATCCCACGGACTTGCCATTGACGTAAAGTGTCGCGGTGCCGCCTGAGCCTGGCTTTTTGCCTTCGTAGGCGAAGTCCATCTTAACAGTTGATTTGCCCTCGGGAAGTTTCGCACCGGCCTTGGCGGTGAAACGGTCGATGCCGAGGTAGTTGTACATGTAGATCGGTGTGCCGTCCTTCACGTACAGGCTCCAGCCACCGAATGCGCCCCCCTGGGCCACGATCACACCGCTGGCCGGTTTATCCCCGGTCTCGATGTCGGTGACGATCTCGAACGAGGTATTTTTGGTATTGATGAAATCGTTTTCGAGCAGGCCGTGCATGCCTTCGTACAGGGTTAGGCTTTTACGCCCGAACATCAGGTCCGGCCGGCCGGCGATGTTGGGATTGAACAGCTCTTGGCGCCGGTCGTCCAGTGGCAGCACCTTGTACTTGACTGCTTCACCGAGGAAGACCTTCTGCAGCTCGGCCAGAATGTCGGGATGTTTTTTAGCCAGGTCCGTGGACATGCTGAAGTCTTCCTTCACGTGGTAGAGTTCCCAGACGTCCTCAGGAAAACGATTCTCGACCTTGCCCCACGGCTTAAGGTGCACGGTCCCGGCGAACCAGCCGTCAAAATAAATGCCCCGGTTGCCGAACATCTCGAAGTACTGGATTTGGTGCCGGCTTGGCGAGCGGTCGTCGTCCCAGCTGTAGACCATGCTCACGCCCTCGATGGGACGTTGCGGGGTGCCGTTGACGATCCGCGGCTGCGGCAGCCCGGCGGCCTCGAGAATGGTCGGTACCACGTCGATCACGTGATGCCACTGGCTGCGCAGTTCACCCTTGGACTTGATCTTGTTCGGCCAGTGGATGACCATGGCGTTGCGGGTGCCGCCATAGTTCGAGGCCACCTGCTTGGTCCAGGTGAAGGGTGAGTCAAAACAGACCGCCCAGCCGGCGGCCATGTGCGGATAGGTGGTCGGACCGCCCCAGTCATCGTAGTGCTTAAGCATGAAGTCGATATCCGAGCCCCTGGGTTCGTTGTTGAAATAGGTCATCTCGTTGTACAGGCCGTTCATCACGCCTTCGGCGCTGGTACCGTTGTCGCCCGCGATGTAAAAGATTAACGTGTTGTCGAGCTGGCCCATGTCCTCAATCGCCTGGATGAACCGCCCCGTCTCGTGATCGGCCATGTCGAGATAGGCGGCAAAGACCTCGGCCTGGCGGGCGAAAAGTTTTTTTTCTTTGTTTGAAAGATCCGCCCAGTTCTTGATGTCATCCGGCTTTTTCGCCAACTTGGTGTCGGGCGGAATGACACCGAGCTTCTTCTGTTGTTCATAGATGCGCCGGCGGATCACGTCCCAGCCCTCGTCGAAGCGTCCCCTCTGCTTGTCAATGTAGGACTGCGGCACGTGGTGGGGCGCATGAACGGCGCCCGGAGCAAAATAGACGAAAAATGGCTTTTCCGGGGTGAGCGACTGCTGGAAGCGGATCCAGTTGATGGCCTGGGTGGCCATGTCGTTCATAAAGTGGTAGTCGGGGTCGTCCGGGGTCTCGACGCGGTTTAAGTTGTGGTATACGGCGGGCGCCCACTGGTTCGTCTCACCGCCCAGGAAGCCATAGAACTCGTCGAAACCCTGGTAGTTCGGCCATCGGGTAAAGGGACCGGAGGGGCTGATCTCCCACACCGCGGTCTCGTGCCACTTGCCATAACCTGCGGTACTGTACCCGTTGAGTCGCAGCATCTCCCCGATGCTGGCTATGTCGTTGGGCAGCATGCCCGTGGCGCCGGGAAAGGAGGTCGCCACCTCGGTGATCTTGGCCTGGTTGGCCGAGTGGTGATTGCGGCCCGTCTTGAGCGCCTGCCGTGTCGGCGAGCAGAGCGCCGTGGTGTGGAACTGGTTGTACATCAGGCCCTGGCTGGCCAGCTTGTCGAAGTGGGGCGTCCGGATGACGCCGCCGAAGGCACTGGTACCGCCGAAGCCGAGATCGTCCAACAGGATGACCACCACATTGGGCGCATCCTTGGGTGCCTTGACTTCAAACACCGGGGGCGCCTTGGCATCGCGCGCATCAAGCGTCGTGATCGGCGGATACCACGGCCCTTTGATGGGCAGTTCCGTTCGGTCAACTTCCGCTTTTTGGGCCCATGCGGCCACGGGAAGCAGCATTACAAAGACTATCAAATAAAATAAACGGCTGTTGCGCAATAATTGTTTCATTTTGCCCTCCTGTGTTTCAGGTTTCAGGGTTCTGGGTTTTTAACCTTCTTTCCCTGACACCTATACTCCGTTATTCGACCAACTCAATTTCACCCGGCCGCCAGGTCTTGTCGATCCAGGGCTGCAGCGGGCCATACATGCGCAAAATGATGAACCAGCTCTTGCCCGGGATGGTTTCCAACCAGTTTTTCTCTTTGCCCACGGGCGCTTTGGGTCCGAAGTAGATGTCGTACGATCCATCGGCATTCTTCTGGAAACCCTTGCTCTGACTGCCCACCGTCGGAAACGGCTGATTGGTCTGCAGCATGGACCGCGTCTGGGTGTCGTAGAGTGTCACGGCCCAGAAATCTTTGACCGGAACATTGGGCGGCAGATGGAGCTTGTAGGTTTTGGCCCCATCGATGGCCTGCTTTTTTGAATCCACAAAGGCGATACCGTAATCCGAACCGATGCCCGCATGCGTGACCGCCATGGCAGGGGTTACGGCCGTGTAGGCGTAATGGAACATGGTGCGGGCATCGAGGTTGCGGGCGTCGCCATTCTTAAAGAAAACGTCTTTGCCGGCATAGGCCATCACCCAGGCGCTGTCGCTGTCCGGGTAGATTTTGGCCGCTTTTTCGCGGGGGTACCAATCGATGGCACGGGCCGTGGCATTGCCGATAGCCACGGCTTCTTCAAGGAGTTTCCTCATCCGTGCGTCCGGATTGAATGGCTTGCCCTTTTCAATGCCGATGGCTGCACAGAGGCTGCGCCGGCCCAATCCAAGAGATTCCACAGGTTCTTCCTGGATCAGTTGGTTCAATTGCTCATAGAAGCTGAAATCGTTGGGAAGTACGGTATTGAATGCCTTGGCCGAGCCGGAGATGAACGCCATTGCCGGTGGATTGCCCTTCCTGGCCAGAGGATAAATTTTGAGGTTGTCCGTGATATTCTTCACGCCCGCCTTTAGCCCCTTGGCAATCGACCCGCGCAGAAAGATCCACACGCCATACGTTCTTGGTTTCACCACAAAATAACCGTCCGGTACATCTCCCTTGTAGCCTGGCGGCAGGACAAGGTATTTTCCGCCTTTGCCTTTGTCGGGTCCGGCAGGGCCCACATCACCGGCATACCTGAACCACATGTCATTGAACGCACCCAGCATCCCTTGTGGAATTTCGACCACCGTCGGCCCGTCAGTCTTGAGATCGAGAAAAGGAAACGCGTACATCGTCGAGGTGTTCGCCGTCAGGAAGAGTGACTCGGAACTCATCAATTTGTCGAAAATTACGACCTGATGGGCTTTCTGCTGGCCAATACTTCGGGGCCCTTCGCGCAACCCGAACAACGAAACACCGGGGATGCAGTTGAGAAAAACCTCCACACCTCGCATCCGGTCCAGATTGTCATACACCACTTTCACGGTTTCATCCGTTGGCACGCCGTCAAAAAACGTCAATGTACCAATGGACGTGTCCACTTTATCGGGCGTGGTGATCTCCGGCGGGATGGGTGTGACTGCTTTATCGGTTATTGATGTTGACCAAGTTGTTTTGGCCAGACTGACCACCAAGAACCCGGCCAGTGCCAGTGTCGCAGCTTTAGATATATGCATATCCATTCTCCTCATGTCTTCAGGGTTCTGGACTAGCCCCTTCATTTTTTTATACAACGCTGGGGGTAGCTGTCCCCATCTCCATCATGCCAACGTAAACCTGACATGGTAAGGGATTGTGTGGATCGCCCGGTCCGTCAGCCTTCGGAATTGCTTGAACTCGACGATACGCAAGCAGGTAGGGTACAGCCAGTGATAGTAGCACCTCGGCATGACACACACTGACCGCAGTTCAAATAATTTCCTATTGGCCCAATAGTATAAACGCCTGCGCTTCCACCGATAGGCAAACCGTCTGATTGGAAGTAAAATGGCTTTCTTCATGCGTTTCATCGGATTTCTCTTTCCATTTATGCTTCACGACAATCAACTTTCTCTTCTCGGATAACCGGTTTTTGGTGAATTCCTTGGGAAGCACGCTGATATTTATTGATTGCCTTCCTCATCGTCCAGAAATTTCACGGACAGGATCGGCAAATGATTGTCGTAGAGGCTGTTCAGCACCCCCGACAACTCGGCCTGATCCCGGACCCGTCCGACCAGTATGGTCACCAAGGATTTGTCCTTTCTGGTCCGCGTGGTGAGGCGCATCGCACCGAAACGGTCAAACCTGCTTTTCCTGATCTCACCCTCGACCTCGATGTGATAGGTAGCAGGCGTGAAAATTTTAAGGTGTTTTCCATCGTAGACATCCGACATGCCAGGACTCCAATTCTTTTTTAGGCCAACCGGTGTGTTGAACCATTACGGGGATTTTTGATTGAGGATATCCCTTGAAGAGGCGATACACATCACCCGAAAAGGGTCAAAAACGGGTGATATTCTTTAAATCCATCCGCACAAATTAACTGGACGGGGGGGGCTTGAAGGCAGTGGCAGGGTGAGGGGTAAACCAATGGGGGTTAGTGGCGGGTGATGATCCCGAGACGGTAGGCCTGGGCAACCGCCTTGCGCCGCTCGGAGACATTGAGCTTCTGATAGATGTTTTTCAAGTGGGATTTGACAGTTTGATTGGAGACAAATAATTTTTCAGCGATTTCCTTGTTTTGCAGGCGCTGGGCCAGTAACTCCATAACATCGAGCTCGCGATTGGTGAGAGGCTCTACCAGAGGTTGGGACGGGGTGGATGATTGTGGAGGACGGTCGGCAGAGGCGACGGGATGCTTCTCCAGTTCCTGTTTAGAGGCCTGTGCGTCAATTTTTAAGGCGTTCAAGATCTGCTCGATATAGTCTACGTACACGTTTTGTTTGTGTAGCCGTTTCAGCAGGTCGGCCATGGGCGGGCCCAATTCAACGAAAGGCTGAATGCATCCGCC
>JAQYWF010000272.1 GCA_030145105.1 Desulfosarcina sp.
AAGGGGCCGATTATGTGTGGGGAGTGCCACATCAAATAGATCCGGAAACGGCATCTTATGGCCCATGCCGGCGTTCTCGTAATTTTGAAATCCTCGACGTAGCCTTGCTACGCCTCCGGTTTCAAAATTCCTGCGGCCTTGGCCTGAACCATAACCTACCGTTTCTGAACAGACACTGAAGAAATGAGAATTGAATGGGGCACATCAGTTCAAGAGAGGTTATAGCTGAAAGCATCAGAACGAAGTTCGATCACAATGATATTAACACCCTAAACGTTCCTAACGAACCGGCAGAGTCCACAGGTCTTCGAAAAAATAGATAGAAAGGGAAGGTATCCATGCCCAAGAAAATTCTCATCATCGACGACGACCCTATTGTGGTCAAATATCTGGAAGCCGTTTTCAGCGACAACGGCTACGAAACCTGCACCGCCTCCAGCACCATGGAAGGTCTGGATGTGGTCAAAAATGAAAAACCTGACCTGATTACCCTGGACCTTCAAATGCCCGGCGAGTGGGGCCCCCGCTTTTACCGCAAACTACGCAAGGACAAGGAGTTGCGCGACACACCAGTCATCGTGATCAGCGGTATCGACGGCGACCACGCCATCAAGGACGCCATTGCTTTCGTGAAAAAACCCTTCGATCCGGAAAAGCTGGTAGGAATCGTAAAGAATACGATTGGGTGACGTGGACGGTCTGACTGGCCAAACACCGCGTGTCAATTGTCGCCTACTTTTGCCGCGTTCACGAACAGCCCTGCTTGTAGAAATAAAAAAAGTATGATAATTAACAGACATTTAATACGATCTTACCAACGATTGAATCGTTACCGTGTTGAATGGAATTTCGTAGGTTTGACAACAAGGCGTGACGCCGATGATAGACGATACACCCTATATCATTGTAGACAACCGCAAAATCTCCCCCATCGAACGGTCGCCCAGACCGGATTCGGGCCGCGCTGACCACCCCAGACGTGAGGAGCAGACATTCGGTGTTGTCGACCGGGTCACCATTTCCAGGGAGGCCCGGGAGAAAGCCAGGCTTCAACCGGCCCACACCGAGGCCGAGCCACCGGCTCTCGAAGAGTTGGCGATACAGCCGCCGATCAACAATAGCCCCTTGTTGACCTATTCACCGAAGCGACGACAGTAATTGAGGGAGGCTCCCGCCTCTACTTCCGGCAGAAAAAGTGCAGGTTAAAAGGGTCGTCTGGGATCTCCATCACCGACACCCGCCCGAACCCGGCCTGCCCCAGCATCCGTTCGGCCAGCTGGCGACCCCACATCATCCCCAGACCGGCACCGCCATCCATCAGCCCGACCGGCATGCAGTGCATCAGGCTTACCGTGTACAAAAACGCTCCCATGGGATGGTCCCGGTTACCGTCGATGTCGCTTTCCGCAGCAATATCGATCATGGAAAAAGCGCCGTCATCCTTTAATATTTCACGAATCCCACGCATCGCATCCAGGGGCCGGGTCTGGTCATGGATGGCATCGAAGGCGGTGATGTAGTCAAATCGCGCGGACAAGTCGTTGGGATGATTCAGTTCTGCAGCATCGCGATATTCAAAACAGACATTGGTCAAACCCTTTTCGCAGGCGTCAGACCGGGCTGCGTCGAGGGCTTCGGCGCTGATGTCGATGCCGGTAAACCGGCTGGCGGGAAAGGCTTGTGCCATCAGGAGGGTGGCGACCCCCTGGGCACATCCCAGGTCGCAGACGTGGATGCCCCGGTGCAGGGCCTGGAAAACCCGCCCGTCGTCCACCGATGGCAGGAACGTATCGACCAGCACCTGGCGGTGCTTGGCGTCGCCCAGTTGCGCCATGAAATCATGAAAGGCCGGATACTGCTCGTAGGGGATCCCCGCACCGGTCAGAAAGCCCTGAAACACAGGCTCCATGGCGCAGGCCGTCAACAAGGGGATTTCCTGGGTGTAAACGCCCAGGTTTGCGCTGCCGGCACGGCGGGAAAGTACATCCCCATGAGCTTTGGGCAATAAAAACCGGGGCAGGCCGTCCTCGTCCCGGATCAACTCCACAATGTCCCCGCACACCATCACCCCCAACCACTCCTGCACGTACCGACGGTGCAGGCCTGCCGCCTCGCAGATTTCATCCACGGTGCATGGCCGATCCTTGGCGTCCATGATGTCGAACAGGCCGGCACGGTAACCCAGGCCCAGTGCCAGATTCAAGGATCCATAGTTGAGGACGTCCACGATTTTGTCCTGGAAGGTTTTCGGATCATCTTGCATGGCTTTTCCTTTTGAACCGGTTTAAGCGTTCTTCAGTTCCCATACCGTTCATCGGTTTCGTTGAACAACGACGGTTATCGGTCCCTCTCCAGGAGGTGCCGCATGGTCTCGGGCAATCCGCCGGACTGAAAGGTGGTCGTTCCGGTTTCACCGGGAAGGCGAAGGGTCAGCGCATGGGCATGCAGCCCCAGCCGATTGAAATCGTGCTGCCGCCGCAGATAAGCCAGGGAACGGGCCGAACCGTAACGCCGGTCGCCCACTATCGGATTGCCTGCCAGTTTGGCATGTCGCCGGATCTGGTGCTTTCGACCGCTAATCGGCTCGCATTCAACCAGGGAATAATGACTGCTGTGGGCCAGTGTCCGCCACCGGGTGACGCAGGGGTTCCGTTTCCCCTTCCCCCTGGGATCGTTCCGCCCGGCCGCGGTGGCGGTCAACGGCCAGTTCCAGTCGACCCAACGCTGGTCTGCGCCCGGCCCTTTGAGGCAACCATGGACTACTGCCAGATATCGCTTGTGGACGGCCTTTGCAGCGAACTGCTCGCCAAAGAAGGCCAGTGTTTCCCGATCGCCGGCCAGCATCACGATGCCGCTGGTGTCCCGGTCAATGCGATGGGCGGCATGAATGGCGGGTAAATCGTTACCCATGGCCGGTAGACGTCGCGCCCGCACAGCGGCCAGGACCAGAGAGCACAGGTCGCCTCCGGGGTCGTTATGAATGCTCATGCCGCAGGGTTTTTCCACCACCAGCCACCGGGAACCGCATGCCACCACCGTAATCCGGACCCCTTCGGCGGCAATGATGGTTTCAGGATCGGGTTTAACCGACAATTTGGACCCCATCATCGGGGAAGTTCATCCTGGGCCGCCCGGGCATCGACGAGCAGCATGTCGGCACCACATCGGTCGAACAGGTCGATGCTTCTGGCAATATACGCCCGGGCATTGTTGAATCGTTTTTGACGGCCGAATAGCCCAATGTTCCCTTTCGAAGAACCAGTGAGAGATAGAATCTGCCCAACATTTGCGTAAAAATCAGATCGTGGTTGCCGTATAGAAGCAGTTGCTCCCCGATTTTCCAGCAGTCATTGATATCCCCGGTGATACCGTGCCGCCCGGTCTTTTCTTCCGCGGATCCAGTGACCACCAGACCGGTGGCAACACCTGATCGCATGGCAAGCGTAGCGCCTAAGCGATCGGCGCACCGGCTGCATGCCGCCGCTCGTTCATCGACCGCACTGTGGCACTGGAGGCAAGTTATATGTGGCGGGCCTTTCGTGGAACAATCACCACTTTTGGGAATTGGACCACAGATACCTGTCATGTGAGAACAAGTCAAATGCCCATTACAGCGGCAATGGCGTCGCGCATGCGGATCACCTGGGCGTCTTCATCAGGCTCACGCACCATCAGCGCCGTTGCGATGGCCAGGGCTTTTTGGCGGTCCTCCCGGCAGGGAAGCAGACAGGGAAGGGCGGAGAGAGCCGCTTCCGGCGCGGATTTCATGATGCCGGACTGCTGTTTGATCATTTCGCTTAAGGTGGATCCATGAATATCCGTCAGGCGGGCATCCCGGCCGGTTAAGCCGCCATAAGCCGCAAGGCTGCGCCTGCGTGTACCGGAACCCGCATGGGCCAAAGCGACCATGATTCTCACCACCGCATCGGCAAAACCGCCCTTGTCGACCTCCGCCAGCCCGCCTGCCAGACATTCGAATGTTTCAGCGGCGTCATCGGTCGTTTCATCGGTCGCTATCGCCCGCATCCATGGATGGTCGAAAATCGCATAGAACCAAGATTCAATTGCCCGGTCACGACAATCACGATAGAGATCCAAGCTTTTGGATACCATATCGGAAAAAATCTTTTCCATGGCCAAAAAGGGATTGTCCGGAGGTACTGGTCGACGTTGTTTTTTCACCTCATCAACAAGATGAACCATCGGTGCCATCCACGGGTTCAGGTCGGAGAACCCATAGCGGGAAGTTCGCAGGGGATGCAGCTGCCTGATCGTTTCAGCCGTGGCTTCGTTCACCGCTGCTTTCACCCAGGGCCGCACGAGCCGTCGATAAACACGATCGTTGTAGCCTGAAAGTGCCTCCGCCGGCCCAAATGCAATCTGGTCATCCTCACCGTCATCCATGGCCAGGATATCCGCCATCTCCCGAGCCTCGAATCGAACCTTCCGAATGCCGTCGTCGTCATCCGAGATTACCATTTCGTATAGGCCGGGGGAGAGGTAGTCCATCAGGTCGATACTGGCGATAATCTCGCGATGCTCTTTCCGCGAGACACCCGCAGAGACGAAAATACCCAGATGACCGATAGTGCCGTGGACCATGAAGACGATGGTCTGCTGCCTGCGTCGGATTTCGTCCACACTGCCCCACTCGGCAGGTATCCAGTTGAGGGCCTGCTGGGGGGGGGTGATGTTGTCACCATGGGAGGCAAAGACGACGATGGGCCCCTTCATGGCCTTCAGGTCCACGCGTTGGTCGTTCATCACCAGTTGCCCCCGCTGGGCACGGTTGCCCACAAACAACTGGTCCACGATAAAATGAATCTCTTCAGCCGTGAGCAGGTAGTAGCCGTTCCACCAGCGCTCGAATTCCAGATAACGGTCAGCTTCCGTGTCCACGTTGGCCCATAGGTGATAATGCTTGCGCCACAGGGTGTTGGCCGGGTTGAGGTCCTCGAAACCGGCCACCAGATGGGCACCGTCGAACATACCGTTGCCCAGGTCTCCCCATAAAGATGCCTGCCACACGCCGCCTGTCAGCCCCCCCTTGTAGCGCATGGGATGCTTGCCCTTTACGCCGGCCCAATATGACAAGGGTGCGCCGTTCATCACGATGGGACCAGTGATGTCGGGCCTCACGGCCCCTAAGAGCGCGGCGGCCCACCCGGCCTGGCAGTTTCCGATAATAGCCGGATTTCCAGCTTGCGGATGGCAATCCCGGACCGTTTCCACAAACCTGGCCATGGCAAGTTGAACATGATCCAGCGTCTGTCCCGCCAACGGCCGGGTACTGAATAAAATCACGTACACCGGATATCCCTGGTCAAGGGCCATTCCGATTTCCGAATCCCGTTTGGCGCCGCCGATCCCCGGGCCGTGGCCCGCACGGGGATCGATGATGATTATCGGACGCGTGGATGCTTTGGGGGAGGAGGTGGCAATCAGGAGACGCCGTTTTTCTTTCCCATCCGAGGGCCGGGATGGGGATGGCGTCCGGCGGTCCCGGATCCTGGCCAGATAATAATTGGTGGGCGGGTCCATCTCCCGGCCGTCCAACAGGATGTCGTAGGCAAAGGTCAGCACCGGCGGCTGGCCCTGGCGAAGATGATCGAGGTACTGGTTTCCCCGCCGTCTCATAATATCGGCAAATAAAACCGAACGCTGAAATGAATCCCCAGCATACGCGAGGGCATCGGTTAGCCAGTGCAGCGGCGAACCAGCGGGGATTAGACGGATCGAAGGTGTTGTAGACATGGGTCTCTCCGGCAGTCGGGACCACTGTTGCCATGCGGGTGCATCGCAAAAACGGGGTAACCGACGCAGTAGGCGTTATTTATGCTTTTGGTTTCTTTTCGCTGTCGGGGTTGTCTGATGGATCTGGGTGTTCCGAATCCGGTTTTTTTGATGCGGATGGTTTGGGAAGACCGAACATATTTATCATGCCTTCGATGGTAGATGAGCTGGACATCATCTCCGGCATGCGCCTGGGCAACTCCATGCCCATATCCAGCCACTTTCCGAATTGCTGATCGAACGCCTTTTTGGTTTCTAAATAGTTTTGGAGGGTTTTCTGAAAATATTTTTCGAAGAACTCACCCAGGGCATTGTCTCCGTATCGGATAATCAGGTGCAGCACCGAGTCCGGCAGCAGGCTGTTTCTGCGTTTGGCCGCCTCCAGGACAATCTGAGTGAGGATGAATGCGGTCACATCTTCACCAGTGGTAGCGTCATGAATCTGCACCTGCTCACCGGAGCGGACCATCGTTGATACATCTTCAAGGGTGACATAGCGGCTGTTTCGGGTATCGTAGAGTCGCCGATTGCTGTATTTTTTCAACACCAGGGGATCAGGCATGGATCGATCGCTCCCTTCTCATCTTGACACACTGCAACAATAGCTGTTTTAGAATAGATTGTCATTATACCTTATCGGTATATATGGGACTATATACAGAACCTGTTAAATTGCAATGGCAAACCAACATTATTGTGCAATGCAACATTTTTCCATTGACATCGGCCGCCGGGGACATATATTGAGGGCAAGTGAACAGCCCAGCCACGAATCTGATGGAAGAGGCACAATCAGTCGGTCCGGAGATGGTGATCAGAATGTACTGACGCAACCCCCGGCCGCTTGCCCTAAACCCATTTCAAAAACAAAAAAGGAGAACAACCATGGATCAGAAAACAATTTTCAAGCAGATGGTCGATTTCAACAAGGGAGCATTCAACAATGCCTTTAACGCCATGGTCATGGTTCAGGATCAGAACGAAACCCTAGCCAACACCATGCTGAATCAGGCCTCCTGGATGCCCGAAGAGGGAAAAAAAGCCGTGCAGGAATGGGTGGAAACCTTTAGAAAAGGCCGCGAAGAGTATAAGAAGACCGTGGATGAGGCGTTTAAAAAAGTGGAAGACTTCTTATAGAAAAGTGAATGAGTTCATTAGGAACGACCATGCAGAGGGGATGCAACATGATCGGGAAAACCTTCGACCAGCTTACCATCGGGGATTCGGACCGATTCTCTAAAACCGTGACCGATACGGACATCTACCTGTTTGCCGGCGTTACCGGCGACTTTAATCCGGCGCACATTGATGAGGCTTACGCGCAGGG
>JAQYWF010000287.1 GCA_030145105.1 Desulfosarcina sp.
AAAGTGAGAAATGGGGTTCAAATATTAAGCCATGATACCCTCGGTTAGCGGTTATTTCTTTTGCTGCTTTTGAAGAACGTGAGAGGAGGATGAGGCCGAAAGGAGCTAAAAGGAATCAACAAGAGGTCGGATACCGGATGCCACGCTCGATTCGGAAAATATTTTAAACAAACCGATGTTGCCGGTACGGCCGGTATGGGTTCCCCCGCAAAGTTCACGGCTGAAGGTATCCAGGGAGATAACGCGAACCCGATCGCCGTATTTTTCCTCGAACAGGGCCGTGGCGCCGGATTTCATGGCATGATCCATGTCCATCTCCTCGACAGCCACGGGGACATTTTGCCGAATACGCTGATTGACGAAGGTTTCGATACGTTCCAGGGCGTCGGAATCGATCTGGGAAAAATGCGTGAAGTCGAATCGAAGCCGATCCGCCGCCACCATGGATCCGGCCTGCTTCACATGGTCCCCCAATTCATGGCGAAGGGCTGCATGCAGAATGTGGGTGGCCGTATGGTTGAGGGCCACGGCGGCCCGGTGGTCGCCGTCCACGGTGAGCATGACTGTCTGGCCGTTTTCCAGGTGACCGGCTTGGAGCTGCCCTTTATGGATAATGATGCCGGTGGGATCTTTCAGCGTGTCGGTAACCATCATCTCCATGCCGGGAGCGGTGATCGTCCCATGGTCACCCACCTGGCCACCGGCTTCTCCGTAAAAGGGTGTGGCCGTGGTCACCACTTCCACGGTGTCCCCCGCATCGGCGGCATCCATGCTTTTGTTGTCCTGCACCACCAGCACCACACGTGCTTCACAGGTCAGGGTGCCGTATCCCACAAATTCGGGTTTCTCGCCCGAGGCGCTCAATTGCCGGTAGGCATCGGAAACGCCGGTAAAGTTGATTATGGATCGGGACTGCCTGCGCTGCTGGTCCATGCGCAGTTCAAACCCGTCGGTATCCAGGGTCATGCCCTCGTCGCGCACCACGTCGCGAACAATATCCACGGGGAACCCGAATGTATCGTAAAGCTTGAAGATCAAGTCACCGGGAACCTGGGTGGAGCCCTTCGCCCGGATCTCGGCCAGGGCGTCGTTGAGCACCCGCAGCCCGTTGTCCAACGTTTCAGAAAAGCGAACCTCTTCGTTCTCGATGACGTTGGTGATGAAGGCCGCGGCCGTCTTGAGATCCGGGTAGGCCGGCACCATAATGTCAAACACCACCCGTGCGGTTTCGTGGAGAAAGGGTTTGGTCAGACCGATGTTACGGCCATAGCGGATGGCCCGCCGCATGATTCGGCGCAGCACATATCCCCTGCCCTCGTTGGACGGCAGCACGCCGTCGCCGATCAGAAAGGCGGCGGCCCGACTATGATCGGCGATCACTTTCATAGCCACGTCGTCGGCTTCGGCTTGGCCGTATGGTTTCTCTGCCAAGGATGCGGTGCGCTGGATAATCGGGTAGATCAGGTCAGTGTCGTAATTGGTATTCACATTCTGGATCAATGAAGCCATGCGCTCCAATCCCAGGCCCGTATCAATGCTGGGTTTGGGTAAAGGGGTCATGGTGCCCGAGGCATCGCGGTTGAACTGCATGAAGACCAGGTTCCAGATCTCCAGAAACCGGTCGCAGTCGCAAGCCACGTCGCAATCAGGCCGGCCGCAGCCATGCGCGGCGCCCCGATCCAGGTGAATCTCGCTGCAGGGACCGCAAGGACCGGTGTCTCCCATGGCCCAGAAGTTTTCCTCCTCCCCCAGCCGTATCATCCGTGATTCGGGGATGCCGATGCGCTGGTGCCACAGATCGTAGGCCTCGTCGTCATCCAGGTAAACCGACGCCCAAAGCTTTTCCGCCGGCAGCCCGTATCCGTTGGTCAACAGATCCCAGGCGAAATCCACGGCCTTCTCCTTGAAGTAGTCGCCGAAGGAGAAGTTGCCCAGCATCTCGAAAAAGGTGTGGTGCCTAGCCGTATAACCCACATTTTCAAGGTCATTGTGCTTGCCACCGGCCCGGACGCACTTCTGGGAAGTGGTCGCGCGCAAATAATCCCGCTTCTCCTCACCCAGAAAAGTGCGTTTGAACTGTACCATCCCGGCATTGGTGAATAGCAGCGTCGGATCGTCCTGGGGAATCAAGGACGAGCTGCGCACCACCCTGTGGCCGTGTTTCTGAAAATAGTCGAGGTAAAGTTGTCTAATCTCGTTGCCGGTCATAACCATCTCCCTATACGTTCACAGGTTCAGGGTTCCCGTATTTACCGTCAGGTCAACCTTGCTCAAAGGCCAACCCGATCGAATAAGGGTTCTATTTGATTATTTTTTTTTGGGAACTGTTTTTTCCGTTTTCGCATCTGTATCGGGCTTCAGCAGGCCCACCGCCTCCCGCACCTTCACGTCCACAGTTTCGAAAAGGTCGGGGTTATCCTGGAAGAATTTTTTCACGTTTTCGCGCCCCTGGCCAATGCGCTCGCCATTGTAGGAATACCAGGAACCGCTTTTGTCGATGATGCCGGCATTGACACCCACATCCAGCAGGTCGCCGGACCGGGAGATGCCCTCTCCGTACATGATGTCAAATTCCGCCTCTTTGAACGGCGGAGCCATTTTATTTTTAACCACCTTGACCCGGGTCCGATTCCCCACGACGTCCTGTCCGTCTTTGATGGCGCCGATGCGCCGGATGTCCAGCCGAACGGAAGAATAAAATTTCAGGGCATTGCCGCCAGTGGTGGTCTCCGGGTTGCCGAACATGACGCCAATCTTCATGCGGATCTGGTTGATGAAAATCACCGAGGTCATCGTCTTTCCGATGGTTCCGGTCAGCTTTCTCAACGCCTGAGACATGAGGCGTGCCTGCAGCCCCATATGGGAGTCGCCCATCTCTCCCTCGATCTCCGCCCGCGGAACCAAGGCTGCCACGCTGTCAATCACCATCACGTCGATCGCGCCGCTTCGAACCAGCATGTCGGCGATTTCCAGGGCCTGCTCGCCGGTGTCGGGTTGAGAGACCAGCAGTTCGTCGCAGTTAACCCCCAACTTGCGGGCGTAGATAGTGTCCAAGGCATGTTCGGCGTCGATAAAGGTCGCGATGCCACCCTGTTTTTGCGCGTTGGCCACGGCGTGCAGGGCCAGGGTCGTCTTTCCGGATGACTCGGGCCCGAAAATTTCGATCACGCGGCCGCGAGGAAGTCCGCCGATCCCCAAGGCACGGTCCAGCTCGATGGATCCGCTGGAGATCACGGGAATATCTACGACGGGGCGTGCCCCCAGTTTCATAATGGCGCCCTTGCCGAACTGGCGCTCGATCTGCCCCATGGCGGTGTCTACCGCCTTGGTTTTATCTGGTGAAATGGCCATGCAATCCTCCCAGGTTGGTGACAGTGTGAAAGAACATCATTGAATGCCTCCGGCAAAAATTTGCAGGCAGGCCCGTTAAACTATCCTCGGCTTGCTCGATGTCGAGTTTCGATCTGCCGGATCGATACGGTTTTAATAAACAGCCTGGGGGCTTCTAAACCACCAGGTGCGATGTGTGCAGCAGGGTGTATTCAGGCCCATCGGGTTTGAGAATACTTTTAAAGAGCATCAGTCGATCCACTCGGAAAAAATTTGAGGCAACCGCTTTCAAGGGTTCCACGGATTTGCCGATCAATTGCGCATCGATCCGTCGGCGGATCCGGCCAATGGTCAAGTGGGCACCAAAGTCACGGGACTGCCTAGTGAATCCCACCGATTCCAAACCGGATTCAATGGCTGCCTGAACCGCCTTCAACCGGTCAAGGTCACCCGCCAGGCCCACCCAAAGCACGCGCGCATGGCGAAGATCCGGGAACCCCCCCACCCCCTTTACTTTCAGCGAAAAAGCAGCTGTTACGCCGGCGGCTGCATCCATCTGAGCGGTAACTGCAGGAACCCGCGACGGATCAATATCGCCGAGAAACTTCAGCGTCAAATGAATGTTCTTCGCCGCCACCCAGCGGATATTCATTCCTGGCAATTGAAGCCGCGCCTGAATCTGCATCATAAAGAGAGCCACCGCATCAGGGATCGGCACGGCAATAAAGGCGCGCAGGGTCTTCGGCATCGTGGCTCCTGTGCATCCCGGTGTCTGGCATGAAGGCCGCCAAAGGGCATCAGGCCGCAGGGAGGGTGAACTGGGGCGTGCCCAGTTCAAATGTGCCCGCTGTAATCCACTGTTTCAGCGTCTCGGCAATTTGCCGGGCCTTAACCATGCTGGAGAGTGGAACCGTTGGCACCTTCTTCCCCTTGACGGTGATGACCCCGCTTTTTAGCGCTGCATAGCTGACCTGTCCCAGATTGCTTGATTTACCTTTGGGGTAATCGCTGCCGTAGTCCACAATCTGGGTAAACAGTTCAGCGTCTGAGACCGCCGTAAATCTGGCCATCTCCTCATCCAGTATCGGGATGGGCACGCCCAACCCCACCGCCAGTGAACAGCCATACCCCTGGATACTGACGCCTACCAGCCAATCAGGACTCATCTGCTGCATGTCTCCCATCACCCATAGGGTACCCGCCGGGGTCAACGGTGTACCGTTGGCTGCCCGGTTCACTCCGGGGCGGTGTTGGGTGCCGTGCCAGGTCACATAGCCGACGCCGCCGCCCAGAAAAATCCGCGTGCCCAGCCCGATGGTCCTGTAAAATGGGTCGTTGAACAATGGGCTCAACTGGCCGGCCGAGCAGTAGTTGGCGTTGCCTGCCCTGGGCTTTAGCGCCCCCATGTAGGTGTAAACGGTTTTATTGGTAAGATTCACCGCACAGTTGTAATTCTGGTAACCGTTCCTAGGGTTGCACAACGTTGCCTGGGGCAACGTTTTGAGCGTAACCATCTTTTCATATTCCCGGCTGGGATAACAATCCGTTCCGTAGGCGGTGGCCTTGATATGCATCTTCTTGCCCGCCACCAGATCCTGGATGACGTGGCCGCCGCCGTAAAGGAATTCACCGGGATACACCTTGTTAAGTGGATCGTCTTCGCACGGCTCGGTGGCCCCGATGTAGCAGTCTACCGCAGCAACACCCCCATAAGCGGGCACATTGTTGATCCACACCTTGGCTGCCTTGGTGCCAGGTGCCGAGTGACCGAAATTGATAAATGCACCCGACGAGCACATGGGCGCGAAGGTCCCGGTGGTCACCACATCCACCTGATGGGCAGCCTCCTGCGGGCCCTTGTCCGCGACGATGTCGATCATCTCTTCGGCTGTTACGACAACCACATCGCCGGCCATTATTTTATCGTTGATCTGCTGAACCGTTTTCTGAGCCTTAACGCGTCCCATACCGCTGTCTGCTCCTATAGGCTTTAAGATATTTAATTTGGATTGCGTTTTCAGTCGGCGCATTATGAAACAATGGCCTTCTCTCTACTAGCCTCCCCAAATTAACTATTTAAGGCTTATTTTGGGGTCCCGCGTCATCGATTTTGGCGCGGATGTTGTTTTTGATCCACTTGTTGTCCCACCACTCCACTGGATTGACATAGGTTTGGTGGATAAGGGTGCCGTAGTGCAGGTGGTCACCACCCGCCAGACCCGTCAAACCGGTCTTGCCGATGATATCACCCTTATTGACCATCTGTCCGACGGCTACATCGATTTGGCTCAAATGCGAGTAGAGGGTGAACAACCCGAACCCATGATCGAGAATGGTGGTGTTGCCATAGATGCCCTGGTCACCCGTGAATACCACTTTTCCGCGGTTCGCCGCTGGTACCGGGGAATGTGCCGTAGAGGCCAGATCGATCCCCATGTGCACCTGACGGTCGATCTCCTTGCTGCCGTAAAAATAGGTGCGGTGGTCGGCAAAACGGGCACGGTTGGCAGACCGGGGAAGTCGCAAAAAAGGTCCGTCCCAAAGGATATCCGTTTCCGTATGCTGGGTGATCTGGTATATCGCCTCGGTATCCTTGTGCCGCAGTTCACGATTGACTTTAAGGAAAAGATCGACTCGGTTGCCACCTGCTGATTCAGGGAAGTAGCGCTCGAAATCGGGCATTTTAGAGTTAAAAAAAGCGTCGGACAGATTAATCACGTCCTTTCTGAAAGACCTGGCGTTGATGTGATGGACCAAGCCAGCCGTCGATCGGTTGCCGGCAAAATCTTCTGCAGTAACGGCCAGTCGCGTTTCCTTATCTTGTTGGAAATCTAAGGCAAACAGGGCCATGTGGACGGACGGATCTTTGAAATAACCGGCATGTCCGGGATAAAAAAGATCGCCCACCGTCACCCCACTGACCGGGCAATCTTCCGACAGCCGGTATATTGCCACACCACTGCCTCCCTGGTTGAGATTGTGGGAGCGGCTGATCAGGTCAATTGACGGCGCCTTGGTGTCGATCTGGATCTCCTTTTCCAGGTAAACCTGATTGCCTTTTCCCCACTTGCGCAGCGAGTAATCCCAAGCCACGACACGGATGACGCCTTTTCCGTCGGCCAGTCCCATGGACTCAGGGGAGACCGGTGCTTTGACTTTCACCGACTTTTCCTTTCCACCCGCAAAGAAACCGGCAGAAGGAAAGGTTCGCTGCAACACCTCAACCTCACGGCCTTGGACCAACAAGCCCATCCAGACTTTTCGGACACCGCTGCCGGCATCCTCAACATTCACGGTAACGGTCCGCGTTGAACCGATAAAAGGCGATTCTAGTTCGATTTCCAATGCAGGCGCCGAGCCTTCCATGCGGATGATGGCCAGCCATACGGCAGGGATACTGATCAGC
>JAQYWF010000356.1 GCA_030145105.1 Desulfosarcina sp.
GCCTACAAGATGGTCAACACCCTTGACTCCATGGTCGGGTACAAGAACGACCGATACCTGCTTTTTGGCCGCTTTGCTGCCCGCATGGACGATGTCGCCAATTTCATCCCCGCACGCCTGGTCGTGCCGTTCATCGCCCTGGCTGCACAATTGTTCAACAAACGCGGCCGGGTGGCACTGCTCACCGCCTGCCGGGACGGACGCGCCCACGCCAGCCCCAATGCCGGTTATCCCGAAGCCGCCTTTGCCGGCGCTCTGGATTTGTGGCTGGGCGGTTCCAACCATTACCACGGCCGGCTGGTAGAAAAGCCCATTATCGGCAACGGATTCGCCGACGCCCGACCGGCCCATATCCGGCAGGCCTGTCGCCTGATGTTGACCACCACTTTCGTGTTTTTTATGGTTGCGGCGACTGTGCTTCTTCTCCGGTCGCTGGTGATGTAGAAGCATCCGTCATAAGCTGTTGAGCTGATAAGCTGAAAGCTCAAAGCTAAAATTCTGAATCCCGAACCCCGAACCCTGAACCCATGAAGGCACACAAGCAAATACAACCGTTTCCGGCGCTGGACCACGCATGTAAAAAGGCCTTTCCCTTTTCACTGGCTTGCCCTTCATTCGTCTATCCGGCGGGCTACCTGGACAACGTCCATCACCTGGCACCGTTCGTGGATGAAATCGAATTGCTCTTTTTCGAAAGCCGGTTTAAAGACAGCCTGCCCTCCCCTGCGTTGATCCGGGAACTGGTTCAGCAGGCCTGTTCCGGGCAGATCACCTATAACGTCCATCTGCCCACGGACATTTATCCGGGACATCGTGACGCCGGGATCCGCCAATCGGCGGTGGACGTATTAAAGCAACTGATTGACCGTTGCGCGCCGCTGAACCCCACCACCTTTACCCTGCATTTGAACCGGGACCCATCCGAACCGGACTACCGCCGCTGGCAGGCCCGTTCGGCGGCGTCCCTGGAAGCGGTCCTGGCGGTCGGGGTCCCCAGTCGTCAGATCTCCGTGGAAAACCTGGACGGGGACATTGAACGGGTCGCACCCGTCATCGAGGATTTGGACCTTTCCGTGTGCATGGACATGGGCCATCTCATGGTCCACGAGGTTGACATGACGACTTTTTTCAACCGCTGGAAAGAACGGACCACCGTTGCCCACCTGCACGGCGTGGACCGCGCAAAAGACCACCTGCCCCTGAATCGACTATCGTCAGACCGCATGGTCAAGGTGTTGGAGATATTGCGACAATTCAGCGGTGTAATTTCCTTGGAAGTCTTTTCATTCCAAGCCCTGAACGCCTCGATGGCGGTTCTGCTTGACCACTGGTCCAGAATAAAGGCTGGCGACCTTAAGTGCGGAGTGAATCGTTTGTTGACAATATAACTGAGCCGGAGGCGAAGCCAGCCTCCTGAATGCTGGCTCCTGAATTCGCTATCCCGAAATGTGACCGACTATCGATGGCCTCAACAACAAAGCAAGTGGAACTGCTGGCACCGGCCGGCACGCCGGAAAAACTGGAAATCGCGGTTCACTACGGCGCTGACGCCGTCTATCTGGCCGGCAGGGACTTCAGTCTGAGAAACTTTTCCGCCAACTTCTCACTGGCGGACATGCATGTCGCCCGCCGCCTGACCCGTGATCATGGCGTGCGAATGTACGTGGCTGTAAACATCTACTCCAGGGACAGCGAAGCCCAGGCCATTGCCGATTACCTGGCATCCTTGGACTCCGTGGACCCGGACGCCCTGATTGTCGCCGATCCGGCGATATTCATACAAGCCCGCAAACTGCTTCCTCATGTCCCCATCCACGTGAGTACCCAGGCCAACACCACCAACACCGGCACCGCCCGATTCTGGCGGGATCTGGGCGCCACCCGAGTCAACGGGGCCCGCGAACTGACTTTGGAGGAAATCAGCGAGATGAGCGCCAAAAGCGGCCTCGAAGTGGAGACCTTTGTTCACGGTGCCATGTGCATCGCCTACTCGGGACGCTGCCTGTTATCCGGGTACATGAAAAAACGGGATAGCAACCGCGGCATGTGCTGCCAACCCTGCCGGTTCCACTACACACTGATGGAGCAGTCCCGCCCCGGCCAGCACTTCCCCATCGCCGAAGACCCCCGGGGCGCCTATGTTTTCAATTCCCGGGACCTGTGCATGATCGAGCATCTGCCGGCCTTGATCGACGCCGGCATCTGCTCATTCAAGATCGAAGGCCGCATGAAAAGCATCCACTACCTGGCCGGCGTGGTAAAGGTCTACCGGGAAGCCATCAATGCCTGGTATCTGGACCCTGACGGCTATCGGGTCCAGGAACGCTGGTTGGCCGAACTCTCCGCCATCAGCCACCGGGGTTACTGCACTGGTTTTTACTTCGGAGACCCGGACCAGACAGCCGCCAACCTGGATGAGATCATCCATCCCGGCTATCGATTTGTGGCCAAGGTGCTCGAAAGAAAGCCTGACGGTGGGGTCCGGGTGCTGGTGAAGAACAAAATCGTCTCAGGCGAGGTGGTGGACATTCTTTGCCCTGGTGGCCCCACCCGGGAAGATACGATTCAGCGCATCGCGGATGATCACGGAATTACGCAATCACTGGCCCAGCCCGGTTCCACGGTAACCCTTTACCTCGGCCTGCCGCCCAGGCGATTGGATCTGATCCGACGCCGCGAGCAGCAGGTCGCTGCTGCGCAACCATGATCGTCGTCGCCGACAACCTTCGCATCACACTGCTGCCCGTCGGCCGCGCCGTGGAGCGGATGGACCCAGAGCCCATCCGGCAGATGATTAGTGCCTGCATGGACGCCGGTGCCCAGGCGATTGACATCAACAGCGGCCCACTGTCCCGCACTCCTGAAGAGAAGATGACCTTCCTGGTCCGCACCGTGCAGGAAACGGTCGACCTGCCCATCGTTCTTGACACCGCCAACCCACGGGCCATAGCGGCCGGGTTGGCGGCAGGCAATCAAAAAGCGATAATCAACGGCGTTTCGGTGGAGCCCGACCGGCTGAGACAAATCCTGCCACTGGCCCGGCAGTATGATTGCGACATCATCGGCTACCTGCTCGGCCCTGACGGCCACGTCCCCGCTGATGCCCCGGGTCGCATGGAGGTTGCCGTGACCCTTTTCAACAAAATGCAAATCGCGGGGATCTCGCCCGATCGAATAGTCATCGATCCGGTCGTGGCGCCGCTGGCCTGGCAGGACGGCAACCGCCAGAACATGGCCGTGCTGGAAGTGATCCGGACCCTGCCCGAATTGCTTGGGTTTCCCGTTCGGACCATCGCCGGCCTGTCCAATCTCACCACCGGGGCACCGGATCTCGACACACGGCGACGCTACCAGGGTGCCTTCCTGCCCATGCTCGTCGCCGCCGGCGTTGACATGGTACTTTTAAATATCCTGGACCCTGCCCTTACGCGGGTAGCCGATTCGTCTCAACGCATCGCCGACGGAAGGGTTTTCAGCTGGCAATAACCTGAAGACCACGATCGGCGGATGGAAGCTGCAAGGAAGTCAGGACGATATGAATGCGATGGCAAGCCCAGGCTTTGACACCAATCCAATATTTTGAGATACTATCAGGAAGTCTTCACCGGGCAGAAGGTAGGGCTATCATTTGGTATACGAAAACTTGTAGCATCCCTATGTGAGATTATACATTAGCATTTCAGTTGAACCGAAGGGACCGTGTGAATGCGTTCTTCAATACTGCGGGATGACCGCTTCGTGTTACCATAAGGGGATAAAAATACTGCGCAATCTCATTCGGGTTCCATCGTCGGCCTACCGGAATTCGATCTTAATGCTATTCGCCTTTCTATTGACATTTGTCACGCAACCATCAGCCCAATACATCTCATCCGGGGCATCACACGAACAGGCGACTGACGTTGAGCAACGAAACGGCATCATCCGGTTAGCCATTCCGGAACTCGAGGGCACCTATCTATACCGGTTTTCTGTGCTAAAATTCAATGAGGCCTTTGCGCGGCTGGGCTATGGATTTGAGTTGCATGCGTTTCCCTCCGAAAGAGCGTTGGCCGAATCCAACGCGGGCCGCATGGACGGAGAGGCCGGAAGGATTCAGTTCGATGCAACCCTGGCAGCCAAGTATCCCAATCTGGTCGAGGTCAACGAACCGACCTTTCTTATAACCGTTGGCGCTTTCACGGCCGATGCGTCCATTCGTTTGAACGGGTGGACGGACCTTGCGGGCAGATACCTCGTCATTGGCTATCCCCGGGGTCTCAAGGTGACCGAAAAAAGGTTGGTTGGCCATGTGGACGCAAAATATCTCCAAGGAGTGAACAATGTTCGACAAGGCCTGATGATGTTGCGACACGGTCGAATCGATGTGCTGGTTGGGCTCCAAAGCTCCGTGGAAAGTGTGCTGGATGAAGCGGCGTTTTTAGATTCAGGGATCGCCCTGGCCGGAATCATCGAGGTGGTTCCGGTATTTCCCTATCTGCATAAAAAACACCATGCGTTGGCGCCCCGACTGGCCGCCGTTCTGAGAGCGATGAAAAAAGACGGCACCTTGGACCGATTGGTCGAGGAAGCCAAACCGTCCATAAAACCGGCCGCCGATCTAAAATAGGAAATGACGGCGGCCGAACAGAGATCAGCCGACGACAATGCCTCCACCTGAAACGGTAATTGACGACTTTCAGGTTTCGAAATTGATCTAAAAAAGACAGTTACCGGCCCACAAGTACCCCGTATTGTGCGTAAAGTTTATAATTAACTTGCTTTTTTCTTTTGCATGATATGAAATGCAGATTATAAAGGTCCGTCGGTGTTGGCGGCCGGGTTTCTTTCTAAGGGAGCGATCCATTTGTCAAAGTGGCGCCTGAAGTTTGAAGCAATGATTAAAATTTTTTATTCGTAGGAGGAAGTTAGCATGGCAAATGGTATCGTTAAGTGGTTCAATGACAGCAAGGGGTTTGGTTTTATTGAGCAAGAGGACGGTCCTGATGTATTCGTTCATCATTCGGCAATCAATGCCACCGGATTCAAATCTCTCAACGAAGGCGACCGGGTTACCTTTGACATCGAACAGGGCCCCAAGGGTCCTGCCGCAGCCAATGTGACCGTGGTCTAACCCTTCGTTTTCCAATTTAAAAGGGGGACTCCTTCAGAAGGCTGAAGGGGGCCCCTTTTTTTTGTCTCTATGGGCATCCGTCGCTCGGAGCCC
>JAQYWF010000302.1 GCA_030145105.1 Desulfosarcina sp.
GGTCAGGTGAGTCGAGCCTGCGCGGGTCGGCCAGTGTGGCGTTGTCCGTTTTGATCCGGCTGCGATAGAAACCGGCCATGCTGTCGTTAATTCTACCGCTATAGTCGATGGTCAACTGGAAGGTACCGGAAAGGGGGCCGGGCAGATGGATGGTCAGGGTCGTGTTGGCCGGATCCATCGTATACGGACACTCGATGAGATCGTCATCGGACCCATCCGGTTGAATTCGGCACTGCCAGATAGCCAGTTCCGCACAATCGAGGGTGAGGGCGTCGGTTGGCTCGTCGGCATGGGCGGAAAGGGTCATCCGGCCGGTAAACGTAAAGAGGTCAAGATCCGGCTCGAGGGTGAGCTTATATTCCAACGGTGTGATGGCAGCGGTCATGCTGATCTCCATTAATTTTTTGTGAAGGGTTGCGGTAACGGGTTTACGGCTAAAATATGCGGGGCAGAATGAAGCGGCCGATCGTATAAAACACCCCGGTGGAAATGAATATCCCTGCGGATACACAGTGGATCCAGAAGGCAGCTCCGATTCGTCCGGTCATTTTCCTTGTGTGCGCGATATAGGTCTTGTAAAGATCAATGATGTTCGGGGCCAGCGCGTTGCGATCTGCCAGGCCGCGGTCGAACAAGTATCGGGCGATGATTGAAAATGAGCCGGCGGCTATCGCCACGGCCACTCCCATAATGATCAGTATGGTGTAATCTGCAGCAATCAAGATTGTACCTACCCGGCGAAACGTTGGTTTGTTTGTGTCATATGAGACGGTTGCGCCGACTTGTATATGATTATGGCCACAGGCAAGAACCACCTGCCTGCTGAGCGCGCACAGATATCCTGACAAAGACGGGTTTTCAATCTATTGCAGGATCAGAGAAGTTTATTTCTTAAATCTAAATTTGTTCGCGGCTTTTATGGAATACCCCCTGCCGGTGAAATCACTTTTTTCATCGGCCAGGCGTTTGTCGGCGATGGCCTGGGAACGATAGGCCACCCGGGCACTAACGACAAAATCAGCGGTGTTGATTGCCTGTCCAGCCAGGTAGTTCTGAAATTGATCCTCCATCTTGCGGATCAAGACAACGTCAGCGACAAATTCCTCTTCGCTGTATGTCGCGCCGGATACGTTGGCAACAAACACCGGGGTGATATAGGCGGTCTTTTCTTGCATGGAATAGCCAACGATGTAGCAGTAACCCTTCTCTTTGGCCCAACAGGACGGAGCGCTCAACACGACCGCCAGAACCATGACGACCATCAGCTTCAGACAGGTTTTCTTCATGGCAGCCTCCTTTTCAACACCCATGCATGTTGTCTCCCGTTTCACCGATTAAGATCGCGCGTGCCTGTTTTGATCGATGGTGTTTCAGGCGTTGATCGGCTCGGGTGCAACGCCAGTATTGCATAGCCGTACATTGATATGTTTATTCCTACCACGCCATAAATCCGGGCGCAACGGTCCGATCTGTTGGTTTTTACACGGACCCTATAACCCAATGCGCGACTAAAACCGATTCATGGCCGCTTGCCGCTATTGTGAAAGGCTTCAAGGCTGCTTTTATCAATCATCACCTTGCCGTGCTCGCGCATTGCGCGAATTTCGTCAAACTCGACCAGCTGATAAATCACTTTCTTGCCTACGCCGATAAATCGGGCGGCTTCACTGACTGTCAATACCGGCACTTCTATATATTTTTTGTTGTTCATTGTTTGTGAATCCTTATTGTTTTTACCTTTTTTGCCCTTAACCTGTCGGGCGCCTTGTTTGTGAGGATGGTAAGCATTATTCTAAGGGCGGCAAGGGTATCGATATCAAGACACCTTTCATTATTCCGGTCAATTCCGAAAGTCAAATCAGCGCTTGTATTGTTGTAAATCCAAACTGCACGCTTATATTTCTTATTCTTAGCATCAACTATTTAAGGGGGGAAAATGCAAAACGCGTGGATTTACAAAAACTTTGAGATTCAAGAAGGCTTGAAGCCCGGCAGTAAAACCTTTCGCTATTTTTTCAAGATTATCGAAAGTGGTCAGAAAAAATGCAACTACTGCGTCTGGATCGCAGATGATGCCTTGATCCGGTTCGATCTATCCAAAGATTTCAATGCCATTGTCGATTCCAGGAAGGATGCCTGGCATCAATGGGTAAAAGCCAAAATTGACGACAGCGATTTCCGCAATCGGGCCTTGAAAATTGAAAAATCAGGCGAACAGGAGATCAACTTGTCGGATCTTTCGCAACATGTCACAGTGGATTAATCTGGCAAATTGATCAACGTGGATCAGGAGCGGCTTTTGAAACACACCACCGCAATCTTTTTTTTGGTTGTTTTCCTTCACCTTCCCGTGACGTATCCAGCAGCGGCTGAATTGACAATCATCACTGAGGAATTCCCCCCATTAAATTACACGGAGAACGGCCAACTGACCGGGGCCATGACCGATGTGGTAAGAGAAATCACCCGACGCTTGGGTATTGCCAACGATATTCAAGTCATGCCATGGGCCCGGGGATACAAGCGGCTGCTCACCGAACCCAACACCGTCCTTTTTACCACCGCCAAGACTGAGGCGCGCGAATCGCTTTTCCATTGGGTCGGTCCACTTCATTCCGCGCGGATCGAATTGTATGCTAGAAAAAGCGACCAACGACAGATCGATTCCATTGAAGCGGCCATGAAGGTGGACGTCATTGCCACATATAGGGACGATGTCAGAGAGCAGATATTGAAATCTCTCGGCTTCACCAACCTAGACAGTTCCAACAGCCCGCACAGCGGCATTCGCAAACTGATGTCCGGCCGGGTGGATCTGTGGATTTTCGACAATGTCGGCGCCCAACAGGTGGCCCGTGAGGCCGGATTCGATCCACGGGAAATAAAAGCGGCATTTACACTCCAGCAGCAGATATCCTATATCGCCATTTCCAAACCCACCTCACCGGCCATCGTGCAGCAGTGGCAGGTGACCCTGGATGAAATGAAAGCGGACGGCACCTTCTGGTGGTTAACGCGCAAATGGCTGCCGCCTGACGCAATCCGGGTGTCCGAACGCCAGACTCACAGCGATGCACCATTTTTTTTGAGATTGTACACGGAGGATTCACCACCCTCTTCCTATAAAGAAAATGGCCAGATCAAAGGGCTGTCGGCCGACATTGTCCGGGAAATCCTGCGGCGGATCGGCCAGCCGGATACCATCGCGCTGGTGCCTTGGGCCAGGGGGTACCAATTGGCCCAATCCGAAGCCGATACGGCCCTTTTCTCAACCACCCGACTCCCCCAACGTGAAGCCATGTTTTCATGGGTGGGACCGCTCTACCGGCAACGCTGGGGCTTCTACCGGTGGAATGAGAGCCCAATCCGCATTATGGATATCGAAGCGGCCAAACAGGTCAAGCGCATCGGCACCTACCGCCAGGACGCCAAAATGCAATACCTGCAGGCATTGGGGTTTGAAAATCTGGTTCCCACCAATAAGAACATCACCAATCTGACCCACTTGCAACGGGGAAATATCAATTTGTGGGTTAGTTCGGATTTCAACATGCCGTACCTGGCCAGACAAGCCGGTGCGTCGTCTGACCAGTTGGCGCTGGCCTACGCCTTCCATACCGTAGGCAATTATATTGCATTCTCAAAAGGAACGTCGCCCCATGTCATCAGGCTGTGGCAGGCGGTGTTGGATGAAATGAAATCGGACGGCAGCTACCATCGGATCTGCCGTGAATACAATTATGTGCCGGAATAACAGACGACCGACATGGAAGCCCTGCACGTGAACCCAGAAATAAAAAGCTTGACCAATCCCAGTTCTCCTGGCCCTAACGTGCGTAGTGTTGGATTGCTGAGACGGCGGTCCATCTCCTTCGAACTATCCATCAGTCTGGTGCTGCTGGTGTTTCTGGTGGAGGGGGTTCTGCTGACATTGATATACCACCGGCAGGCCGACTATCTTTACCGACAGTTGCAGTTAAAAGCAGACGAGTATGCCGTCAACCTGTCCGAGACACTGGCGGTCCCGATTTGGGATCTGGATGACGAACAGATCCGGCGGATCGGGGACGGATTCGTCCGCAACGACATCGTCACATCCATCCTCATCCGCGACATCGATGGGAACGTCTATTATGAATTCAGTCGGGATACCTCCGAAAACCCGATCAGCCGTGAGGTGCCGATTGTCTATATCGGAAAACCGATCGGCCAGGTCCGTTTTGCGCTGTCACTGGACGCCTATCGCCAAGACCTGACATGGCTTCGCAACACAGCGATTCTGTTGATGGGGGTATCGCTGGTGGTAATTGTCATTGCCACAGGCGTTGTATTGCGGGTGCTCATGCGCAAGCCCCTGGCCATCCTCCGCCAAGGGATGGACCAGGTGGCCCGGGGTGACTATGATTACCGGTTCGACGAGGTGCACCATGATGAACTGGCCGACATCGCCCGACGATTCAGCAAGATGGCTGAAGAGATACGCGAACGTGAACAGTCGCTGCAGAAAGAGGTGGCCGAACGCAAGCGGGCGGAGGATAAAAGCAGGCAGAGTGAGGCCAGGACCCTGGCCATCCTCGATGCCATCCCTGACACCATGTTCCAGTTCGATCGAGACGGTCGGTTCGTCGACCTACGGGGAGAATCGGAAAACCTTGCGGCATCCCTTGATCAATGTATTGGGCGGAAAATCGAGCACGTCATGCCTGGCCACATTTCACGCGTTTTTCGGAAGCAGCTCGCCCGGACATTCGAGACCAGGGGGGTGATGGTTTTCGAGTACGACCTTCTGATCGAGGATGTCATCAGGTACTACGAATGCAGATTGGTGGCAGTGTCGGACGACCTGGCGCTGGGCATGGTGAGAAATATCTCTGAACAGGTGACCGCTACGGTGGAAAAGAAACGATTGCTGGACCAGCTCCAGCGGGCCCAGAAAATGGAAGCCATCGGCATGCTGGCCGGCGGCGTCGCCCACGACCTGAACAATGTCCTGTCGGGCCTGGTCAGTTATCCGGAGTTGATTCTCATGGACCTGCCGGAAGAGAGCCCTCTGAAAAAGCCCATCCGTACCATCCAGCGCTCCGGGGAACGCGCCGCCAATATCGTTCAGGATCTATTGACGCTGGCCCGCCGGGGAGTGACTGTCGCAGAGGTTCTAAACTTGAACCAGGTGATCCGTGAGTACCTGAAAAGCCCTGAATACAACAACCTGCGGAATCATCACCCGGATTTTCAACTGGAAACGGACCTGGCTGACGACCTTCTCGATATTTCCGGCTCCCCGGTCCATCTCTCAAAAACCGTGATGAACCTGATTTCCAATGCCGCCGAAGCGACGATGCATGCCGGACGTATCCGCATCGAAACGGAAAACCGGTATATCGATAGCCCCATCAAAGGCTATGACGACATCGAAGAAGGCGATTATGTGGTGCTGACGGTTACGGACAACGGCATCGGCATTTCGCACGAGGACATCGACCGGATTTTTGAGCCGTTTTACACCAAAAAAGTGATGGGCCGAAGCGGCACCGGATTAGGCATGGCGGTGGTGTGGGGAACTGTCAAGGATCACCGCGGGTACATCGACATCCAGAGTGCACCGGAGCATGGCACCACGGCAACCATTTACCTTCCCTCCACCAAGGAGCTCCGCATGCAGACACGTGCACCGGAAATCTTTGACAATCTGATCGGTGACGGTGAGCGGATCCTTGTGGTGGACGATGTCAAGGAACAGTGTGAAATCGCCACGGGAATGCTCACGCGGCTGGGTTATGACGTGGCAAGCGTTTCCAGCGGCGAAGCAGCCGTTGAACATGTCAGGCAACAGCGGGTCGATCTGCTGGTGCTGGACATGATCATGGATCCCGGCATCGACGGCCTGGAAACCTACCAGCGCATCATCAACATCCATCCCGGTCAACGAGCCGTGATCACCAGCGGATTCTCCGAATCGCACCGAGTACACGAGGCCCGCAGGCTGGGAGCAGGCATATATGTCAAAAAACCCTATCGACTCGAAACCATTGCCAAGGCGGTGAGAGACGTGTTGAACCGCGATAGCGAAGGCTAACCCCACGGCTTGCAACGCGGTTGACAAGTGAATGGTTTCTATCTTCAATACAGGCGAATGAACTACCCCGCAGCAGAGCTGACGGGGTATCAACAGCTAACCGCAAAAAAGGAAACGCATCAAGCTGCGGGGAATTCACCCAGATAGATTAAAATAATTGAACCCATCCGAAGGTGCATCGCATGAAAAACATGATTATTGCAGTTCTCATTTGTCTGCCGCTGGGGTGTGCGGCCATTTCGGAGCATACGAAAATGGAAGCTTACGATCAGACCATGGATTCCTACCAAATCGCCATGCGGCTGTCGGATTTCAACACCGTCTGCAAGTATATCGAACC
>JAQYWF010000155.1 GCA_030145105.1 Desulfosarcina sp.
GCTTGCTGTTGATCTTTCTGTAGGATCATGCCTTTATTGTATGTAAAAACAAATTGATGACTCTTGTGGTTGATGGTGAGGAAATGTAAAATCAAGAAAGTTGCTATCAGAGATGAGCAAATGCATGCTTTTTAAAGTCCTCGCAAGATCTGGCTTTCTCCAGAAGGCAATTACCCTGATCTTGTTGACTTCGACAATCCTGGCAAATACTGCTCGCGCCGAGGTAGACTTTGACTATCTCCACGGTTCCGATTTGGGAATGGGTATCGGTGCACGGGCGATGAGTATGGGCGGGGCTTTCACGGCTGTTGCCGATGATGCCTCAGCTGTGTTTTGGAATCCGGCCGGACTGGCCCAATTAAACGATAACCAGATTTTTCTGTCTGGAGATTATCCCGGCGTATTCAGCAGTGCCGGGTTCGTCTATCGCCCGCCGGTGAAAGCGTTGAGACGTCGCCATTTGGCAATTGGCCTAGCCATGGTAAACAGACTGCGCTTTAAAGGGGACAGCGGTGACGGTGTCTGGGATGACTATGCGTCTACCTTACTATCTTTGGCAATGGTGGACACCGACGATAATTTTTCAGGTGCAATCAGTTCTAAAACCATGGATATCCGATTCTCCTTGGCCCTTGCGCCTCTGGATAGCAAGCGGCTCCTTCTGGGTTTTAATTATATCCACCTGGATTGAAAGACCCAAATGTGTCCAACCGGCGGTTCGGACGCGTTGCCATCGGTTCGGAACCTGGCCGTCGAGTATGAGACCATTGACCTGGGAGCCATCTTCCGGGTTTCCGATACCACACGTCTGGGCGTCATGTTCAAAAACGTTGTAGGCTTCTCTTACAAAGACGAATACAATGGATTTACCGTTCCAAAATATGCCACCCTTGCAATGTCCCACACAATCGGGCCAACCACACTCACCCTGGACAGTGAGTACATCTTTGGACGATTCGGGGGGTATGAAAAGCAATCTGCAGACATCTGGTTTCTGCGAGGTGGGATAGAGCACCGTTTAACCCGACACATTTGTCTACGGGCCGGCCTTGTCTATCCAGTCGTTGCCGAGACCTCCGCCTCTGGAAATCTTAAAGAAGACATTCCATGGCCTGGAACCGGGGCCAGTTTGGGGTTGGGGCTGGTTCTGGAGCGGTTCAACATCGACCTGGCTCTCTACGGCGATCCAGGTAGAAGCTATGTCGCGCAAACGCTGATTCTGGGTGCTACTGGCACACTGATATATAAGTTTTAATCAGAGGGCGTTTTGTCCTTAATGTGCGGGTCTTATAAGTCAAAAAAATCCTTCCAATAATTTCAACAATAACGTTATTCAATTAATTGTCGAAAAAGTTAACCAACCAATTTATTTTGATAAACAGGAGCCTTTGTGGACGCTGATGCACTCAACGAATGCTTAAACACGCTCATGAAACAGATAGGGTAATAGTGCCTGAACTACAGTTGCAGATGGTTGCCTCGGGGATGACATCCCGTCTGTCCGCTGCGGCTTCCTTTCCATCTGGTGCAAGGCGCCCAAAGTTGTCCACAGTGATTTAAATCGTGCAATCCTGGATGTCATATCCAGCTTTCAGTCCGGATACCGATCATCCGGATTCAAGGCTACCGCACCAGGCAGTGTTTCGAACTCACTGGTAAAATCACCCTCAACGAGATATCCGTGGTGATCTGTCACCCTCATGGACAATCTCCGGGAGCCGTCCATCTTTGCAGACCAGGCCATTAATCGGTTCATCGAAAGTCACTGCAAATCCATCATGATCATTGCGAACAACTTTTCCGAACACCTGAATAATATTGTCAAATTGAAACAATGGAAATTTGAGCGAGATAGATTCCTCAGCGACAAATTTTCTCCATGTCCTGACGAATAAGCCGTCAGCACTTATATTCTTGACCACATCCCGGTAAGTTCCCTCTTCAAGCGTGTATTCCGCAATGATGAAAGCCGCACGGCGGGGGTATTGGCGTTGATTATTTCCCATTCACCTTCTCCCGCAGTTTACCAGAGCACTTGAACGTCACGATACGTCTTGCTGCCAGGATTTTATCTTCACCCGTGGCCGGATTCCGGCCTTTGCGTTCCCGTTTGTCCTTCACACAAAACTTTCCAAACCCACTTACCAATACATCATCACCAGACGCCAGCGTTGCTTTGATGGTCTCGAGGATGGATTCTGTGATCTCGACGGATTGATTCTTGGGGAAACCGAGTTTGGCTTGAACCTGTTCAGCGATATCGTGTTTCGTTAGTGCCATGGATGGATCTCCGATTAGGTGGCGGTGCGGTTGGAGGGAACACATCATTGATCGCACGAATCTCTATCCGTGTCAAGAGGTTGGTATTCCTTGATAATCTGGGTGCTGAGGAATTATTGCTAAATGTCCATCTATACGAATAACCTGAAGGACAAGAATGGAGGAAATCGGAAAGGTCACGGGGGATAGGGGATGTTTTTTTAAGATTATACAAAATCCGATGATAGACTACGTCGGGTGTTGCCCAGATCCTGCGGCGCAATCAATAAGTACCATTCGTAAACAACGTCTCCAATAGCCTGCCGTCTCACATTGCCATATCCATTTCTTCTAGAACAACGCGTGTGCGTCCTACCAACCCACCCCCCAATAAAACTAGTTGTCGCTTTACACCGGACAATGTAAGTTAAACGCAGTCGGACAACCGCCATAGCTCATCCAACCGGTGGATCCGGTGCCTTCTTGTGCATCGTCATCGCGGTTCGATCACGCGGCTAATTCTTCTTGAGCCTTCGTCGTCACCTTTTGGATCGTCTTTTGGTTCACCTGTTGAGTCACATTGTGGTTGCAGATATCACCTGTGCGCCATCGCATGGCATCGTGTTGGGAAAACCAAATGAAAAAGACCGATATTCTTGAAAAATATCTTCCCAGAATGGAAAACGTACTCCTTATACTCCACGATTTGCAGAACAACAGCCGGATGAATTACCTGTCGGAAAAAGATTTGTCCCTTGTCGCCCATCACCTGAATACGACGCTAAGTTCGATTTACGGGGTCGCCAGCTATTACAGCATGTTCAGCTTAACGCCACGGGGAGCGCACATCATCAGGATTTGTCGTTCCCCGGTTTGTCATTGTGCCGGTGTGGACGATGTGTTCAACGAATTGGCCCGGATTCTGAAACTTGATGTTGGTGCAACGACGCCTGATCGGCTGTTCACCCTGGAAACGACCGAATGCCTTGGCCAATGCGATCTGGCACCGGCGATGACGATTGATCACGTCGTATACGGTAAGCTGACCGCAGCAAGTATCGCGACGATCATTGCTCAGTACCGGAAAAAAAGCGCCTCACAGGGAGACTGAACGGGTGATCACAGAATACAATATCGCTTTGAGGAATGTGGGCAAAATCAATCCTGCCAGCATCCAGGACTATATGGACAGGGGCGGTTATGAAGCCTTGAAAAAGGCTCTGCAGAGCCCTTCCGAGAAAGTCGTCCACGATATCACGAAATCGGGTTTAAGGGGGCGGGGGGGCGCCGGGTTTTCGACAGGACTGAAGAAGAAGTATACCAGCCAAGCCTCATGTGTCCTTCTGGAATGCATGCGCTACATCGTATGCAACGCCGATGAAGGAGAGCCCGGAACCTTCAAGGATCGTATCATCATGGAAGGGGACCCCCATCTGCTGGTCGAGGGAATGGTGATTGCGGCTTATGGTGTCGGCGCCGAACGAGGTTATATTTACATTCGTGGTGAATACCATCAATCAATCACCATGATCCGTAACGCGTTGGCGCATGCCCATGTGCACGGCTTTTTGGGCAACAACATTCTGGGTTCGGGGTTTTCGTTGGACATTGAAATCAAACTGGGGGCTGGGTCGTACCTGTGTGGAGAAGAGTTGACCCTGCTTGAATCCCTGGAAGGCAAAAGAGGCTATCCACGGATCAAACCGCCTTTTCCGGCCGAAAGTGGTTTGTTCGGCAAGCCTACGTTGATCAATAATGTCGAGACGCTTTCCCATATTCCAACCATTATGATCAATGGTGCCCGTTGGTACCGACAACTCGGCACCGAAACGTCCCCCGGCACCAAAATTTTTACGATCAGTGGCGACGTGAAAAACCCCGGATATGCGGAAGTCGAAATGGGGGTCTCGCTCAGTGACCTGATTTACCGGGTCGCCGGAGGGATGAAAGACGAGAGACCATTTAAAGCGGCGCTGCTGGGTGGGGCCGCCGGGACATTCGTGCCGGAATCATTATTGGATGTAAGCATGGACTTTGACGCCCTGAAAGAAAAAGGAGCGGTATTGGGATCCGGCGCCGTTATCGTCATGTGCAACGATCAGTCCATCTTGATGATGCTCGATTCGATATTGCGTTTTTTCGAACACGAATCCTGCGGTAAATGCGTTCCCTGTCGTGTGGGAACCAAGCAGCTGGTCGACCTGCTGGAAAAGCTCAAGGGGGCTGACGACAAGAGGTCTGATCATATTGACGCGTTGGTATACCAGTCGGAACTGATGGCCAAAACCGCATTGTGTCCACTGGGCCAATCCCCGGTTCTGGCGATCAACAGCGCCGTGCGGTATTTTCGTGATGAGTTGGAGACAACCCAGATTTCTCAATCCAGGTGCCGATGATGGACGACGGGGTCAGCATAGTAATTGACGGAAAAAATATAAGTGCCAGGCGTGGGGATAACCTGATGGAATTGGCGCAGCGAAACAATATCCCGATTCCCAGTCTCTGCTACCACCGCAAACTGACGCCGACCGGCGCGTGCCGGTTGTGCATGGTAAAAATCAGAGGCAAGGGCAGCCTTGTCGCCGCCTGCACGGTGACCGTTGCCGAGGGGATGGAAGTGACCGCGTTCGATGAGGAATTGGAAGCGGCCCGCCGGGATATATTGGATTATCTGTTGTCCGAACACAATGAATCTTTTGATCGCAGCTACCAGGATGAATTCAAGGCACTGGTCGTACGATACGGCCTCGATGACCCGGTGCGCAGGCGCTTTCCCGCTATCTGGAAAACGCTCGGACAGCCGATCGATGAAAGCTCTCCGGTGCTTACCTACGATGCCTCCAAATGTATCAAGTGCTTCCGATGTATCAAGGCCTGCGGTGAAGTTCAGGGCAAGCATGTGTTGTCCATGGCCAACCGGGGCATACAATCGTATATCGTCGCCGGGCTCGGGGTGTGGGGAGCCTCCGAATGTGACGGCTGCGGCGAATGCATCCAGTTGTGCCCGACGGGCGCTATCGTGGAAAAACCCAACAGAGATCTTCTCGTCACGGAGATGCCGGAGAAGCGGGTCATCTCAGTCTGCCCTTACTGCGGTGTTGGATGCCAGGTCGAGCTGGTGGTCAAGGGCGATCGGATTGCCCGGGTTAACGGTGTGGAGGGCGTCAAACCCAATGATGGCAGGCTTTGCGTCAAGGGGCGTTTCGGCTACGCGTATGTCGGCCACAAGGATCGGTTGACGCAACCGCTGATCAAACGCAATGGACAATTCCAACCGGCTGAATGGGATGAAGCCCTGGATCTGATTGCCAGCCAATTCAAAGCGATCAAATCCAAATACGGTAATGACGCCCTGGCAGGCTATGCATCTGCCAAAGCCACCAATGAAGACAATTACCTGTTTCAAAAATTCATCCGGACCGCATTTGGCAACAATAACGTGGATTACTGCACCCGGCTGTGTCATGCGTCCACGGTCACGGCTATGCTGCGTGCACTGGGATCAGGTGCAGGATCCAACTCGATCGAAGATTATGAGACGGCCGACTGCATACTGGTTACCGGCAACAATATGGTCGAAACCCACCCGGTCACCGCAACTTACGTCAAACGAGGCGTTGCCGCCGGCGGCAAACTGATTGTCATCGATCCCCGATGGACCCCCTTGGTGAAGCACGCAGATGTCTGGCTGCAGCCCAAACTGGGAACTGACATCGCGCTGCTCAATGGCCTCATGAACATTCTTATCCGTGAAGCGTGGATCGATAAGAGGTTCATCTCCCGGCGGGTGGAAAGGGGGGTGGAGGCCTTTGAGGAACTCAAGGTCGTTGTCGCCGAGTACCCACCTGATACCGTAGAAGCCATCACGGGTGTTGTCCAGGGCAAACTCCTTACGGCGGCCCGGCTGTTCGCCAGGGCGGATAAAGCGCTGATTGCCACGGGTATGGGGTGCAGCCAGCAGACCACCGGAACCCATCTTGTATATTCGCTGATCAATATGTGCCTGATCAGCGGACAGATCGGAAAAATCGGCGCAGGATTGAATCCGCCGCGTGGGCAAAACAACGTCCAGGGCGCATCCGATGTAGGCTGCCTGCCCATGTCCTACCCGGGATACATACCGGTTACCGATCTTGCCAATCGAAAAAAAGTGGCCGCCGTATGGAACGTTCCCCATGAAGCGCTCTCCGGGAAAGTCGGGCTCACCACCGTCGAAATCATGCAGGCGGCCCATGCCGGGCACATAAAAGGGATGTACATCATGGGCGAAAACCCGATGCTGACCGATCCCAACTTGAACCATACCCGTGAATCCATCCAAAAGCTGGAATTTCTGGTGGTGCAGGATATTTTCCCAACCGAGACCACCGCCTATGCCGATGTCATTCTTCCGGGGGTGACTTTTGCAGAAAAAAACGGCACCTTCGTGAACAGCGACAGGCGGGTAAGCCGTGTGAGAAAAGCGGTCGATCCTCCCGGGGAAGCCCGCCAGGACTGGAAAATAATTTGGGACGTTGCCCGACGGATGGACTGTTCGATGAATCCCTATGCGAACGAAGCTGAAATCTTCGATGAGATTGCAGCCGTGGTACCGTTCATGGCCGGCGTCTCCTACCATCGCATCGAACGGGAGGGCATCCAGTGGCCATGTCCGACCCCCGCGCATCCAGGGACGCCCACTTTGTTCCTGAAGCAGTTCAACACCGCCAGCGGACAGGCGATCTTGCACCCGGTGGCATATGTTCCGCAAACGGAAAAGCCAAATGCCGATTACCCTTTCTTGCTGAACACCGGCCGCATCCTTTACCACTATCACACCTGTACCATGTCCAGGCGCAACCGGGTGCTGACGGATTTTTCCAACCGGTCCTACGTCCTCATTCATCCAGATGATATCAAAAGGTCCGGCCTGAAAAATGGTGCGCGTGTAAAGATCACTTCCCGACAGGGCGAGATCACGACACGGCTGAAAGCCAGCAGTGACGTCCTGCCGGGAGAACTCTTCATGCCGTTTCACTTTGGCGAATCTCCGGTGAACCAACTGACCCGCGATGAACTGGATCCGGACTCGAAGATCGCCCCCTTTAAGCTGACTGCCTGCAGGGTCAGCGCGTATCAGTGAATGAGAAGTGAGGAATACATTAAGATCAGACATGCCACGATGGGCAGTGTACCCAAACCTGAGCGGATCTGGGAGTGCCAAATGAAGAAAACGGTATTATAGTTAGTATACCAGTAAAAGCGGCCACTGCTGGACATCCAGCAACAACAAACGTGCAAGGAGGTTGTCTCATGAGCGAAACCAACACGATTCCTGAAACCGCTGTGGATCCTGTCTGTGGAAAGACCTTCGATCCGCGCAAGGTGCAATTTACCGCCAATGACGACAAAGGCACCCATTATTTTTGCTCGGACGAGTGCCGGCGACAATTCGACGCTGCGGACGCAAAAACCAAAAAGGGGTTCTGGGCCAGGTACACCGACCGTCTGAAAAAGACCCACTGCACACAGACGCCCCCCGAGTGTCGGTGATCGGCGGGGGTGAGTAAGGTGAAACAACCAGAATAATCTATCAGCCGTCCGGCTTGAAGGGAAAAACCGTCGGTTGCGCGACTCCTTCAAGCACACCATTAATCGCAGGCAAACCAAAACGGGGTATTGTTATCGGAAAGGTGACATCCGGTGGGACCGCTATCACGCCACGGTGATTGAATGTGAACAGTTCTAAGGCTTGGCGCCTGCTTCCAATGGCCGCAGGTTCCCCGGCCTGTTAACCTTTGCCGAGTTTACCTGTCTGGACACGGGAATGCTTTTCAGTTCGGTATAGACCTCGTTCTGGATGAGATCCTGGAGTAACCCAACGTCCTGGTTGTCGCGGCTGAGCCACACATCATAGGCCTTCGGTTTTAAAATCACCGGCATCCGGTTGTGGATCGGCATGACCGATTGACTGGCTTCTCTGGTAAGGATACTGCAGGAGCGATAGGCGGTTGGTTCTTTTCCCCTGTTGTCCCAGGCCTCCCACAGGCCTGCAAAGGCGAATGGGCGGCCGTCGGGCAGCGTCAGGAAAATTGGTTGTTTACTTCCTTTTTCCCCCTTCCACTCGTAGAATCCATCGGCGAGGATCAGGCATCTGCGCCACTTGAATGCCGTTCGAAAGCTGGGTTTGGCAGCCACGGTTTCAGACCGGGCGTTGATCATCCGGCTGCCGTTGCTGGTGTCCTTCGCCCAGAACGGAACCAGTCCCCAGTGAAGTTTCTCCAGGTGGTTTCGGTCGTCATGCCTGGCAATGGCGATTATCTCCTGGGTGGGAGCGACGTTGTAGCTGGGCGTAACGTCGACGTTGGCCACATCGATGGGGAAGTGATCAATCAGTTCTTCAAGTCTTCTGAATCCAACGAATCTTCCGCACATGTCAGTCCCCAGTCACCCGCATTAATAATCTTCTCGTCAATCGGTTTGTCAAACATCACCGCAAAGCCCGCGGCATCGCACCGCACCACCGTCCCCATCAGACTGAGCCTTTTATCGAAAACTAAAATCGGGATCTGGAGGTTGATCGTCCGGCCCTGAACCATCTTGCGCCGGGTGCATACAAAAACACCGCCGGCGCCAATATCTTTGACCAGATCCCGATACGTTCCCTCTTTGGCTGTATATTTCGCGCTGAATAGCGCCATGCGGCGACGGTGTCGGCGGCGATTGAGCGCAGTATTCATTTCCCGTCCACCTTTTGCCTTAATTTGCCAGACCACTTGAACGTCACCACCCGCCTTGGTTTCAACATCAGGTCTTCACCGGTAGCCGGATTGCGGCCTTTTCGCGCTTTTTTTTCCTTCACACAGAATTTGCCGAAGCCGGAAACCAGAACATCATCACCAGATTCCAGGGTTGCCTTGATGAGCTCAAGAAGGGATTCGGTGATCTCAATGGATCGGTTTCTGAGAAAGCCGAGTTCCGCTTGCATCCGGTCGACGATGTCTTTTTTTGTCAGTGCCATGCCTAAATCTCCAATCGATTATATCCAAGTCAGAATTACAGTTCCAAAGATGATGCCGATGATTCCGAACAAACGGTTCGTCTGATCGGATACATTCCCAATCCACCAGTCCACCATTCGGCTGTAGATTTTTTTTGGGTCCGCGAATGCCACGACCGCTTCACATAAAGCCAACAGGGCGATTATCCGGAATACCCACGGGTGGGTCGTGGATGATGCGGAGACCAGGAACAGGAGCCCAAACACAGCTGGGATGGCCGACAGGTATTTAAGCGGGTATGTCTGGAACCAGCCGTTGAGTGTAGCGACGGTCTCCCTTGTATAAAGGATCAAACAAGAACAGATGGCGATGTGCCCGAAGCCAAGCAGGTAAACGATCACTTTCATGGACTCTGACTCCTTTGGTCGTTGGGAGGTAACGAAGCAGGTTAAGCCTCTCCACGTTTGCAGAGATTCCTATTCTTGTCAAGGAGTTGCTGCGTTGTTGACAATCAGGACGCTGCCGGATTAACTATAATATGTCATCCTGTTATTAGGCGCTACCGCCCATCCGGATCATAAACGGGTTAAGATCCATTTAAACATGAAGGATAATTTTTAAAATGATCAAGCCACGCGTTATACCATTCATCGTTTTTATCATATTTTTTCTGGTCGCAGTTAACCTGTCGCCTATTTGCATCGCTCAAGCTGGTGAATTTGAAATCGATGAAATAATCACTGCCATTAAAAATGAAATCAATACAGCCAATATTTCTGAATTGGGAAGCCCCAAGTTTACCATCGAGACAGTTAAAGTGGCCTTAACTGTTGATTCAACAGAAACAGAAAAAGGTGCAATAGCAGTGAAAATTGTCGGATTGAGCAATGGGTTTGAAGTTGAACCGTCGACATCTAAATCATATCATAATCTCAGTTTTTCATTTCAGCCAAGCGACTCATCCGGCTTTTCCCCTGAAATTTCCCGCGGCCTGGTTGAGCCCATAAAAAGAGTTAAGTCCTCATTGAAAAAAGCTTACAATACGCCTCCGAGTTTTCAAATGGAAGGCTTTACATTGAAATTAGAATTCGCAATCCAACAACATGCGGATGGCGGAATCCGTTTCAGAATTCTCGAAATTGAAGACTTGAAAGCGCAGAAAATAGCTACGCATCAATTAAAATTAAATATAAAGATAACGAATTAAATCCTGGCATCGCTATTTATCCAATGGATATCATTGGCGTAGTAACCCGATCTGGGCCTTATTCACCACATGACTTCAACCTGTCAGCCACTCATTTCCTGCATATCTTAGCCATGAAGCCAAAGCCGTTGGCCTGGAACCGTTAGCAAATGGATTTTTCCCGCCCCCGAGACTCAC
>JAQYWF010000370.1 GCA_030145105.1 Desulfosarcina sp.
CATCAGCCGGATATTGTTGGACCGATACGACGGCAAGGTGCCGGATAATCTGGAGGAACTGACCGCCTTGCCCGGTGTGGGCCGCAAGACAGCCAATCTGGTCCTCGTGGAGTGGTTCAAAATTCAGGCCATCTGTGTGGACACCCACGTGCACCGGATCAGCAACCGCATCGGCTACGTCAAGACGAAGACGCCGGACAAGACCGAACTGGCCCTGCGAAAAAAACTGCCCAAACGGCACTGGATCCGCTACAACGAACTGCTGGTGGCCTTCGGCCAGGTGCTGTGCCGGCCCATTTCACCTTTTTGCAGCCGGTGCCCGGTGGCCGACATGTGTCCGAGAATCGGGGTTGACCGCCACCGCTGATCATGCTCGATTCATCCATCGCGTTCCAACGAAACAACTTAACAAACAACTAAATTACACAATCAAAAGACAATTAAATCACAATAGCCAAAAACCAAATGACAAATAAATCACAATGACAAAAAATAAAAATTCCAAACTGCATGATCTTGAAGAGAGGATATTCCAATTTGCTAACGCGTTAAGGACTCTCGTTAAACCATGCCAAAGGCGAATATCGATCATGGCAGCAACCATAGATTTTTCTCTTTTTTGAGATTTCGATCTTGTAGTTTGGTGTTTGTTATTTATTTGAGATTTGGTGCTTGCAATTTGTTGTTTCCGGTTTATCCGGGTTAGGAGTCAACCCCATGCCCAAGCAAACCATCAAGCTGATCTCCTGGAACGTCAACGGCTACCGGGCTGTCATGAAAAAAGCGTTCTTGACATCCATCCGCAGCCTGGATGCGGACATCGTGGGGCTCCAGGAAACCAAGCTTCAGGAGGACCAGTTGACCCGAACCATGAAGGCGGTCGATGGTTACGAAGCCGCTTTTTCCTTTTCCACGGTTAAAAAAGGGTACAGCGGGGTGGCTGCCTATTCACGCATGGTGCCCAAGGCGGTGCACCACGGTATCGGCAAGCCACGGTTCGATGATGAAGGCCGAATTGTGGAACTGGAATTCGATGCATTTACGCTTTTTAACGTTTATTTTCCCAACGGCCAGGCCAGCGATGAACGCCTCGAATACAAACTGGACTTCTACCATCACGGTGAAATACTCATGGTGGTCCTACCGTTTCAATGCCCGCAAAAACAACGCCGGTTGGCGCATCGACTACTTTTTCGTTTCCGATGACATCATCCGGCAAGGATGGGTAAAAGATGCGTTCATCGACAATGACATCTTCGGATCGGATCACTGCCCGGTAGGGTTAATTCTCGAAATATAAACAAAAACAATTTTTTTTTGTGTAAAAATGAAGGTTAAACATTAACTATTGGATGGGCTGTTTCTGACCAGGATGATGCGGACGCTGACGATACCGGCCAATGCGCGGTTGAGGGATTTCCAATGTCAATTGTGAAAATAGACGGTTTGGATACGTATTACGAGATCCACGGGGAAGGGGAGACTATCGTGCTGCTGCACAACGGATTCTCCTGCGGTATGATGTGGGAAGAGATTCATCCGATGCTGGTCGCCGCCGGTTTTCAGGTGCTGTTATATGACCGGCGTGGGTTCGGTCGATCGGAAGGCGGTGCTGACTTCGCCGGCTACTATGTCGATGAGCATTTTCGCGAACACAGCGTGACGGAAATGGCCCAATTGATGGCCCAGCTTGGGATCGATCGCTATCACATCGTCGGTCAGTGCGAAGGGGGTGTCGTGGGTGTGGACTATACCGTTCGTTTCCCGGGTCAGGTCAAAACCCTCGTCACAGCCAGTACCCTCTGCCACAGTATGATTTCCATGCAGGCCTTCAATCGCCAGAAGTTGCCGGCAACCTTTGACGACCTGGCTCCGTCGCTTCAAAAAAAATACATTCGTTGGCACGGTGCCGACCGGGGGAGGGCTTTTTACGATATCTGTGCCCAAGGGGGCGGGTGTTATGGCCAAATCGGCTTTTTCGATCTTCGACCGGCCATTTCGCAGGTGACCTGTCCGATCCTTGTCATGTACCCGGACCGGGGGTATTTTTTCGATGTTGAACAGGGGGTTGACTTCTACCACCATTCAACCAGGGGGGAGCTGCTCGTTTTCCCCAAATGCGGACACAACATTTTCGAACACTACCCACAGATGTATGCCCGGCAGCTGGTGGACTTCATCCGACGGCAGTGATCCCATTCCGGGGCGGTCAAAGAATAGAAACCTTTAAATAAATGCACAGAAAAAACAAGACGTGCATTTTTTTTGCGCTTAAAAAGCAGTTGACGGATAGTCGGGTGAAATGTCAGTTAAGGCTATGGAACTGGATCACAACGTGGGTTTGGTTGGAACCGGGAGGGTGACAGGTTGAAAAACAATTATATTGATGCGCTCATCCATTCGGTGACACGGGTGGTGCAGCCGAACGTCCCGTTGCTGAAAGATGTGCTGGTGATCGGCGGTATGCCCGATAAGACCCAGAATCTGCGATATCTGAGCTACAACCGCGATACCACCTTGGCCAGCGGCCTGTCTTGTGAATTTTCCGCCGTGGCGGTGATCAATAACCGGCGTGCCTCAGAATGGCAGCTCACCGGGTATCCGAAGAAAATAAGCCGCTGGATATTCAGTACCCGATGGGCCCGCAATCCACTGGATCTGTTTTTAAACAACCTGAGGTGCAGCCCGTCGGTCATATCGGTGTTAACCGGGGCGACCAGCAATTATACCCTGCTTGGCATCCTGACTGAGACCGATCTTCAGGGGACGGGGCTGAGGAATCGACGGGCACAGTACATCTGCCCGGTTGTGGCGGTGCCAGGCATCGAGGTCAATGCATTGCAAACCATCCAGGCCTTTGAATCGGCCAACCAAATTAAAAAGTCAGGGATTGTCGGTCTGGAGTTTTATCGAAAGACCGGCCGCCAGATGGCCGGGAACTGAAAAAGCAAAGCATTCAAGGGGTCAAGCGGCCAAGGGATTTTTCTTCCGAACCAGATGCGGTTGGACCCTCCCTGTTTAGAATAACGCTTCCACAAATTGCTTCGGGTCGAACGCTTGAAGGTCTTCCACGCTTTCTCCCACACCGATATATTTCAAGGGGATGTTCAGGCTGCTGCAGATACTCACCACGATGCCGCCCTTGGCCGTGCCGTCCAGCTTGGTAAGGGCGATGCCGGTGACACCCAGCGCCTCGTTGAACATCTTGGCCTGTGACAGGGCGTTTTGACCCGTGGTTGCGTCCAGCACCAACAGCACTTCATGGGGTGCCTCGGGAAGCCGTTTGGTAAGGGTGCGCTGGATCTTTTTAATCTCTTCCATCAGGTTGACCTTGGTGTGCAGACGGCCGGCGGTGTCGACGAAGACGATGTCCGTTCCTCTGGAGATGGCGGCATCAACACCGTCGAAGGCTACGGCTGCCGGGTCTGCGTGATCCTTGTGGCGGACGAAATCCGCGCCGGCCCGTTCGGCCCAGATGGCGATCTGTTCGATTGCCGCAGCTCGGAACGTATCGGCGGCGGCAATCAACACCTTCTTGCCGTGGCGGGATTCGTGAGCGGCCAGCTTGCCGATCGTGGTGGTCTTGCCCACCCCGTTGACGCCCACCACCATGACCACGTGGGGTTTGGTGGCAGCCTCGGGCATTGGCGCTGGCAGAGCCTCGAAATAGGCCAGGATCTCCTCTTTTAAGACCGCCTTCAATTCCTTGGCACCGGCGATGCGCGACCGTTTTCCCGCGATCCGTTCCATGATGTCCATGGTGGTCCGGACACCCATGTCCGCAGTGATCAGCAATTCCTCCAATTCCTCCAGCATGTCTTCGTCAACCAGTTTTTTCCCGAGAAACAGGTCATCGATGTCTGTGGTGAGAATTTTGCGGGTTTTGGAAAGTCCTGACTTAAGGCGGGTGAACAGGCCTTTGCCCTTTTTTTCAGCGGGTGTATCATCCGCCGGTGACGGCGCCGGCGCCGTTTTTTCCTGCGAAATAGGTAGTTTATTTCCCCGTTCGGTCGGTGCTTGCGGTTCAATCACCTCGCCGTCGACGGGTGCTTCCGGTTCATGGATGGCCTCATCGGCCATGTCATCAACCTGCGGCGCTCCGGCTGCTTCCTCATCGGGCTTGCTCGTTGCTTTTTGTTGTGTGGCCTTGTCCTTCTTCTTTTTAAACCAGTTGAGTGCCATGGATGTCCTTGAACCGCGATAGCGAGCGCATTCCTCGCCGCTTGCGGCGGGGATAGCGAGCGAACTGAAAATAGACATTCATCCTTACGGTGAAGATTCCCCGAGGCTTGCCGCGGGGAGGGTTCAATGATGACGGCTTCGTCAAAAGTCCAATATCGGCATTACGCTTCACCCCTCGTCACTGCGGCGTACCATAAGTACGCCTCATTCCTCAGGATTGAAGATTCCCTGCGGGAAATGTTCTGCCTATAACGGCAGTGCTGCGCAACGCCGTACAGATGACGACCGATTTAACGGTCGCTCACGAATCCCGCTCGCTTTTGCGGCTCGCAAGCCTTGATCTTGAACTTTTGACAAAGCCGTCTGAAATCTGGCTTTTTATGCGTTCATCAATGGTGCTATGCGGCGGTGAGTTCCTTTGCGTGGTTTTCGCGGTCCAGGTTTACCGACACGACCTTGGACAACCCCTTTTGTTCCATGGTGATGCCGAACAGGGTATCGGCAAACTCCATGCTGTTTTTGTTGTGGGTGATCATGATGATCTGGGATTTTTCGCCGATCACCTTCATCAGGTTGTTGAAGCGAATGACGTTGGCGTCATCCAGCGGTGCATCGATCTCGTCCATGAGGCAAAAGGAGGCCGGTCTGAGCAAGAAAATGGAAAAGATGAAACTGATGGCGGACAGCGCCTTCTCTCCGCCGGAAAGTAGGCTCATGCGAGTGAGTTTTTTACCCGGCGGGTGAACCATGAATTCCACCCCGGTCTCTAACGGTTCGCTGGGATTGGTCAATTCCAGGCGGGCGGTGCCGCCTTCGAAC
>JAQYWF010000465.1 GCA_030145105.1 Desulfosarcina sp.
ACATGAAGGGCTTCACACAGGTTGAAAATCTTCTGGTCGAAAAAGCCACTGTCCATGCGAATGACGATGGGTACATCCCAACGGTACTCGCGTTTGATTTTCATCACCATGTGCCGGATCATGTTCAGCACGCTGTCGCCGTGATTGGAATGCTTGTCCCCGCCACGGAAGACCGCATCGACAATGAAGTGGCCCCAGTTCATCTGCAGGGGTTGGAATCCCTTTTTCTTTTTGTAGGTGGGCTGGACACCGTGTCGGCAATTCGCATCGTCGTTATCCATCACCATCGTATCGATACCCAACTCGATGATCTCGGGACGTACGATTTTCAAGCGCCAAAGAAAAAGCGTTTGCAACAGTCTGCGGAACAAAAACACCCGCGTCCAGGCAAAAGCCTTGAAGAACCGCTTGACCTGATGGGAAGAGGCCATGTCTGCGCGATCGGTTTCGATGCCGCCGGCATACCCGTCATCCTCACGAAGCTGGTCGAAATAGGTCACGTGTCGGCTGGTGCCGTCGACGAAAAAGCACAGCACCTGCTTGAAAAGTTCCGCAATGGCCAGGCCCTTGCGGTTTTTACGAATGGAGCCGAACCAGCGCTCGAACCAATCGAAAATTTCGATGCCGTGCAGATATGCCACGAACAGGGTCAGGCCGGCTCTGCCGGTCAACCGGTCGGAAGTGGCTTCGATGCGTCGAATTTTGAGTTCATTTTGCCGGTAGTTTTTGCTATACTTGCTCATAGAGTCCTTTACCTTCTGGGTGTGTTTATTCTTGTTGTTAACTTGGCGGTTTTTAACAAGTATTATAACACATTACCCGATTTTAAAGGACTCTTTTTTCTTCGAGATCGCTCACATTAGGTAGCAGAATAGAAGATCCTATGATAGCCAGAAATACAACCTAAATTCTACAATAGTGCGTTACATTTTAATAGCAGTAATCAAAAGATCAACCGTTCGTGTTGTATGTTATGTCTACAATAATGCCAGAGCTTAAAATGGATGTCCAACCATGAACCAGAATTCGGCCCCCCTATCGGATGCGGCCAATTGAGGCTGTTCTCTGACAAACTCCGCAATGGTGTTGTCGGCACGCGCGTTGATGGTTTACCTTAACGGCGCACGTTTTTCCAACGGAATGGCTTTATAACCGGTCAAAAGAACGAGTGCCGACCCGACAGCGAGAAACCACCATTCCAACCTTTCGCGAACCCTAAAGACTGCTTTCATCAGCTGCCCCTTGATCGATTGACTGTATACGGATTCACCAGAAAGACTCGATCTACTTCGCCAACCATCATGATCTCAGAGGGTAAACGGCTCGGCCAGGCGCGTTTCCAGCAAGGTATTGGCCGGAATATTGATCTTGCCCCCTCTGGTTAGCAAGGATGCACCTACACCAACTTTGGCACCGGTCTTCGCACCGGAGCTTCCGTCTATCAAACCGCCGATCGCGGCCCCACGGGCTGTTTTGCCGACCGTATTCTTCGCCTGATTGCTGTCGGCGACGGCCTGGATATCACTCGTTCGGATCGGTTTGATCTGATTGTTGATCATCAAGCCGGTGAAAGCGACAGTCAACTCGGATTTGCCGGCCACTCGGCCCGCCTGTTTAGCCTGCGTCAGTTCACCGTAGACGTTGCTTCCCCGGGGTGCGACCACGGTTCCACCGACTGCCAGATCGGCTTCCAGTGTGGCGGTGAACTTGTGCCCGGCTTTATGAAGGCTTGAATCCAGGGGCTCTTTGGTCCGCACCGTGAGTTGTGTGCCATTCGGTACGGTTATCGCACCGGCTGCAGCGGGTGATTCTTTTGCCGGAACAGCATCGGCTGCCTTTTTCTTATTTTCTTGGGATGATCCCAAAGCGATATTCTTGACATCTTTTTCATCATAGGTAGTGGTGATTCCATTAACCTCGAACTTTATGCTCCCGTCCGATCGGCCAATTAGCGTTCCTTCAATTTTTTGGCCATTTGACAACTCCAGGGTGTCCGCCCAGACCGCACTGCCTATAAGCAGTAGACCCAGCATCAGATAATTTGATATTTTATTTATGGTTCACATCCTTTACTCTTTCAACCCGACCTCTTTTAGTGCGTCCTTGCATCGGGGACTTACATTTTTATCATTCTTTTCGATGCACTCAAGCAAACGCCCCTCACCTGCTTCCACAGAACGGCAATGCTTATCAAGATCGTCCGCACACTCGTTGACCACATAGGCCAGGGCCGCCACCGCCGGCTCCAAAGGTTGAAGCAATCTGTAATTTTGTAGATAAACCGAGATTGTAAACTTTACGATAAAGCCGCTCGGCTTCGCCTAAAAATCCTGCGCTAC
>JAQYWF010000247.1 GCA_030145105.1 Desulfosarcina sp.
ATCGTATACATTAACCACCAAGCGGCCCAGGTAATAGCCCAGGTTGCCCGCCAGGCGAAGAAGAAACCCCAGTGCGCGCAGCGCCCAGGCGCCGGCCATGCCGAGCACGGTCCGCGATGACGAAACAAAGGTCTCGAATGGCATGGCCACCGTGGTTAGGATGAAGGGCAGGATGAATCCAAGGATCATCTGACCGATCATGGGGATGTTGCTGGCGGCCACGGCAGTGGGTTCCACGCCGGCCAGACTCTGTCTCAGGGCCTCCATGTCTGCAGCGATGCGATCGCGCATGAAGGCCAGAGACGATTCAACACCGGCCAGAATGGTCAGCATGGCCAGCAGGATAAAGAAGAACCAGGTGCGCTTTTTGTCGTCGAGGCAGCCGATTACCGAAAAGAGTCGGGTGAAACGCAGGGCGTCCATGAGAAAGATTCCCACGACGACTTCCAGACAGACGATGAATATGCCGGCCACATCGGATGTTTTGAACGCTCCGATATAACTGGCACCGCCTACCATTTCGGACATGGGCAAGGCAACCAGGTTGAAGTTGATGATGGCACCGATGACAAACACGCCCAGAACCAGTCCGGATGTGAAGAACTGGGTCAGCGAGGACGACGAAAGCTGACGTTCGGCTATGTCGGTGTTTGTCCTGACGGTCTCATAGTTGGTGATGCATTGGTCCACCGCCTGGGAACGGCCGGTCAGGTCGGCGATGGCTTTTTCGATCCCCTTGAGGGTTTTGTCCGTGGCGCGCCACTGGGGGACCATGCGCGTGAGGATACCGTGGCGGTCCGACACCGCTTTGCGATGGCCCTCGAGGGCGGCCTTGTGTTGTTCCTTCAAGGTGTTGTGGATATCCTCGAGAAGATTGGCCACCATGGGGTCACCCGAGGGTTTGATGCCTGCGATGGCATCGATCACCTTGACCCAGTCGGACAGGCCCTGGGGAATTTCAGCGGTTTTACGGTAATCGTCTTCAAGCTTCAACAGATCTTCACGGAGCTGTCGCTGCAGCTGGGGGTAGCCTTCCAGGTTTCGTTCCACGGCCGTGCTGATCCGCTCGAATTCGCGTTCTGTCCGTCGCTCGGCATGTTCAATACCGGCAGCCAACAGCACTTCGCGGTTGCGTGCGTCCAGTCGCTGGCGCGCCATCTTCACCGACGCGGACGCCACGCGCATGGCATTGTAAATCACCCGACCCAGCGATCCCATTGAATCATGAAAGGGCCGCCTTGCAAAATACATGGCCGCGATGCACAAAAAAATCCATACCAGAACCGACAGGAACGGTACCGGCGTGATATTGAACAAAATGGTTGCATCTGGCATGATATCCTCCATTCATTCAAGGTTATCAGACCCATCCAGCAATTCATATGCCGACATGTTAATTTCTTAGGCAGGACTGGTATCAGCAGGTCTACAAACCGCTGAAGTGATACCTATATAGATAATAAGTCACTGTAGATTCATTGAATATAAAATTTGTACCCTCAGTTGTGCCAGGATCCAAACCGTTGGCCCAATTGGATATGGATGCGGATGGAGGGGGAGGGTGTGTGTTATTTTGCACAATATGTTCCGTTATGGTCTACAACGAGTTAACCTGTGTTTGCACAACTACCTAATTAAGGATCATGGATAAATGAAACTGTCCAGGTTTAAAACATTGTTCAGCGACCGGTTTTTAAGTCTTTTTGAAATCGATTACCTTGATCGTGAAGGGCAATCGAAAACATGGCAGCTGGTGTCACGTGAACGGACAGGTCCGAAATGGTTCACCGGGCGTCTGAAAAAAACAGACGCCGTCGTCATCGTTCCTTACCATCGGGAGCGCAAGCAGCTGGTGGTCATTCGAGAGTTCAGAGTAGCCTTGGGCGGCTTTCAATATGGATTCCCCGCCGGTCTCGTGGATCCAGGAGAATCGGTCGAAATGGCTGTCAGGCGGGAGCTGATGGAAGAAACGGGATTGACGGTCGTTGGGCACCAACGGACCAGTCCGGTCGTGTTCAGTTCCTCCGGAATCACCGACGAATCGGTTGTCATTGCTCATGTGACCTGCGCGGGAGATCCCTCGAACGTCGGGAACAGTGCCTCAGAACAGATAGAAACCCTGTTCGTCGGCCAAGCGGATGCAAAACGCCTCTGTCGCGATGACGCCATTCTCATGGACGTCAAGACATGGCTGGTTCTTTCCGGATTCGCCGCCGGTGGATTTAGTGGTTAGCTCCAAACGAAGGCTCGAGAACGCCAGCCTGGACCGCAAGATGCCATTTCTGGACGAACACGATCTAAAATTTTCGTTTGCATCGATGAACATAGTGCTATAATAATCGTCCCTTTTTATGCATTGCTGATCCGTCGAAAGGCGGTTATGGATCGATCACCGCCGGGCAATGCCGCTGTTTTAAAAATGAGAAAAAGGATACCCATGACACTGAGCAAACTGGAAATTCAGCAAATGCTGCGGGAGATGAACGTCAAATTCAATGCTGAAGAGACCTACGACGCCCTCAAACAGCGATTGCAGCAGGAAAACCACCGCCGGTGGCTCAAATCCGTGTCAGGAATCCAGTCCACCGACGGTGTAACGGATAAAATTCTGGTCAGAAAACGAAAAAAAAAGGTCCCTTCGCAAGACCCGATAACCGATCCGCCAGGCGAATCCGCCAAACCTGAAATATCGGCCAAGCCGACCCCACCGGCCTACCCCCGCAGCGCTGAACCTACCCATGAGTCGCAGCCGATTGACAAGCCGGCGCCGGGAAAGCCGTGGAAAGCGGCGGCGGACGGAACCGAACCGTTCAACCGCAAAAAAAAAGTGTTCGACTCTGTTTTAAAGCGGTCCAGGATGTGCTGTGAATGCTGCGGAACCAAAATCGGTGAGGGCGCCGGGGTTGACCACTTGGCGCCTTACCACATCCGGCCACTGCTGCAGGGTGGCGAGCATTCAATCAAGAACGTGGTGGCCCTTTGCCCAGCCTGCCGGGTCTCCATGGAAAACAACCCGGACCCCAAGGCAATCAAAGCGCTGAAGCGCAAGACCCGTTCCAAGCTCTACGACTCCCTGCAAGTGGTCAGGAAAAAAAGAGTGCGCACCCGGCGTCGCTTTAACACCCGCCGGAAGTAGGCCCGACGCCGCATCCACTATCGAGAAATAAGGTTCTGGAAGTGCACCAGGGTGTCATTCCACTGCCGCACCATTTCTTCGTCTTCGGACCCCCTTACCCCATTTTTTGCAAAAAAGCCGATGGCATTGTTATAGTTGGCCTTGGAGATGGATTCCTTTAGCCGGATTTCCCCTTGCCTGATCATGCGGTTGCCGATAGCCAGCATCTTTTTTAGCATTTTGGCCTTGTGGTGGTGGTTGCGCCGGTTTTTGGCAAAATAGACCAGTGCCGTGCGATACGATTCCAAAAAGGGTTCAATGTATCCGGCAAAGAAAACCAGTTTGCGATAACCCTCCGAGGAGATGTTGTAGGTATCCGGCATGACCGGATGAGGAACGAGAATCGCATCATCGATAAATGCTTTGACGGTTTTGCGGACCGTGTAGGCCGGGGGATGGTTCGGGTCTGGGATGAATTCCTCGCAAAACAGATCCTGAAGGCGCCGATACGTGACATGCAGGTCTGCCGACGAAAGCTGGAAGGCGTCTTTTTCCAATATGGCCAGGGCCGTAAAAGCCGGGGGGACGAAATGGCAGATGCTGATATTCTTGTAATAGTCCAGGGCATTGCGTCGGTTCTCAACGATGCGCCACGCATTGTGGCGGGCCTGATCTTTTGCCTTGGCATCGACCCACTGGATGAATTTGCGCCCCCGATAATGATACAGGGCGTTCTCGACGGCTGACTGGTGCCCATCGGCAAGGGTCTCCGCCAGGCAGGACCCTTGGGCATAGAACTGGTTCATGGAGGCCTCGATGCGAAAGGTCAGTTCCTTGCGGGAGATGATCTCCCTGCCGCCGGACAGCAGGGCGCCGGCGACCAGGGATTGGGGGGTAACCACCGTCTGCCGGTCGATGGCGTTCATCATTTGGTCGCCGATGTCCCGGCACAAGGTGTTCTGCTGTTTGGCCGAGAGCACCGTTCCGGTCAACCCCTGTTCGGCCAGCATGTCGTTCAAGCCAAGGGGGCGACCAAAATTCAGGTGAACTTTTCCATAACGGTCTTTGAGGATGCGCTTGGCTTTTAGCATCTGACGAAAGCTCTCGGCAGATTTTTTCCCACCGCTGATTTCATGCAGGTAGGACCCTTCGTCCGGAATCCGGTCGTAGGCGATGAAGACGGGGACAAATAGCATGTCCTTGCAGGCGCCTTCGAAAAAGGCGTGCAACAGGATGGAGAGCATGCCCAGTTGGGGCTGAAGCAGTTTGCCGCTTCGGCTGCGGGTGCCTTCTATGTATACGGCAATGTTATATCCTTCCTTGAGCACCCGAAAAATATAGGCTGAAAAGACTTTGGCATAGAAGACGGCGCCTTTGAAGCTTCGCCGCACAAAAAAAGGCTCCCACACGGCGGAATAGCGGGCCCATGGGCCAAAACGACAGGTTTTTGCCGGCAAAAACATGCGGGCAGGGCATGTGGTTGTCGTACAAGGTAAAAGATAACAGGAGGGAGTCCATATGGCTTTTGTGGGCGGGCATGAAGATGATCGGCCCTTTGCGGGAATTTCGCTTGATGGTCGACAACGCATCCGGGCTGAAGGTCACCGACTCGAAGAGCGTGTTCAGGAATCGTCCCATGATCCGGTGGACGATGTTGATGAAGGAGGGGCTGTAATTGGCGGAGATTTCGTCCACGTAGCCCAAGGCCTCGCGGTGGGTCTGGAAAATTGTCATCCCGCGTCGTTCGGCATAGGTTCCCATGAACTGGCGCAACTCCTCGCCGGTCAGGATCTCCTGCTTGATCTCCTCAGGCGTCTTGATGGCGGGGCCGGTGATGCTTTTGCGATGGGCATTGATCTGGCCCAGCAGATCCCGCCGCAGTTTCAGCGCCAGATATTCGGTGCTGCGCCCTCGGTTCTCTGTTGATTCCAGAAAGCGTTTCAAGTCGATCGGATCGGACACTTCGATAAAGATGTTGCCGGGCTTTCTGAACAGGGTGGCCAGGCGCCGCAATTTCCCTGGTTTTTGTGGGGACCCGAAAAAGATGTCCAACATGGTCGGCCAGGTGGAAGCTGGGTGCTTGCTGAACAACAACAACTGCGGAACGATGCAGATTGGCCGCGCTAAGGTCTGCTGAATGTCGATTAGATGGCGGATGGGGTCGGTCTTGGATTTGATGAAGCGACGATAAAAATCGCGTCTTTCCACCAGTGGTAAAAAGGCGGTGGTCCCCTTGTCGATTTCGTCGCGAATGAACCCGGCCCGGTAAGGGTCCATAAACGACAAATGACGCAGGAAGAACTTTACCTGTGCGGTGGCGATGCTTAGCAACCGGCCCACCGGCTGCAGGAGCCTGATACTGCAGTCGAACCCCAGTTGGGGATAGGGCAGTTTGGCCTGCATGTAGCGGGTATAGTAGCATAGAAATTCGAAATAGCTTTTGGTTTTTGAGACGTAAACGATGACGGCGTTGTCGGGAAGTGCCTTCAGGGTCGCCTTGAGATCGGGATTTAGGCAGATGCCTGAGAAGAGGCGGCGCAGAATGAACATGGAGAACATACCGGTCTGCCTGGGTAGCCAGCAGGTGAAAAGGTTCTCCGGATTTTCCGAGTGCCTTTGATTCAAACCCGCAAATCGTGATGGCTTATTCATAGGGCGTTTATATCAGATTTAAGAAAAAAGGCCACCGTATATATAACGGTTATTGTGAAAAGGGCTCCAACGGCAAACGCAGGTCCGTGTCGTCGCGGACCGGGTTGGACGTGTCAGGGCGGGCGCCGTAAAGGTAGCGCACGTTGACATCCGTGGGTGCTTCGTCTTCCAGCACGATACGGATGGTATGGCCGTCTTTGCGGGAAACCGAGGCGATGGCCAGCGGCTGCCGGTCGGAGAAAACCTCGAATCCGGAGATCTCCGACCATGGGCTGAAGTCGGTGCCGCCGCGGTGCCCGATAGAAATATCGATGATCCTGTCCGATGCTCGGGTGACGGTCGTAATGGCTGGACCACGATGGTAGGGCTGCTTGCCCAGCAGGTAAAAGATGGTCTGGGACGTCCGAATGCCAAGGGTGGTGTAAGATGACGGCGCCAGGTGCTGGCGACCGCGATTCTCCAGATCGATGCTAAGGGCACCCAGGTAACTCTCCTCGATGGTTTTCAACGCATCCATCTGGGCCTCACGTATCCACTGGCATGAGGTGTCTCTGCCGCTGGGTCGCTTGACCAGGGGGATGATCAAAAAGGGAAGCCGGGGTCGGGACGAGCCATTTTTAATATCTGATCGTAGCTGATGGTTGACCAGACGCGCCAGGGCAGTCCGGTACTCCTCGCGGGATACCGTCCCCCGTGCCGCATCCGCCTCTCCCTGCATCCACACCACGACCTCCACCGACCCACCGGTGGTGTTGATTCCGTCGATGGTTCGCCGATAGATCCCGCCGGGGCCGGTGTCCAGCCAGAAGCCTTTGCCCCACTCCGCCTTGGCCGTCAGTCCGCTACCGTTGACCGAATAGTCCAACAGGCCAACCGGAATCCGAAGCACCTCCGTCAGTCGGTTGCCCAAGGCCAGCGCACCGTTTCCAGAGTTTCCAGGGACGGTCCATTCGCCATCGCGGTGAAGCATAAGCAACGGTGAGGGGCGATGGTCGCTGCCGGTGTAAAACCACTCGCGCATGTTGGACTGGCCGATACAGGCAACCAGCATGCCGACGCCCCATCGGTTGCTGCCCTTGTTGACCACCAACGGGGTGATGCCACTGCGCACCTGCAGCCGGTACCATGCCCCTTGGGGAACCTGGCGCAAAATGCCGGTGTACAGCCCGTTTTCTGGTGAGCCGTCCACCACGGTCCAGGGCACCACCCCCGCTTCTGTCCCGGCGTCGACGACCCGGGCTTCAACCGGTCCCGGTTGGCCGGTATAGGTGCCGGTAACCACGATGTCCGCATCCTTGCCCTGACGTTGAAAAATGCGGCCTTGTTCGATATCGGTCAGGGTCAGTACGGGCGGGGTCAGTTCGGGCAGGCTCGGTTCGGGCAGTGCATGCGTGGGATGCGCAGCTGACCGCACGGACGGATCGACGCCCGAAGCCCCGTCCAGCGGTTTGATCGGTTGAATCGCCATCTGGCTGTAGATATCGCCGACGGTGGCGGGGATCTCCGGAACCACCGGCATCGGTGGTGGATGATTGCCGTAAAAACTCACCAGTTCCGCGTTTTGAAGGATGAACACACCCGGGTGCTGACTGGGGTTGATCTGTATTTCCACCGATTCATCGAAGGGCAGTGGAACGATCATGTGAAGGGTCTCCCGGCTCAGGCTTCGCTGACTCAACCCGGTATCGCCAGGCTGGGTCTTGACGGTGACGCGACCCTGGTGCGCCGGCGAGAAGATCAGGTTCACCATCCTGAAGACGGTGTCCGTCGATCCTGAAAGCGGGGGCAAGGAGAAAAAGGCCTTTTCGCCAGGGGATCGGATTTGCAGCCCGTCCGGGGTGATGTCCAAGGCACACTGGGTCACCGGTTTCGCATCGTCGAGGACACGATGCAGCGAATGTCGCGGCTTCGGCGTAGTACGCACCACTTGCCCGTATTGCGGGGGCACAGGCTGGCGCTGAG
>JAQYWF010000253.1 GCA_030145105.1 Desulfosarcina sp.
AGGCGTTTGAGATAAAGCTCCGGAGCGATGCGCAGATAAAGGTCCATGTTCAGTGCATTGTGGTGGGTTTTAAAGGGCGTCGCCTCGGCGCCTCCTGGGATGGGTTGCATCATGGGCGTTTCGACTTCCAGAAAATCACGGGACAGGAAAAAGGTCCGCATGGCCTGGATGATCTGGCTGCGTTTGATAAAAATATCATGAACATCCGGGTTCATGATCAAATCAATGTAGCGCTGCCGGTAACGCTTCTCCGGATCTTTAAGCCCATGAAACTTCTCAGGAAGCGGTCTGGTGGACTTGCAGACAAGATGAATCCGGGTGGCCAGAATGGTCCATTCGCCGGTCTTGGTGCGAAAAAGGGTTCCCGTTATCTCAACGAAATCACCGACGTCAAGGCGTTTAAACAGATCATATGACTGCTCCCCGACCCTGTCCTTGCGCACATAGGCCTGCATGAGGCCGGTTCGGTCCTTGAACCGTACGAAGGCGGATTTTCCGAAACGGTTGATGGCCATCATCCGTCCGGCCACGCTGAACTGGGAAGAATCCTCTTGTTGATCCTCGGGCAGGTTTCGACGATGGTTTAGGATATCCCTGATGGTATGGCTGACGGCCAAGCCGTTGGGAAACAGATTGATTCCGTCTGCCCGCAGGCCATCCGCTTTTTCTTTTCGCTTGCTCAGCAAGTCTTTTGCGTTATCCATGATAACCCCGATTGATATTGGTTCCGAATCCATTTCCCAAATTGGTGGATGTCGTTCGGTTTCTTTCGATTTCACGCTTGTGGGGAGCATCCTGCCTCGGCCCTGGTTGATCCCGTGACAGGGGCTCCACCGAAAAATGGTAAACCACTTCTGCTATCTTATTTGGTGGGTGGTGTCAAGGAGAGTACCTTGCTGAAAGCAATTCTCGGGGGGAGGGGCAAAAAGGACGGGCAAGCGGCGTTTCGGTCAGTTTTCAACGCTTTAGTGCACCCAGACGGGGTCGGACTGTCGGCGAAACGGAATCCAATGCGCAACAACCGCATAACGCGGTTGCTGTCTTCAAATCGGGCATTTGTTAACAATTGACTTCGGCTAAAATCAAGGGCTCGGTGACTGCTGACAGGGGGCTCAGCAGCAGCCCGAGTCGCCGCAGCCGCATCCAGCGCTGGAACAGTCGGATCCACATCCACCGTGCTGCTGTGTGGCGGTTTCGTTGATTCCCACCACCTCGATCGTGAATGTCAGGGATTGGCCGGCCAGGGGGTGGTTCAGATCGAAGGTCACGTTTTTGTCATCCATACTGTCAACCCGGGCCGGGATCTGCTGCCCCTGGGGCGTGCTTAACATTAAGGTCTGGCCCACTTCGGGTTTCATTCCTTCTGGAATATCGGATTTTGGGAAGAGGTGCATGCGACTGTCATCCCGATGGCCATAGGCTTCTTCCGGGGATAGGGTGAAAGTTTTGGTTTCGTTGAGCGACATACCCATGATTGCTGATTCAAACCCGGGAATCACGGTGCCGGCACCCATCTGAAGCTCCATGGGCTGGCGACCTTCGCTGGAATCGAATACATCTCCATTATCTAGTGTGCCGGTGTAATCAACGCTCACGAACAATCCGCTTTCAACTTTTTCCATTGTGAACTCCTTTGCTTTGAAATGAATCATTCCAGTCATAATTGGGACGAATCATATAAAGTCAAGGAATTCCCAGACGGTATAAAAAAACGAAATCTGCTTTCCAGGACCAGACAACATGCTTCCTGTATTCTTGACAGAACCCTGATTTGCTGTAATTTCAAGAGTCAATACCATCAACCGCCAGGAGGAAAATTATGCGAATCGAAAAAGACACGATGGGGGAAATGCAGGTTCCCGAGAACGCCTGGTATGGCATCCATACGTCTCGCTCCATGGAAAATTTCAACGTTTCCGGTGAATCGTTACCCCTGGCGATCGTTCATGCCATCGTTCAATTGAAAGCGGCCTGTGCCGCGGCTAACGAGCAACTCGGGCTTCTCGATCGCAAACGATCCCATGCGATTCGGAAGGCCTGTGAAACGATTCTCACTGGCGCGCACGATGACCAATTCCCCATCGATGTTTTTCAGTCCGGATCCGGCACCTCCACCCAGATGAATGTCAACGAGGTGATCGCCAACCTGGCAGTTGTGCAAATGGGCGGGCAACCGGGGGACAAGGAGATGATGCATCCCAACGATCACGTGAACAAGGGGCAATCAACAAACAATATTTTCCCTTCGGCCATTCGGTTGGCCGGCGTTCAGCTAAGCCACCGGTTGGAAGCGGCACTCGACGCTTTGATCGCGTCGATGGCCGACAAGGCCGGGCAGTTTGCCAGGGTGGCCAAAAGCGGCCGCACTCACCTTCAAGATGCGGTGCCGATTACTTTGGGGCAAGAGTTTGACGGATATGCCCGTGCCCTGGAAAAGGCCAAGGCACGTGTGGCTGCCGCCGGTGAGAACCTGCTCGAAATCGGCGTCGGGGGGAATGCGGTTGGAACCGGGATCAATACCAAACCTGCTTTTCGATCCCATATTGTGGCGTCGCTCAATGATTCCACCGGCCTTTCATTCAAAGTGGCCCAAAACGGTATCGAAATCACCCAGTTTATGACGGATATGGGGCAGATGTCCGCGGCCCTTCGATTGTTGGCTCTGGATCTACTCAAGATTGCCAACGACTTGCGGCTGCTGGCTTCAGGACCCAATACGGGGATTGGTGAAATAAGACTGCCGGCAGTGGAGCCGGGCTCTTCCATTATGCCTGGCAAGGTTAACCCCAGTATTTGCGAGGCCGCCAACATGGCCTGCATCCAGGTGGTCGGATATGATGCCGCCGTAGCCATGGCCTGCGGGCTTGGTCAATTACAGCTCAACACGCATATGCCGCTGATCGGCAGCAATCTGGTCAAGTCATTCGAAATACTGATTCGCACCTGCACCATGCTGGATGAAAAATGCATTCAGGGGATTGTGGCCGATGAGGAAAAATGCCGAAAGCATTTCGAAGCCAGTGCGGGCCTGGCTACCATCTTGAACCCGGAATTGGGTTACGACAGGGTCGCGGCCTTGGTCAAGGAGGGATTGGCCAGCGGCAAAAACCTGAAAACCCTGGTGCTGGAGAAGCGCCTCATGGCTGAAAACCAATTGGAGCGTTTGCTGGCTGGCGCCTTCGGTCCGAACCTCTGATCAAAATCCTAGTGCCAATGAGGATTTTCTGACATGGCACAAAATAGGCCCTGCTTGCTATGACCCTACAGGTGTCACGCGGTCAGGCGCTTGTCGAACAATGCCCGGTTTTCCGCCAGCATGGTGCCGGACATGAGATCCGCCATGGCGGTCTGGTAGTGCTCCAGGTCGATGTCGGGGATCATCCGGTGGCGATGGATTTCGGACAGCATGGCCATGTTCTGCATGCGGATGTCCGGCAGATCTGCATGAAATACGGATATGACCTGAATGCCACGCGCTCGGCAAAGATCCTGAATGTAGCTCTCTTCGATTTCTGCCGTTTGGTTCAATCGGACAGAAAGCGGCTGCCAGACGGTGTTGTAGTAGATCAAGCACCCCTTGTCCTTCAAGGCGGTTCCTGCCGCCCGAAAGGCTTCGTGGCGCTCCAGCGAAATTACCAGATCCGCTTGCCCGGCGGGAATGATTGGTGAGAAGATCTTATCGCCGATGCGTATCTGGGATACGACGATTCCGCCGCGCTGGGCCAGTCCATGGGTGTCCACGCTTTTTACCGGGTGACCAGCGTGATCCGCCGCTCTCAGGATGATTTCACTGATCAGCCCGATCCCCTGGCCGCCCACACCGGTCAGATAGATGCTGAATGCCTTCATGCGGCACCTCCTTTATCCTTTTTGCCGGCCGGGATGATGGCTTTGGTCGGGCAGGTCTGGATGCAGGAACCGTCGCCGATGCAAAGATCGGTGTTGATGGTGACATTGCCCTCGGTGTCCCGGGTGAAGGTGGGGCAGCCGAAAGCACCGATACAGGTGTGGATGCGTTCGCACACCCCCTGGTCGATCGTCACATGTTTCTGTTGATAGGTGGAATTTTTTCTCTGTTCACGGGTGAACTTGAGCATGCAGGGGTGCCGGGCGATCACCACACTGAACTCGTCGATGGAGGTCGCTTCGACCACCAGTTCGGCCAGTTTGGCCTGCTGGTAGGTATCCACCTCGGCGATGTGCTTGATCCCCAGTCCTTCCAGCACCTGCCGGACGGGAATCTTGTCTGTTTCCTCGTTGAAGTTCTTCCCGCTGGCCGGGTTGTCTTGGTGCCCGGTCATGGCTGTCGTCCCGTTTTCCATGAGAATCAGGGTGATGGGGTGGTGGTTGAAAATGGCATTGATGATGCCGGGCAAGGCCGCATGAAAGAATGTCGAATCACCCATGAAGGCGACCACCTTGCGGGAGGTGTTGAACAGACGCAGACCACTGGCCATCGCCGTCGATGCCCCCATGCACATGAGCAATTGGCCTATCTCGTATGGCGGCAGAAAGCCCAGGGTGTGGCAGCCGATGTCCGCCACGGTGATATCGGTTGGGGCCAAGGCCTGTTTGATGGCGTGAAAGGCACTGCGGTGACCGCATCCCGGACACATCTGAGGCGGCCGGTGGGGCGCCGGGTCTTCCGCTTCTGAAGTCGGTGCCGGTTGGACCATATCCGGCCAGGTGGCGTACAGCACCTGATGAACCTTGTCCGGCGTATATTCACCGATCCAATCCTCCGGCTGCGTTTTACCAAAAATCTTTACCGGAAGCTGCAGGTCAAAAGCAATGGCCTTGATCTGGTTTTCAACCACGTCGTCCAGTTCTTCGAGGACTTTGATCTCTTGGTGACTGGAGAGAAAACGGACGATTTTCTTCCGGGGCAGGGGATGGACATAGGCCAACTTCAGGATATCCGGCTGGGCTGCTGCGCCATCCAATACGTCCATCAGCGAAAGAAAGGACAACCCCATGGTGATGACGCCCCGCAAGCGGTTGCCGTTGTCGATGAAACGGTTCAATTCCGTTTCTTCAGCCCGCTGGCGCACCTGTTCCAGCCTTGCCAGGGCCGCACGTTTCATCTCGATGGCATGGGTGGTGAGGGGAATATAAGGGCCGTTTGCCGGATCGAACCGGGGGGTGTCGTCCGGCTGAACCGGGCTCCAGGAGCCGAAGGCCACCCTTTCCTTGGCGTGGCAGACGTGGGTCGTGAGTCTCAGGATCACCGGCATGCGAAGCGTCTGGGACAAGCGGGCGGCTTCGAGATAGAATCGGTAGACTTCATCCGGATCTGCCGGCTCGAGCACCGGGGTGTAGCTCATGCGTGCGTAGTGGCGGTTGTCCTGTTCATTCTGGGAGGAGTTGGCACCCGGATCGTCACCCAGCACCACGACCATGCCGCCGATGATATTCATCAGGCTCAGTTGGACAAAGGTGTCCGCCGCCACATTGAGACCGACGCTTTTAAAAAACACCGTAGAGAGGTGTCCGTTGACCGCCGCCCCATATGCCAGTTCTGTGGCCACCTTCTCGTTGGTGGAAAATTCGAAGTAAAAGGGGCGGTCGTTCTTGGGGATGGACTGGATCGCCAAGGCGATTTCCGGTGTCGGGGATCCAGGATAGGAACTGACAACCCGGGTCCCGGCTTCCACCATGGCACGGACGATGGCCGTGTTGCCCATGACAACCTCCGAAAAGGCCTCGCGTCTGAGCAGCATGTCTTCCATTTTTTTCATGGTGTTTCTCCTTTACGCCATCATTGCATAAAAAAATATGAAAAATATCGTTACTATTTGTAATGATAGATAAAAACCATGATATTCCCTTAAGCTCTGGAATTTACCAAATGGGCAATCCAGGGGGGTAACGATAATTTTCTCATTTTTTTACCCTACCGGGAAAGCCGGAGGCGTCCAGATCCTGCGTTGCCAAGGGATCGCAGTAAATTACTACGGCTTCACCCTTGGCGCCTTGGCTCTGGACCCCTCCGGCTTTTGCAGCGCTGGGGTTTACTCAACCGGCTGGCGGCGGATGGGCATGGTCATGCACCGGGCACCGCCACCGCCGCGGGGCAGTTCCGATCCTTCCAGGGTGATGGCGCACCGTCCCAGTTCGGCAAGGTGCCTTCGTCCGGAGATAATGTCGTCGGCGGGGATGATCTCGAAGCCATTTTTGTCCATTTCTTCCATGGTATGAACGTTGCGGGCGTACCCCACCACCTTGCCCGGAGCCAGGGCAAAGAAATTGGCACCCGAATGCCACTGCTCCCGTTCCTGGACCCACAGATCTTCTTTGCCGCCACAGCATACCGGTGTCAAGTGCATGTCCAGCCGCCGCAGTGCATCGATGAGTCCTTTTTCCTCTTGGATATGGGTGACCCGACCGTTTTCGATAAGGATATGAATGGTCTGGTACTTGCTCGGTCTGAGCATGAGCGGTTCGAACAGCATGCAGTGGTTTCGGTCCAGGAGGGTGAAAACCATGTCCAGGTGAATGAACGATTCCGGCTGGTGTGGCAATTCCTGGACCAGGAGGTGTCGCTTGCGGTCTTTTTGGGCCTTGAGTCGTTCGATGATGAAATCGATGCCCTGGGTGGAGGTGCGGCTGCCGTTACCGATGACCAGGATATCGTTACGGGCCACCAGCACATCACCCCCTTCAACAGTCGCGGCCATGTCCGCATGTTTTTGCGCCAGGGGGTTGACCGTGTTGACCGAAAACCGGGGGCTGTGATTGAAGACGGCTTCCATGATGATGGATTCCCGGGCTCTGACCGGCTTGGCCATCCGGCCGATGAGAATTTCGTTCATGATCGCAATGGCCGCATCGCGGGTGAAGAAAAAATTGTGCAGCGGAGGCAGGCAAAACCGCTCTTTGGAAAGAAAGCGGGTCAGGTTGTCCCGCGGTTGAACCACCCCTTCGATGAGTTGCCGAGCGAGCGTTTTTTCCGGCAGGGCCAGCAGATCGTCGCACAGGTCGAGGCATCCCTCCTCCTCGCAGATGTGCAGCACCAGGGGGGTCTTCGCCGCCGGCTCGGCAAGAACCGATTCAAGCAGATCACGCACCTGGTAGGTTTGGGTGACCGCGTTCAACAGGTCGGCCAGCTGTGAATACTCTTTCTGGGCCACGGACAGGTTGAGAATGTCGCTGTAAAGCGCCCTCTCGGCATTTTGAGGCGTCATGTTTTCGACTTCCGGACCCGGCGTGTGCAGGATCACCCCTTCCAATTCGCCGATTTCAGATTGAATGTCAATTATCATTAATACCAACCCTTTTGCGATGGTGTGGAGACGCAGTTTCCCCATGGAGTTCAGTGTGGCTATGTATCAGATTGGATAATAAAAAGAAATGTGTGAACGGGCAATTCATTTTTTGTTTCTATGGCGGACCCTCATCAGCCGCGTAAATAAAGCCTACCCAGACAGATGGGTAAAATTCCATGCTTGCAAACACCTTGCGATCAGTCTTAATAGAACCAGAGAAACCGAAAACCATTGCGATGTCTAGGGTGTGGCAAATGAACGAACAGTGGC
>JAQYWF010000311.1 GCA_030145105.1 Desulfosarcina sp.
GGATCGTATTGGATGGTGGGCCAGCAAAAATTGTCCACACCACCCAGATGGTCCGGATCCCCGCCCACGGCGATGGCCCGGCGAACGGCCTCGTCAATGGTGCAGGTGGTCATGTGATAAGCATCGATCGCCGAGACCATGGGGATCAAGGCCTGGGAAAATACCAGGCCCTGCTGCGAGGTCAGCACCGGGCGGATGACGGCCGCATCGGAGGGAATGTCCCGTCCAGCGCCGATCAGGGGTTTGATCACACTGGTGCCCTGCACCTCATGGTCGTACTGGCGGCACACCCACTCCTTGGAACAGATGTTGGGCCGCCCCAGCATATCCAGAATCAGGGACTCGCAATCTTCCGGAACGCCCAGCACAGGCTCGGTCAGACCACGCAGGGCCGGCGCTCGCCAGACGGCCTCGAACTCCCACTGGGGAAAGGCCGATGTGAGCAGATCCAGGTCGATATAAGCACAGGTGGCCCCGTTGTAGGTGATATGAAGCTTCCCGGTATCGGTGTAGGTGCCGATCACGCTGCTTTCGACGGCATGTTGCCGACTCAGCGCCATGAAGCGATCCAGATGCACTGGGTCGATGGCGACGGTCATGCGCTCCTGGGATTCGGAGATCCAGATCTCCCATTGGTCCAAACCGTCATATTTCAGGGGCACCTTTTCCAGCTGGATATCGCACCCATTGGAAAAAAGCGCGCTCTCGCCGATGGAGGAGGAGAGGCCGCCACCGCCGTTGTCGGTGATAAAACGGATCAGCCCTTCGTCACGGGCGTCCAGTAGAAAATCGTGCATCTTCTTCTGGGTGTAGGGGTCGCCGATCTGGACGTGCCCGGCCGGTGTGTGTTCGGAAAAGGAAGCAGACGAGGCCGTCACACCGTGAATGCCGTCCTTGCCCACCCGACCGCCTAACATGATGGCCAGGTCGCCGGGCAAAATGGTCTTCTGGTCCGAGGGTTCGCCGTTGATCGCAGCCGGCATGATACCCAGGGCCGTCACGAAAACCAGGCATTTTCCCAGGTATCCCGGGTGAAACATCACCTGCCCGAAGGGTGTGGGAATACCACTTTTATTGCCGCCATCGCGCACCCCTTCGATGACACCGTCCAGCAGGCGCCTGGGGTGCAGCCGCGGTTTGAGATCTCCGGAGTAATCACGCGGCCCAACGCAGTAGCCATAGCTGCCCATAATCAGTTTGGAGCCTCTGCCGGTGCCCATGGGGTCCCGGTAAATACCGACGATGCCGGTGATGGCACCGCCGTATGCTTCCATGTTGGAAGGTGAGTTGTGGGTTTCACCGGTAATCACGTAGTGGTGATCCGCGTCAAAACGCCCCACCCCGGCATTGTCCCACAGCACGGAAACGACCCACGGCTTTTGCGCCTTTAAGGCCAGCGTGGGGCCTTCGATAAACGTTTTGAACAAGCTATCGATGGTCTCCGTTTTTCCGGTCTCCAGGTCCCGGTAGTGAAACCGGCCGCCGAAGGTATTGTGGTTGCAGTGATCACTGCGGGCCTGGGAGATGTATTCCAGCTCCACATCCGTAGGGTCTGACAGGGATACCTGACGGCGTTGACGCTGCACGTCCGGCTTCAGAAAATAGGACCGGATGGTGGGGATGTCCCTGGGGTTTAGGGAAAGGCTACGCTGGTCGCTGAGCCGGGTCAGCGTCTCGTCACTGTCGATGGACAGCGTGGCCACCTCGGGCTGGTGGTCGAGCATCACCTTGGGGATGACGAACCCGATGCCGATGGCGGGGTCCCACTGGCTGGGGTCAAAGACCGCCCACTGCTGAATGATGTCGTTGGCCAGCAACTCGCCGGCAATTCTTTCGGCATCCTGGCGGCTGACGCCGTTGCCCTTCAGACAATACCGTTTTGACGTATAGACCGCCTGGCCGGGTTTCAGCCTCAGATGCAACAGGTCTTCCACTGCTTCAACGGCGGTGGCGCCGGGATTGTCCCGGACACCGGGACGGAACCCGACCCAGATGATCCAGTCGAAATCCACATCCAGCGGCTGCAGGGACGACACCTGGGTCACCGGGTTGGTGAATACCTCCGTGCGGGCCCGCTCGACCTGATCGGTGCTCAGATCCGCATCAATAGTCACAATATGGATGGTGCGCACCTGGTGCAGATCGATGTCAAAATAGTTCTTGGCTTTGAGGAGAAGGGATTGCCCTTCGGCATCCAGAAGCTGATGCTTTAGGGTGATTTCGATTCGTTGCGGCATGGCTATAAATCCTCAGCTTGAAAAGATGCGCATGATATCATTGTAGAACACAAAAATCATCAGCAGGATCAGGATAAAAATACCGGCCTGCTGGGCGATCTCACGCATGCGGATATTAATGGGGCGCCGAATGGCCGCCTCGATGAAAAAAAACATCAGGTGGCCACCATCGAGAACCGGAATGGGCAGAAAATTGAGCACGGCCAGGTTGATGCTCAGTACGGCAATGAAAAAGATCAGGTTGGTAAAACCCGCTTTGGCCTGCTGACCGGCCATTTCAGCGATCATGATCGGACCGCCCAATGTCTTGGTGGATACCGTCCCCTTGATCAGCTTGCCGATGCTCAAAAGGGTCAACCGGGAGATCTGGTAGGTCTGGTCCACACTCTCTACGACCGCATCAATGGGTCCCCGTTTGATGGTGATGCGATCGGCCTCGGGGATATCGATGCCCGGCGTGGAGATGCCGATGCGGTAGCTGTCCACCTTTTCCCCGAGCACGTTTTCCTCACTGAACAGAACCGGCACGATATCGACCGTGAGGGTTTCCTCGCCGCGGACAATCCGCAGCATCATCGGCTCGCCATTGCTCTGGGAGATGATGGCTTTCATCGTGTTCCAGCTGTCTACTTGCTGATCGTCGATGGCGACGATCAGATCCCCTGCCTGCATGCCGGCTTTTTTGGCCGGGTAGCCGTCGGCGACTTCTCCGACCACGGCCTTTAAGGGCGCCAATCCGGAAAAACCGATATCGTAGTAGGGGGCATCGTCCCCTAAAATATCCTTGGCCACCTTGGTTTGAGGGATGACCGAAACATCGAAAAAGGAACCCTCACGTTTGGCGCTGATGCGCACGGCACGGCCCTGGCCATCGGCGATCAGCCGATTGATGTCGCTCCAGGAGACCACCGTCGAACCGTCGATGGCCGCCACCACATCGCCGGTTTGCAGACCCGCCTGGGCCGCCGGACTCTCCTTGACCACATGGTTGACGACCGGGCGGATATCCTCGGTACCGATAAAGGTGAAAAAGCCAGTATAGATGATGACCGCCAACAACAGGTTAAAAAATGGGCCGGCCGCCACAATCATGATCTTCTTGAACACGTGCTTGTGGGTGAACGAATAGGGTATCATCTCCGGTGCAAGCTCGGCATCGGGTTCATCGCCCACCATCTTGACGTAGCCCCCCAGCGGAATGGCGGAAATTCGGTAATCGGTCATCCCCACGGTCCGGCCGAAAAGGCGCGGTCCGAAGCCCAACGAGAATTTCTCCACACCCACGCCAAACAGCCTGGCAACGAGAAAATGGCCCAGCTCGTGGAAGGAAATGAGAATGCCGAGAACGATGACAAAGGCAAAAATATTAGTGGTCATAGGCGATACGTTAACGCTCCTGCCGGCGGATCAGCTCAAGGGCCGTCTCTCTGGCCCATCGGTCCGCCTCGATAAGCTGGTCAAGTTCCGGGCCAGTTTTTGCGGAATGAAGGTTGAGGGTCTGGTCAATGATCGGGTAAATTCCCAAAAAAGGCAGTCGGTTGTTCAGAAACGCGGCCACGGTCACTTCGTTGGCAGCATTGAGCACGGCGGGCAGCGTTCCCCCCTGTTCACCGGCCAGGTAAGCCAGGGCCAGGCAGGGAAAGCGCTCCAGATCCGGTGCTTCGAAAGTCAGCTGACCGATGTGCGCAAAGTCAGGCGATGGGACATCCAGAGGCAACCGCTGGGGATGGGAAAGGCCGTATGCAATGGCTCCCTTCATGTCCGGCACACCCATCTGGGCTATTACTGCACCATCATGGTAGGAAACCATCGAATGAACGATGCTCTGGGGGTGAACCACGACCTTGATCCGGTAAAAGTCGATGTCAAAAAGCCACCGGGCTTCGATCACTTCCAGGCCTTTGTTCATCAGGGTTGCCGAGTCGATGGTAATTTTGCTGCCCATGGACCAGTTGGGATGTCGCAAAGCGTCTTGGGGGGTGATGGCACTGAATTCCGCCGCCGGTCGATTCAAAAACGGGCCACCAGATGCGGTCAGCAGAATCTCGCGGATCCCATTGTGCCCATGACCGGCCATGCTCTGGAAGATGGCGCTGTGCTCGCTGTCCACGGGCATCAGTTTGACGCCACGGCGGGCGATTTTCTCCATCACAATGGCACCGGCCATGACCAGGGTTTCTTTATTGGCCAGGGCAATGTCCTTACCAGCGTCGATGGCGGCTAGGGTAGGTACCAATCCTGCCGACCCAACCATGGCGCCCAGTACCATGTCGGTTTCCGAACAGGTGGCCGCCTCGACATACCCCGCTTCACCAAAGACAATCTCCACGTCCATGGTCGGCGGCAGCAGTGCCCTCAATTGCCTGGCATGGTTGGCGTCGACCACGGCGGCCAACCGGGGGGTGAATTCGACAATCTGCCGGGCCAGCGCTGCCACCTGGGTCTTGGCCGTAAGCGCGCTCACCGTGAATCGATCTGGGAATTGTCTTATTATTTCAAGTGCATTGGAGCCAATAGAGCCGGTTGCACCCAGTATGGAAAGTGATTTCATGGTCGTTTGGTCTCTTGCAACGAATTTACGATTCCGATCAGAATATACTGATTTTCAACAGATAGGCAAGCGGCGAGGCAAACAGAAGGGCATCCAGCCGGTCGAGAAACCCCCCGTGGCCAGGAAGCAGTGTTCCGGAGTCTTTGATGCCGGCCGATCGTTTGAATTCAGAGGCAAACAGATCCCCCACCTGTCCGGCAATGCCGATGACCAATGCAAAAACAATGCATGGCAGGACCGCCAGCGAAGGAAGCAGGATCATTTTAAACAGCAGGGCGACCGCAACATTGGCGGCCAGCCCACCCATGCTGCCCTCGATGGTTTTTTTGGGGCTGACCCAGGGGCAAAGCTTGTGGCGCCCCAGGTAGGTGCCTGAATAAAAGGCCCCGGTGTCACCGGCGGCAACGATACAAAGTATCCAGAAAATCCAGCCGGCGCCGTTCTCGCCGAAGCGGATGAGGATCAAAAAAGACAGAAAAACAGGAATGTAAACCAACCCCAACACCTGCTTGGCCACCAGGTGAGGGGCCTGGGTATCGTTCTTGAAAATAGGCAGGGTCAATCCGGCCACGACGATGAGATCCACAGCCAGAATCAACGGCGCATGGATCATTGTGCCCCGGTATACTGACCAGACGATAACCGGAGAGAGGCACAGCCCGAGAAGCGGAATCAGTCGCATGGGGCCGTCGGCGCCTGGTTTGAAAACCGCCCGGTAATACTCCCACAGGGTCACCAGGCTGACGGTCGCAATCAACAGGGCGAAGACCATGCCACCCGCCGAAACCAGCAGGTAGATGATCGGCAGGGCGACAATTCCGGTGATCCAGCGTTTCAGGTGCATGGGGGTCTTTTGGACCTTTTCGGTTTAGGCCAGGTTCATTGATTTACAACATTGTTTCATATTCCGGGATTTTTATCGACCACGGCGTTCGCGAAGATCGCAGCGGTCAAGATTGTCATTTAACTTCATCATTCTCTGCGTTCTCAGCGTGCTCAGCAGTAAAATATCTATACGTCATCGCATTAACTGGGTACTAGGTTCCCTTGATGGCTCCGAAACGACGTTCCCGTCGCTGGTAATCCTTGAGGATCGCAACGAATTCATCTTCACCGAAATCGGGCCAGAGCGTCGGTGTAAAAAAGATTTCCGAATAGGCGATCTGCCAAAGGAGGAAATTACTGATGCGCATTTCACCGCTGGTCCGGATCAACAGGTCCACGTCCGGCATCCCGCGGGTGTAAAGGTGGTCGGCAATGGTCTCGGGCGTTATCGCATCCGGATCGACGCCACCCTGCCGGGCTTTGGACGCGATCTGTTTGACCATCTCGACGATTTCCGTGCGGGCCCCGTAACTGAGGGCCAGGTTCAAGACCATCTTCTTATTGTTTGCGGTGGCATCCATGACCGCCTTGAGGTTGTCGCGGACCGCTTTGGGCAGGCGTTCAATCTGA
>JAQYWF010000291.1 GCA_030145105.1 Desulfosarcina sp.
AGGAGCCGTATGACGGGAGACTGTCACGTACGGATCTGTGGGAGCGTGGGGGTGAAATCCCCCTGCGCCACCCGACCTCATCACCGGTTTTTGCGAGTTCGACAGAGCAAAGATGATCTCAATCAATCTCAGGTCGCCACATTTCTGTGATAGACGATTTTTTCTGAGGTAATCTGTAGCAAACTGACTTTCCGGCTGACCACCACATGGTGTGCTCAGCCTTTTTACGTGCCAGTGCCAGCTACTGGCAAGTAACATGCAAGTTTTGCAAGCACAAATAGCTTCAGTTCTTATTATCTATCCTGCACTAAGCCATTTTGAACTCAGCAACTCACATCAAAAGCAAAACCAATTGTTCAAAAAAACCTGACCAGAAAACCTTGAGGTAGTTCATGCAGAATTTGTCCCGGCCATCCAGTGCTTCCGATGCGATACTATTGGCCATCATGCGCGTGTCCCACCGTGTTGATGATGGCCCCGTCAAGGGCCTTGAACTTGCTCACCCGGCCAAGAAAAGCTCAAAAAATAATTATGCCTTGGGTAGACATCTTCGGAAAAGGTCAATGATTGTCAATCAAGTTTAGAAGAAAAACTTGATGCCGGCATAAGGGCCAATGATATCCAGAGCTTCGATCACGTCTCCGCCAAAATCCCGCGCCATATACCGGTAGCCGGCGTTTACATCGAACCATTTGAAACGGTAGCCGATTCCCAGATTACCATGCCAGGTCATGTCCGCATTCCCGGTACCGATGTCCAGGTCATAAGGCAGGTACCACTTGTCCGACAGGTTGAGCTTGCCCCGGATACCGACGATGCCGTCCCACCCATCACCGGATTTGTCTTCGCGGAATGGTCCCAGGCTGAGGTCGGTATCCAGGTAAAGGAAACTTGCGTCCACACAGAGATCCAGGTTGCCCCGTTCGGCTTCAACTTGGGTGTACCCCACCGCCGGTGTCAGGATCAAACTTCTCATGTCTAAGCTGGCGGGCACGCCGGAGACGGTTTCATCAGCCTTTACGTCCAGGTGAATCACGTCCGCCAGCAATGACCACTTGCCCTTGCGTGCCCCGAAAGCGCCCATGAAGGCAATTTCCAGGTTATCGATCAGGTCGTCGAATTCGATATCGATGCCGCTGCCGAAAGCCGATTGGCCGCCAATTGAGGCAAAAAAGCACCCCCCGCAGCCAACCCTGACGGACGCGCCATCAGGCTGCAGGGGGTGCTTTATTTATTCGTAAAGAAATTCTTGGATGATCTTTCCTCCCCTGCAGAACCCAAAACATTCCTGGCAATAATTGCATTCATTGCCAAGGCCCGGAACAATAGCAATTTCTCTGTCTATCCCTCGACCTTTGAAATATACTGTGTTTAGTTTTTTGACTTCCGAGCAGTGCCTGACGCAAATGCCGCACAGGTGGCAATCCGAGGTTTCCGTACGGAAGCGAGACCGGATGACGCCGAATTCCTTTGCCAGGTCCTGAGACACCGGCCAGGTCAGCTCAATAATCATGCGGCGCATCTTTGTGAGCTTATCGGAACGCGTTTGAACCACGAGGCCCTCCTCCACCGGGTATACGCAGGACGCCACCAGTTTTTTCTTGGCTCCGTTGACGAGCTCGACCATGCAAAGACGACATGCCCCATAGGGTTTGAGATGCTTCTCATGGCACATGTGAGGAATCTTGATTCCGGCGCTCTCAGCGGCTTCAAAGATCGTGGTGCCTTCTTGCGCGTGAACCGTTTTTTCATCAATTTCAAGTCTGACTGTTGTCATCTCTTACTCCCTCCTTGTAACAGGCTGGTTATGCCGCCATTTCCGCCGCTATGCCGTTGGTGTTGATCTTCTGGACAGCTTTGAATTTATCCGGACAGGCAGCAAAACAGGCATCGCACTTGATGCATTTGGATTCATCGATCGCATACATTTTGTCGCCAATTTTCGACACTGCGCCATTCGGGCAGCCCTTTTCACAAAGTCCGCATCCCTCGCACTTCTCCTCGTCAATCCGATACCGGACAAGTTCCTTACACATGCGCGCCGGGCAGCACTTCCCCCGGATATGAGCTTCGTATTCCTCACGGAAGTATCGGATCGTACTCATCACTGGATTCGCCGCCGATTTCCCCAGAGCACAAAGGGATGCCTGCTGAAGAACTTCCGCCAGATCTTCGAGAAGTTCGATGTCTCCCTCCCTTCCGTTACCGTTGCTGATATCGGTCAGAATGTCGAGCATCCGCCGCAGCCCTTCCCGGCAGGGAACGCATTTGCCGCAGGACTCGTGAGCCAGGAAATCGGTATAATAACGGGCGGTGTCAACCATGCAGGTATCTTCGTCCATTACGATCAATCCCCCGGAACCCATCATGGAACCGGCACGGTTCAACTCGTCGAAATCGACCGGCAGATCAAGCATACTTTCGGGAAGCACACCGCCTGAAGGCCCGCCTGTCTGGACGGCTTTGAATTTTCGCCCTTTTGGAATGCCGCCTCCGATCTTAAAGATAATCTCTCGAAGGGTTATTCCCATCGGCACTTCCACCAGGCCTGTGTTATTCACCTTTCCGACAAGGGAAAACACCTTGGTCCCCCGGCTGCCTTCAGTCCCCATGCTATTGAACCAATCGGCTCCCTTGTTGATGATCAGGGGAACATTGGCCCACGTCTCTACGTTATTCAGGCAGGTCGGTTTCTCCCACAACCCCTGGACTGAAGTGTGGATGTATTTGGGACGGGGTTCACCCACATGACCTTCGATAGCGTTCATGAGCGCTGAGGATTCCCCCGAAACGAATGCTCCCGCCCCGCGATGGATGCTGACGGAAAAATCAAATCCGGTGCCGAGTATGTTTTTTCCCAACAGACCGTGCTCGGTGGCCTCTTCGATGGCGAGTTTGACGTTATCCAGAGCCATCGGGTATTCCTGCCGGACGTAAAAGTATCCCTTGCTGGCCCCGATAGCATATGCACCGATAATCAATCCTTCCAGAATGCCGTGGGGATTTCCTTCCAAAATGCTCCGGTCCATGTAGGCGCCCGGGTCACCTTCGTCGCCGTTGACGATCACGTATTTCGTCTCACCAGGCGCATTCGCGGTTGTTTCCCACTTGATGCCGGCCGGGAACCCGCCCCCTCCACGGCCTCTCAGCTGGGCATCCTTGATCTCCTGGATGACCTCGCCTGGCTTCATTTTCGTGAGTACACTGCTGAGGGCTGAATATCCCCCAACCGCAAAATAGGTGCGAATGGCGGTAGGGTCGATGGCCGATATTTTCTCCAACAATTCCCTCCGCTGGTACTTGTAGAATGGAATGTCGTCAATGTTGGAAATCCGCCCGCCGGTTTGGGGATCGACATACAAAAGACGATCGACGACGCCTTCTTCGACAATGGTCTTTTCCAGAATTTCCGGAACGTCCTCCGGTTTTGCCTGCAGGTAGCATATTTTATTGGGCATAATGGTAGTTACCGGGCCTCGTTCGCAAAAACCATGGCACCCGCTTCTGCGCAGGGCGACCCTTTCATGGAGCCCTTTTCTCTGAATCTCTTTGAGAAAGGTGTCTGCCAGTTTCGTCGAACCGCATGTGGCACACCCGGTTCCGGCACAGACGGTCACGGTGATCGGTTTTCGTTTCTGTTCCAAGACACATGCCGTTCTGATAATTTCTAAATCTTTGATGGAATTCAGTCTCGTCATCTGAGATCCTCCTTTTCTTCCAAGGAGTTAAACATCTTCTTGAGTTTGGGAATAGACGGGTTGTTCAAATAGGTGTCGTCCACCTGGAAGACCGGCGACAGGGCGCAGCATCCAAGGCAGTTCACCGTCTTTAGGGTAAACATCCGATTGCTGTCGGTCTCGCCCGCCTCGATTTTGAGAATTGAGGATACTTTTTTCATAAGATCCGGAGCCCCCTTGACGTGACAGGCGGTCCCCGTGCAGACCTTTATGGTATGGGCGCCCTGGGGTTCGAGACCGAAGGCATCATAGAATGAGGCGATGGTGTATATCTCGGCAAGGCGGATTTGCAACCGTTCGGAAATCCATTTCAATACGTATCCGGGGAGCCAATTCAGTTTGAGCTGTGTTTCCAGCAGTATCTGAATCAAGGCGCTTTTCTTGTAATCGTGCTTTTGAATGATGGTGTCCACCAGTCGCAGTTCGTTGACGATATTAAGAATCGCCCGTTCCCGCTCCTTGATATCACCCAGGCTCCGGGCGTGGTATTTCGCCTCCGACTCGAGCTGTCTCAACTCTCCCAGGAACTGACTTCGGTCCAGGCCCAATGAGTAGCCTTCGCCAATTGCCGACAACCCTTTCAGGAGCGCGTCCTGCTTGTCCAAGACCGCCTCTTGAATCGCTTTCTCTCCGGACGGTTCCATGAGGGTATGGTTCGATTCGTAGCGTAACTGGCTCAATTCCATCCCCCGGCGGACGGTTTCTACCAGTTTTTCGGGTTCAATCGGTTTGGTCAGGAAATCAAAGGCGCCGATTTTCATGGAGTCAACGGCAGAGTCGATCGTTCCGTAACCCGTTAAAACGATTGGAACGATCGACGGATCGATTCCCGGAATTTTTTCGAGCACCTCGATGCCGCTGATACCCGGCATCTTGAGGTCCACAAGGACAACATTCGGCCGGAGACTGTCGATAAGCCTGAGCCCCTCCAACCCGTCACAAGCGACTACCGTTCGTAATCCCTCCTCTTCAAGGGTTTGCCGGCATCCCTCTCGCATTGACTCCACGTCGTCGATTAAAACAACGGCAGCCGATTCCGTTTTCGGAACCCCTCTCGCCCCCAAGGGACTTATCGTGCTTTGATACATGGTTTCTGCGCCTCCTCTTTTTTGATTACAACGGCTGGAAATTCGTGCACGCATGAGAGCGTGCCCCTTTCAACGGCAGGGATTAGCAAGAGGTTTGCCAAGGACTTTCGACGACAGGCCTACGTCGGCCAAAAAAGTTTAAAGTATCTGTAATAATTAATTTTATTAAGTTTTTTAGAATTCTCGTTTCGAAGGGAAAGCGATCAGGGGGTAGGGGGTGCCGGTACTTTTTGTACCGTTTAAAAAGTGCGCGCGGTTCCATTTGTACCTTTTACATGGCCAAAGCACGCTACAAGCGTTTCAGGGTATGGTGGGCAGTGGAACGACAGTGATTCATAACGGGTCTGCGTTCCGTGTTGCCTTCAGTCCACCGTGATTCCATACTTGCGAATTTTTTCGCGAAGGGTTTTGCGGTTTATGCCCAGTTGCTGGGCGGAAAGGTTTCTGTTGCCCTCTTGCTCTTTAAGAACACGAACAATTTGTTCCCGTTCCATTTCGGCAAGAGAGCCGTTGGCGGGTTGATGTTCCGCCGCGTCTATGGACTGGGGGCCCAGCAGAATATCATTCGGACCGATGCTGCTCCTTTCGCAGATAACGAGGGCGCGTTCAATGACGTTCTTGAGTTCCCTCACATTGCCCGGCCATTGGTAGGCTTCGAGAAGTTGGATTGCCTCGGGGGAGATCCCGGTGACGGTCTTCCGAATGTTCCGGTTCAGTTGGTTCAGAAAACAGTTGGCCAGCACCGGTATGTCTTCGCGTCTTTCCCGAAGTGCGGGAACATGCATATGAACGACGTTGAGTCGATAAAACAGGTCGTTGCGAAAGTTCCCCGCGTTGACTTCCTCCTGAAGGTTCCGGTTCGTCGCTGAAATAATCCGGACATCGACCTTTTTCATTTGTGGGCTGCCGATTTTGAAAATTTCCTGTTCCTGAACGACCCGAAGGAGACGGGCCTGAACGCGGATGCTGATATTGGCAATCTCGTCGAGAAGCAAGGTACCCCCGTGAGCGATCTCAAACTTGCCTTTGGTCGTATCGACGGCCCCGGTGAAAGCACCCTTGACGTGACCGAATATCTCGCTTTCAAATAGCGTTTCTACAAGACTGCCGCAGTCCACGACCACGAACGGCCGTCTGCTTCGATTGCTGAGCCGATGCACGGTCCTGGCTGCCAGTTCCTTTCCGCTTCCGGTCTCGCCGGTGATCAGCACCGAGGAGTCCGTCGGGGCCACTTGTTTGATCAGCCGCATGAGCTTCATTATCGGTTTGGATTGCCCTACGACTGTCTCGACCTGGGGCGGCTGTTCGTTGAGCGCCATGAAGACGCAGGAGTCTTCCAAGGCGTTTCGTTTGGTTTTAGCTGCTTTTTCCACGGCAGCTATCAGGACTTCGGGAGAAAATGGTTTGCACAAAAATTGAAACACCCCAAATCGGCCTGCTTCGACAGCCAAATCGATGCTGGCGTATCCGGTTATGATGATGACCGGGATGCTCGGGTTCTCCCGCTTGAGTACTTTCAGGACGTCCATCCCGGGTACTCCGGGCATTTTCAGGTCCAACAGCACCACGTCGAAGGATTCCCGATTTATTTTTTCGAAGGCATGGGATCCGTTGTCCACGGCCTGCGTCCGAAACCCGGACTCTTGAAGCGTTTGCACGCACGCGGTCCGAATGGATTCGTCGTCGTCGATGATCAGAACATTCGCTGATGTCATTTCTGTCAATTGCCTATCGTTCCCGGCAGGGCCACGACAAAATAACTGCCTTCCCCCGGTCCCCCCACCGGGGTCGCCAGCGAGGCCGAGTACTTCGAGATCAGCGTGACGCGTGAGTGTGATCCCGGCAGGCTGCGAGCCGCTCTGGACACCT
>JAQYWF010000394.1 GCA_030145105.1 Desulfosarcina sp.
CGTCCTTGCCTGCCCCGCAGACCGGGCATTCCCAGTCCCCGGGTACATCTTCCCATTTGGTGCCGGGAGCTACACCATTGTCGGGGTCCCCCGCTTCAGGATCGTAAACATAGCCGCAGAGAGTGCAAACATACCTGTCCATTGTTACCTCCGTAAAGTTATACGTTAATTGTTAACGGTGACGCCACGGGTGAGGACGCATTCATGTTCAATCGTCATTCTTTCCCTTACCATGAAGGGCCTGGCGGTGTCTAATCGAAATTGGCGGCGACTATCCCAGGGGTTTGAACATTTTTTTACCGGCACCGCAGATGGGGCACTTCCAATCGTCGGGAAGGTCGTCAAATGAGGTTCCCTTGGCGATCTTGCCTTTGCGGTCACCCTTATCGGGGTTGTAGATGTAGCCGCAGTTGGTGGTCTGACACTGGTACATTTCATGGGGTTCGGCCATGCAAGACTCCTTTTCTATCAGTTTAGGTTCATTATAGCAACGCCATCAGCGTGTCGACTTGCGATTCCATCGCCAGGCGCAAACGGTCCATGGCGGCGTCATCCGATGATACCGGTTCGGGCAGGGACCATTGCACTGTTTTTAGACCCGGAACCCTAATTTTTTCAACGCCGTCGCCGATGGCGATTGTCAGATCAGGCGTGGCGGCGGATAATGCCAGTTCAATGGATTGCGGTTTGCGGTAGCCCATGTCCACAGCCACCCGATGCATGCTGCGGACCATCGGTGAATACAATTCGGACGCCGGTCGCAGGGCGGCGAATCCGGTTCGGATACAGTCGCCGAACCGATCCTGGGCCATGGCTGCCGCCATGGGTGCCCGGCAGGCGCCTGTCGGTGAGATGAAAAGAACGCGCTTTCGCGTGACAAACGGCAGGACGGTTTTTTGAAGGGTCTCGTCAATGTCCGTGGCCAGACCTTCGTGATGGCGGATGGCACCCTTGGATTCAACGCCCCGGTAGACGAGTGCATGGCTGAACTGGGCGTCGATGGCATCGAAAAAGTACTTGGTGGTCAGGTGGATGCCGTCGAAGAGCTGACGTCCCTCGGATGCCGCGACGCTGAACAGCACCCCTTTTCGGGTGGCCGCCTGCGGGTCTTTCAGCTTGTACACGTACTTTCGCGACCAGAGGGTCTGGCATCGGTCGATGAGGACTTTGAGCTGGGCGGAGATGCCGTAAAAAAAGACCGGGGTGGCGGCCACCACCAGATCCGCTTCCCGCAGCAGACCGAATATTTCCGTTGACATGGGATCATCGGCAATCACGCAGGTGCCATGCGTTTCACAGTACCCGCAACCCTTGCATGGCACAATGCCGGCCCGGGCCACCTGGATGGTTTTAACGGCAGCGCCCGCCTGGCCGGCTTTTTCCAGAAAGGACGCCAGAAGGGTGTCTGTGTTTCCGCCTTTGCGGGGGCTGCCCTGAAGTCCTAAGATCAGCATGGTTGACGACTATTTGACATGGCAGGATTTGCAGGTTACCGGGCCATGGGGCTTGCCCGTCTTTTTTTCCGCTTTGTGGCACTTGATGCACTGGAGGTTCATCACTTTTTTCGGCTTCAGCGTTCCCTTCTCCTTCATCTTCCTGATGGCCTCGGTCTCCTGGGGAAACACGCTGTGGCAAACGTTGCAGTCCTTGATGCGGTCCTGATGCTGGGCATGGGGAAAGGGTACTTTACCCGATTGACCGCCGAATATATCGATATTGTCCGGACCTTGGGTGGCGGCATGGGTTGCGGCCATGCAGAGGCCAACCACCAGGGCGGTGACAAGGGTGATCACAAAAATAGTGCGGTTCATGGCATGCTCCGTTTTAATACATTTCTTCATGGGCCAGGTCGTCGTCGGTGACCTTGACGCTGAACAGCTGGTAGGCCCAGATCTGGTAGGCCAGTACCACGGGTACGAAAAGCAGCACCACGATAAGCATGATTTTCAGGGTCAGGGGACTGGACGAGGCGTTAAAGGCCGATAGACTGTAGGCGGTATCGATACTTGAGGGGAACAGGTTGGGAAACAGCCCGATAACGCCGAAAAATGTGCAGGAGACGATGGTCGCCGCCGATGACAGCCATGCCTTGAAAAAGGCTTTTTGCATCAGGAAGTACTTGATTCCCACGATGGCGGCAACGGAGATGGCCGGTACCAAGAAGAGGACTGGGTTGGCCAGGTAATTGTTGTACAGCGGCGTGAAGATGTAGCTCGCCACCAGAAAGACGACCGCTACGCCGGTGAGTACCGGCCACAGCTTGCCGGCCAGGTACTCGGCCCGTTGGGCCAGATGGCCGTCGGCACGGACGGTGAGCCACAAGGCACCGTGGACCAGAAAGAGGCACAGAAACAACACGCCGCCCAGCAGACCGTAAGGGTTGAGCAAGGTGAACAGGTTGCCCAGGTAGATGCCGTCCTGGTCGATGGGGATCCCTTTGAATATGTTGGCAAAGGCGACGCCGAACAAAAGTGCCGGCAGAAAACTGCCCACAAAGATGCAGGTGTCCCAAACCTTTTTCCATGCCGGATTGTCCACTTTATTGCGGAACTCGAAGGATACACCGCGCAGGATCAAAGCGAAGAGAATCAGCATCAGCGCCGAGTACAGGGATGAAAACATCACCGCGTAGACCAGCGGAAAGGCGGCAAAGGTGACGCCGCCGGCGGTTAGCAGCCACACCTCGTTGCCGTCCCACAGCGGTCCCATGGCGTGGATCATCATATGCTTGTCGCGTTCCGATTTGCCCAGGAAGGGGTACAGCGTACCGATTCCAAGGTCGAAGCCGTCCGTCATGAAAAAGACCGCCCAGAGCAGTCCCCAGATAAAAAACCATACGGTTTGTAATTCCATTTATAACCCCTGTGTTTCGTTTTTATGGATGAATGGTTCAGCCATTGGCCGAGTTCGCGTCTGCCGCTGCCGGTTTCGGGCCTTTTCTGGCGAAATCGGCGATCAGGTAAAAGCCGGCGATGCCCAGCAGGCCGTAAACCAGAATGAAGCCCACCAGGCTGGTCATCACCTGGGAGGCCGTCACCGGCGAGGCGGCATTGGCCGTTTTCAACGGGCCGTAAACGATCCAGGGCTGGCGGCCCACTTCGGCCAGCACCCATCCCATCTCGATGGCCAGGTAGGGCAGCGGAATGGCAAAAAGCATGATCCACAAGTACCAGCGGGATTCAAGCAGGCGGTTTTTTAAAAATAACCCAACGATGGTGAGCAGGGGGAAAAGGGTTCCTAAAGCCACCATCGTCCGGAATGAGATGAAGGTCGGCAGGACGGGCGGCCGTTCATCTTTGGGAATGTCCTTGAGGCCGATCACCGCCGCATTGATGTCGTGGTGTCCCAAGAGGCTCAGGGCGCCGGGCAGTCGGCCGATTTCGATCGCGTTGCGTTCGTTCTTTTCGTCGGGAATGGCGAACATGACGATGGGGGCCTGGGTCTGGGTCTCCCAGTGTGATTCCATGGCGGCCAGCTTGGCCGGCTGGGTCTGGGTCACGTGAACGGCGTGCATGTCGCCGGTGATGGCCACCACGATGGAGGCGACCAGGCCGACCACCAGGCCGATATTGAATGACCGGGTGAAGAACTCGATGTGCTGTTTTTTCAGCAGGTGCCAGGCACTGATACCCATCATGAAAAATGCGGCCAGAAGGAAAGCGGACGGTATCATATGAAGGATTTCAAGTATTCCGAACTTGTTGGTGATCACGGCCAGAAAGTCGGTCAGCTCTGCCCGGCCGTTGCGGATGGTAAATCCAACCGGGTGCTGCATCCACCCGTTGGCCAGGAGAATCCAGATCGCCGAGATGTTGCCGGCGCCGGCCACCAGCCACATGACCGTGGCGTGGGCTTTTTTGGACAGCTTCTTCCAGCCGAAGATCCAGATGCCGATGAAGGTGGATTCCAGGAAAAACGCCACGGACGCTTCGATGGCCAGAAGCGACCCGAAGACATCTCCCACATAGGCGGAGTAGCGCGACCAGTTGGTGCCGAACTGAAATTCCAGGGTGATGCCGGTGACCACCCCCAGGGCAAAATTGATCAGAAAGAGTTTGCCCCAGAACTTGGTCATGCGCAGATAGGTTTCATCACCGGTCCTTACATACCGGGTCTCCATGTATGCCACCAGAACAGACAGCCCCAGGGTCAGGGGGACGAACAGAAAGTGGAACATGGTGGCGGCGGCAAACTGGAGCCGCGATAACATGACAACGTCCATACCAATACCTCCTAGAACCGATGCCGGCAACCAACCGGCAGGGTCGGCCGGCCTATGAATAGTGGGTCATTTATTGTGTTCATTCAGGCGGTCCCCAACCCTTGAGGCACTGTCGAGTCAATCAACGGGGCCGTGTGGGTTGGAACCCAGGGAGTTGCAATGGTATTGGGGCAGCTAACAGCACCTGGCGGCAGGCTATACGCCCCCATCTAACGTGCACTGGGTAAAGTCGATGGGCTTGCCGCACTTTGCGCAGGTGTGATCCTTGTTGAACTCGTCGGAGAAGATCTCTTTGCTCTCGCCGCATTCAGGGCACTTGC
>JAQYWF010000418.1 GCA_030145105.1 Desulfosarcina sp.
CTACTGCCGACACAAGATGACGCACATGGACCGGGCTTGCACGGCGCCCATGGACATCTGCATGACCTTCAACACGTCGGCCGAATCGTTGATCCGTCATGGTCATGCGCGGGCAGTGGGTGTGTCAGAATGTCTGGCGTTGCTGGCAAAGGCCCGTGAGAACAACCTGGTCCAGTTCGGCGAGAATGTTCGGCAAGGCGTCAACTTCATCTGCAACTGCTGCGGCTGCTGCTGCGAAGCGATGATCGCCGCGCGTCGATTTGCCGTGAAGCATCCGATCCACACCACCAATTTTCTGCCCCGGGTGGATCAGACCACCTGCAATGGCTGCGGTGGCTGTGTGAGCCTGTGCCCGGTGGAAGCCATGACGCTTGATTCGGTCGACGATCCCAGGCATCCTAAAAGAAAAGTGGCCCGGGTGGACCACAACCGCTGCCTGGGATGCGGCGTTTGTATCCGGGCCTGCACCAAGACCGGCAGTCTGTCTCTCGAGCACAGGCCGCAGCGCGTGCTCCCCCCGGTCAACGCCGCCCCCCGGGCAGTGGTGATGGCCGTCGAACGCGGTAAACTGCAGCATCTGATTTTTGACAACCACATCCTGTGGCATCATCGGGCCCTGGCCGCCTTACTGGGTGTTATCCTGCGTTTGCCGCCGGTGGCAAAGGCCATGGCCACCGACCAGGTCAAATCCCGCTATCTGGAGGCGTTGGCGCTGCGGTTTTCATGATCAGGGAGGACGGTTCCGCTTTTATAATGCGCCGGCAATCACTTCCAGCGCCTGTTCGACCAGTGCCCGGTCCGCCTGGGCGCCCATGTGGCCCAAGCGGAATACTTTTTCAGCCAGCGGTCCGTAACTGCCGGCCACCACCAGGCCCTGTTCCCGCAGACGGCGATCCCATAAATCCCAGGTGGTGCCCTCGGGGATCACGGCCGCCGTGACCGTGGGGGAGGGTATGGCTCCTGGAGCCGGGAACAGCTCGATACCCATCTCAACCAGCCGTTGGCGGCAAAACCGGGCCACTGCATCGTGACGGTTAAAGCTGTTTTCCAGACCTTCATCCAGCAGTAGCCCGGCGGCCGCAAAAAGAGCAGCCACCCCCTGCCAACTGGGCGTGTAAGGGAAAAAGCGTTTTTCAACGGCATGCTGAAATGGCCTCAGCGCATCATAGCCCACATAGTCCACGGCATCGATAATCTCCCATGCCCTGGGACTCACCGACAAAAAGGACATGTCGGGAGGTGCCGAAAGGCATTTCTGGGATCCCCCCAGGCACAAATCGATATGCCAGTCATCGGCCAGAACCGGAACACCACCTGCTCCGGCCACCGTATCCACATAAAACAGGGGAACCCGATAGGCATGTTTCAGCCTGCCCAGCTCTTCCAGGGGGTTGAGGGTGCCCGATGGCGTCTCACAGTGGACGGCCGTAATCATGCGGGGTTTGAATTCGGCGATGGTGGCTTCGATGCGGGCCGTGTCGTTGATGGTTTCGTCATAACTGAACCCTACGATTTTCACATCGGCGCCAATGGATTGGGCCATTTCGCCGATACCATAGCCGAACACACCGGTGGCCACTGCCAGCACCCGGTCACCAGGCACCAGGCAGCTTTTCAGCGCGCTCCACAGGGCCAGCATTCCCTCGCCGGACTGGATCACGATATCGTCCCGGGTGCCGAAAATCGCTTTCAGCCGCCGCTGCGTGCGCGTGTAAAGTTCGACAAATTCCGTTTCCTGATCACCGGAGCCATAGGGGTCCAGGTAGACCCGACGGATGGCTTCGGGCACCACTACCGGGCCGGGGACCATGGGGATGGGATAGGTTAGCATGACGGACACTCCTTGAGAATATGGTTCTGGCTACACCTGGATGCTGCGAATCTGCATCAGCACGGGTTGAATTCGTTCCCGGTGCTCCGGCGGTATCATGAGGACGAACACGGGCTGATTGGCGACCAGACCATCCGGCACCGCGCCAAGTTGGCCGGCAGCATAGTTCTGACGATTTTCATCGGATTCCATAAACTGCATGACATCGGCAAAATTGCCCGTGTATCCCTGGGCGTCGATATGCTCCAGGTGTTGAAGAAACACGTCATTGACCGTCAGGATGAACGGGTCCATGTCGGCAAATCCCGTTTCACCGCAATTTTTGGCGGACACCATGCAGCGGCAGCCAAAGGGGCGCACTGGATAGAGTGGGCAGGCATGGTTCACCAGCACCGGGCAGGGGCCGGCGTCAGGGTCCAGGTGTTCCTCCGGCGGCTCGCTGTCCCGGGCACAGAGATCGGCCAGGCGATTGATGGACACCTGGGGCAAAAAACGGTCAGGATGGGCTTTCTGGGCAATGGTTTCCAGGTGGTGCATTTCACCGGTTTTTTCCAGATGGTTGAATATCCAGTAGCCTTCCAGAGTGGTCATGGTGACGTTGGCTGTGCAACAGTGGGCGCAGTATTTTTCACATGCCAGGTCAAATTCACCTACAAACCGATCGTAGATGCCGACCATGCGTTCCAGTATGGTCAGTTTGGCGTTCAGATCCATTTAACAGACTTTCTATGACCCAAGTTGAGCGTTTCCCATTTTGAAGTCGGCAAGCGACATAACCCATACTTATTGGATTAATTTTTATAAAACCAAAATGGGAAACGCTCAGCTTGGGTATGAGATTAAGGTGGACGTTGTTCCAATTCCCCTTATACGCCAAAATATTGCTTTTTTCCAGCGGATCCGGCCAGAGGTATTGCCTTGACAACCGTCGAAGGGGTCGGTAGATGTTTGGCATCTGATGCATCGCTCCCGACCGGAAAGCCTGCTGGGCGCTGCTTATTTGCACAATGGGCCTGATTTTTTACGGTCAAACATGATGTACTCGTAATAAGTCGAATTTCCTACGGGTTCGTAAAAAGCCTGAGACCAAGGCTCGCGAGGCCTGAGGAATGAGGCGTACATAAGGTACTCCGCAGTGACGAAGGATGAAGCGTAACGAAGATATCGGGCTTTTTACGAACCCGTAAACCATGGAGGATGCCATGACCAGCGAGGTCTATTTCATCGATATGCGGGCCACGATCAAAGAGAATTTTCTCGCTAAAATCGGGCGGCTCATGGAAAATGCCGGCATATCGGCAGTTCTCGAAAAGCGGGATCTGACGGCGGTGAAAATCCATTTCGGAGAGATGGGCAATGCGGCGTTCATACGTCCGGTGTACATCCGAAAAGTGGTCGAAATGGTCAAGCAGGCCGGCGCGATTCCTTTTCTCACCGATGCCAATACGCTCTATGCAGGAACCCGAAGCGACGCACCCCATCACTTAACCACCGCCATCGCCAACGGATTCGCCTACGCCGTGGTTGGCGCGCCGCTGATTATTGCCGACGGCCTGCGAGGCAAGAATGAAACGAGGGTTCCGATTGATCAGAAGCGCTTCGAGTCGGTTTACATCGGTACGGATATTGTGGAAGCGGATGCTTTGGTATCCGTGGCGCACTTCAAAGGCCATGAATTGTCCGGCTTCGGTGGCACCATCAAGAACGTGGGCATGGGCTGTGCTTCCCGCAAAGGCAAGCTGGCCCAGCACTCCGGTCTGTCTCCCAAAATATCAGGCGAGCAGTGCATCGGTTGCGGCGAGTGCCTGGAACATTGCTCCCAGCACGCCATCTCGATGCCGGACGAAAAAGCGCAGATCGACGTCGAAGCCTGCATCGGCTGTGGTGAGTGTATCCTCATCTGCCCCAACGAAGCCATTTCAGTGCAGTGGAGCCGGTCCATCCCCGTCTTTCTGGAAAACATGGTGGAATATACCATGGGGGTACTCAAGGGAAAGGAGAACAAAACCCTTTTCATCAATTTTATCACCGATGTCTCCCCGGCCTGCGACTGCTACCCGGCCAACGACGCCCCCATCGTGAAAAATATCGGCGTCGTGGCATCCACCGACCCCGTGGCCATCGACCA
>JAQYWF010000162.1 GCA_030145105.1 Desulfosarcina sp.
ACCCACGGGGCGGTTACGTCCACATACTTGTTCATGTGGGTGATGAACGCCCACACCGCTGACAGGCCCTTGTGAAAAGCAAACTCACCCATGCTGGCCGCATAGGCCTGGATGGCTGCCCGGGAATTGCTTTCCAGCCCTAAATCCATTTCCTTTTTCACATCCGGATCCGGCTCGGGAACCACCCCCCCGAAATACTTATGCGCCATGGAGAGCACCCGGGAAAAGAGATTGCCCAGGTCATTGGCCAGGTCGGCGTTGATTCGTTGAACCAGTGCCTCTTCGTTAAAGTTGGAATCCAGGCCGAAAGCCATGTCCCGCATGAGAAAAAAACGGAAGGCATCTAGACCATACACGTCTTTCATCTCAAGGGGTTCAATCACATTGCCAATGCTTTTGGACATCTTGCTCTGGTCCACGTTCCAGTAACCGTGAACATTCAGGTGCTGGTAAACGGGTATCCCGGCCGCTTTGAGCATAATTGGCCAGTAGATTCCGTGTGGCTTGAGGATATCCTTGGCCACGATGTGCTGGGCCACGGGCCAATAGGTTTTGTACAATTCGCCATCCGGGTAGCCCAGCGCCGATACATAGTTGAGCAGGGCGTCGAACCACACATAGGTAACGTAGTCGGCGTCAAACGGCAGGTTGATACCCCACTTAATACGGGATTTCGGCCGCGAGATGCACAAGTCTTCCAGTGGTTCGCGCATGAATGCCAGCACTTCGTTCCGGTAACGTTCGGGACGGATAAAGTCGGGATGTTGATTGATGTGGTCGATCAACCATTGCTGATACCGGCTCATCTTGAAAAAATAGTTGGATTCCTTGATGGTTTCCGGCGGTGTTTGGTGGTCCGGGCAACAGCCGTCGACGAGCTCCCGTTCGGTGTAAAAGCGTTCGCACCCAAAGCAGTAAAGCCCCTCGTATTCGCTGAAATAGATGTCGCCGGCATCGTAAATGCGCTGGAGGATGGTTTCAACCATGGCCATATGGGCCGGGTCCGTGGTGCGGATAAAGTAATCGTTGGAAATGTTGAGCTCGGGCCACAACTTTCTGAAAAGGCTGCTGATGTGATCCACGTATTCCCGCGGGGTCCGCTTTTCTTTTTTGGCGGCACGGACAATTTTGTCACCATGTTCGTCCGTACCGGTGAGAAAATAGGTTTGGTCGCTGGACATGGCGTGAAACCGCCTGGCCACATCCGCCGCAATGGTGGTGTAGGCATGGCCTAAATGGGGTCGGGCGTTCACATAGTATATGGGCGTGGTTATATAAAACGGCGAGGCCATGGGTCTATCTCCTGTCGTTGACAATGTCATCAAGGCTGATCTCAACATCACCGCCTTCTTGCAGCCGCACCGTCAGGCGGTTGCAGATGACGTTGTGGCGGGTTACTTTTCCCGGGCCGTTCTTGGTGGTCACGACTTTCCCAATTTTGGGGAAGCCCTGTTTCAGTTTTCGGTATGTCTCATTTTCAAAAGTCAGGCAGCACATGAGTCTGCCGCATTGACCCGAAATTTTGGTTGGGTTCAGGGAGAGCCCCTGCTGCTTGGCCATGCGGATGGATACCGGCTCGAACTTTTCCATGAAAGATGAGCAGCAGAAGGCTCTGCCACAGCGTCCAAGGCCGCCGCACATCTTGGCCTGGTTACGAATGCCCACCTGCCGCATTTCGATGCGGACCTTGAACTGATGGACCAGAATTTTGACCAGCTGCCTGAAATCCACCCGCGCATCGGCCGTGAAAAAGAAGGTGAGTCGGCTGGCGTCGAAGGTGCTCTCTACAGAAAACAGGTTCATCTTCAGCCCAAGTTTCTTGATACTTTTCATGCAGAAAGCGTGTGCTTCGCGCTCTAAAGCCATGTTTTGTTGGACCTGACTCAAGTCCTTTTCATTGGCTTTGCGAAATACATTTTTCAACGGCTTGCCGGTTTTGCCAGTCTCGTTTACCAGCTCGGGCGGTGTCTCCACTGTCCCTAAGCCCAGACCTTTTTCCGATTCCACGATTACCTGGTCGCCCACGTTGAGGACAAAGGCCCCGCAATTGAAGTCATAAATCTTACCACCGGTTTTGAACCGGATTCCCACTTTTTTTTTCATGGTGTCTCTTTTATTTGCGGCAGGCGCCTGCCATTTGCAGGGCCATGGCGTCCAGTGTCAATCTTGCGTTCGTATTGGATCGTAGCGCTGTCAACGCACGATTCACCGCATCGATCTGTTGGAGCACCTGTGCCTGGCTGACCTGTTCGGCAGCCGTTGAAAGTGCCTCCAGTCGATCCTGATTCAATACCCGTTGGGGGTCGGTCCTGAAGACCAGTATGTCCCGCAGCCACATTGTAATGATTTCCAGCGATTCTTCAATAAGATCCTTTTTTTTAGCCAAGATCTCAGACCATGCCAGCCATGCCCGAATTCCAAATTCCCCGTGGTCGGCCATTTGGCTTCCCATGGCCTGGATGATCCAGTCCCGGCGGTTGAGCCATCGGCTGTCGATCAATTTTACAGCACGGGTGTAACTGCCGCCGCAAAGGGCGGCAACCGCCGCTATGGATTCCGGTTCGATGCCTCCAGCCGCAGTCAGCAGCTGTTTGATGTCTGCCGCGCGAAGGGGGGAAAACCGGATGTGCTGGCATCGTGAGACGATCGTGGGCAAAAGGTCGGATGTCTGGCGTGCCGTCAGCACCAGTAAGGTTCGATCCGGGGGCTCTTCCAGAACCTTCAGCAGTGCATTGCCCGCTTCCGGATTCATGGCCTGCGCATCGGACAGGATGACCACCCGTCGGTCCGCCTCATTGGGCTTCAGCGTCAGGACCTGAAGCAGCGTCCTGATCTGGGCGATTCTGATAACCGACGACAGGGGGGCGACGCGGATGATATCTGGATGGTGGTTCCCGGCAATCTTTCTGCAGGGGCCGCAATCACCGCAGGCATCAATGGCTTCCAGATGAGCGCGGTGGTGGAGAATCGCCGATTTTAACTTCAGGCAGTTGCAGGCCATGGCAAAGGCCGTGGCCGTTATTTTTTTTCCTACCCCCTCATCACCGGTAAAGAGCAGCGCATGTGGCAGTGTCCCGTTGCGGATAAACGTCTTGAGCAACCGGGTGGCGTGCTGTTGGCCAACGATGGCGTTAAATACGGTTGCCGTCGTCATTTTCTTTGGATCCCGGGAGGTTGAACCGCGATAGCGAGCGCATTCCTCGCCGCTTGCGGCGGGGTTAGCGAGCGAACTGAAAATAGACTTTCATCCTTACGGTGCTGCGCAGCACTGCCGTTTCAGGCAGACCCTTCCCCGCGGCTTGCCGCGGGGAGGGGTCAATCGGGTCGGCACCTTGTTCGGCCCGGACTCGTTGACGAGGATCCCGGCCGTCAGACGCTGGGTTGGCATGCCGTCTATCGATCCACCCGTTCCTTGAGCTCTTTTCCGGCTTTGAAAAAAGGGAGCTTTTTGGGTTTGATGGTGACTTTTTCGCCGGTTTTAGGGTTTCTTCCCGTATAGCTTTTATACTCTTTCACGAAGAAGCTGCACAGCCCGCGAATTTCAACTCGTTCTCCATCAGCCATGGCGTCAGCCATGCTGTCAAAAAAGATCTGGACCACTTTTGCCGCTTCGGATTTTGATATGTCGGCCTTGGTCTTTAAAGCGGAGATGAGTTCCAGTTTGTTCATGTACCCTCCTTCAGCGATCGATAGTGTATACGGGATTGAAAGTGACTCTATAAAATAGAACTTAATAGAAAGTCAAGTAGTTATGATAATATGTCCGGTAGCTTCTCCACATCTGCGGCATCGACGTTGACAGCGGCGAACTGGCCCAGGGCCTCGATGTTGACGATGACACGACCGTCACCGCGGTAGCTCGAAAAAATACCGGTAACACCGGAAAAGGGCCCGTTGACCACCATCACCTGATCACCTTTTTTAAACCGGGTTCCGGTGATCACTTCTCCTTCCGTAGAGACCATGATCTTGAGTGAATCGATCGTTGCATCGGCAATCGGTACCGGTCCCCGGGTGCTGCCAATAAGCTGCACCGCCCCGGTGGTCTTTAATATTTCGATGTGTTCATACGGATTCAGATCGGTCCTGACAAAGAGATAACCGGGGAAAAGAGGCACGCGGATCAACTTGTGCCGATCCCGCCGCCGACTTTTTACGGTGATTTTCGGCAGGAAGACATCCAGTGTCTTGTTAGCCAGGCCGTCGTTGACCACATTCTCGAAACGGCTTTTCGTGTGAAGCGCATACCAGGCGCGCGTCAGTTTATCTCCAGCCATGGGGCGTGGTTCCGTTGGTTATAATATTAGTTCATCTGATCGGTAACGTCCCGCCAGTTTATCCGCGAAGGATAGCGGGAGGGGAATCGTGTATCATCCCTATTGCCAAAAGGCAAATGGCATTCGCACCTCATTATTCTCCGAATCCACCGATGCCCATCAGATTGATTGAAAATAGAAATTTATTGTCCTCGCCTTCCCTGGCATAGAAAAAATCGACGGACCAGCATTGAGCGGTATAGAGAAACCCGGCCCCCTTGAGCAGGTCCTTTTTCGCCAGCAGATTTCGCTCGTATTCACCCCTGGCGGTGAGGCGATCGGTCAGTTTGACCGAAAGGGTGCCGCGGATGGATTCAAATGCGTCTTTCTGATAACTGTGCTCAATCCACAGCCGGTCTCCCCGATGGTCGGCGATGGCGGCGCCTATATTGTGGGATGAAATATTGTTGTCGTAGGGGTTGTATCTGGCGTTGGAATCGACCGCCACATAGCGCCCGAAATTGAATTCCAGCTCTCCGTAGATGTCTGAAAAGGGTTCGGGCTGATCATCCCTGGCCGCGGCGATGTCATAGCTTTGCTCCAGATAGAAGCGGCAAAAGCGATGGTAGTTGAAAGATGTCGGCATTGGCGTGCCCCCCTGCATCGGGTTCGTCAGCCCTGATCCACCCTCCGAGACCAAGCTATCGCGGGCTTTCGTGGTGGATCGGAACGTTTTGGTCGTTCTTGCCGTTAAGGTGTTGGTGAGGGAGTAGGTCACCAGGTTTTTCTCACCGATGCGGTCCAGAGCGGTAAAATAAGGCAGGTCCGATTGGTCCTGGTCTGGGATGTATTCGTAAATCACCTGAGGCCTGGCACTGTGGCGGATCCGGTCCACGGCTGCCACGGGAGACCCCATGACCTTTGAAAGCTCCGTAGAAAGATCCAGACGGGCATCGATGATCTGGCGATAGGTGGAACGGTCCAGGGTCTCGTCTTCCCGGCGGTCCATCACCCAGGCAGTCTGGCGCCAGCCGGCGGACGGTTCCACCGACAGGAAGTTTTTCCACCTGAGTGGCAGATAGGCCCGGGGATAAATGTCGGACCGATGTCCCCGCTCGCCGTCCTCCCGATAGAAATAAGTATACTCGGAATCCAGGTCCCAGAAGACGCCGGTACCGAAAGCCTGCTGTTTGACACTGTTAAATTGGATCACCGGGAGTTGTTGAAGGGTATCGTCGGATTCTTCCCAGCGTCGGTTGGTCACGTTGTCATTCCAAATCAGGTCGCCGTTGAGGGAATAGCGAGACCAGGTCCGGTTGACGTTCAGTTGATTGGTCCGCGTGTTTTCATCGTAGGTGTCCAGATCCCTGCCGAAGGCTGCCAAGAAATAATTCCGGGTTTCATTATACCCGCTGCGTCCGTCTCTGAATTCGGTGAGGTAGTCCTGATCGCTGACGATGTCCAGATCCAGTCTCGCCTTGGCATCCCAGGGCAGTTCCTGATCCACTTTGGCCCGCAGCCAGTAGCGGTCCGTGTTGGGTCGATCCCAGGCATCGCCGGCGTAGCCCCATTTTTGGGTGGCTTCGGGGGTGCCATCGTCGATCTGTCGGTCCTGCAGGCCGTCCGCCTTGATGACGCCATATGAATCGTTGGCCAGGGCATAGCGGTATTCCAGGCCGATCTTGGTGCCCCTTTCCTGCATATAGTGAGTATACAGGGTGGCATCCGTGCTGTCGTTGATAGCCCAGAAAAGCGGTTGGTCCCAGTTAAACCCCCAGCGACTTGAAACACCCGCCTCCGGAAACAGCAGTCCCGTTTGGCGCCTGGTCTTGGCCGGAAACAGGATGTAGGGTGTGTACAGGACCGGCACATCCCTGGCCCGGAATACGGCATGGGTGGCGGTGCCGTATCCATCGATGGTCACATTGAGCGTTCGACCGGTGATGACCCAGTCCGGCCGGTCGCCGTCGCAGCTGGTAATGGATCCCTTTTCCGTCCGATAAGTATCCTTGCCGGTTTTTTCGATGCGGTCGCCGTGGATGTAAAAATGATTCTCCTTCAGGAAAACCGTGCCGTCGTGCACCACACCGGTTTCCTGATCCAGGTTCAGTTCCACGCGCGCTCCCGTAAGCACATCGCCGCCCACGGTCATCACCACGTGGCCGTCTGCAATGGCAGTCATGGCTTTGTGATTGAAGGAAACGGAATCAGCCACCAGGCGTGCAGCCTGCTTTTCGATGATCACATTGCCCCTGGCATGATAGGTGGTGGACGCGGCATCATAGTCCACCGTGTCAGCACTGATCTGCCAGGGTACCTTCGGGCTGCCGCTGAGACGATCGGTGATCGACTGTGCAAGGGCACACGAGGTCCAGGGCGTCAGGAACCCATACGTCCAGAAAAGGATGATCATTATCGCTACCGGATGGTCTGCGACAAGAGATGACGGTCTGAATATGAGCAGTCGCATCAGCAGAATAAAGGCATCGGCGTTATGGGGAAAAGGGCGGTCTCAGCATGGATCCTGCGAGGGCGGATGCAGGATAACCACTTGCACATAAATGAAAAATTCAATATAAAGCTATCTTGCTCGAAATTGCAACAACAGTTTTAAACGTCGGCTGCCGACCGGGGCAAGGCCGGGTTGTGCGGCAATGTTTCTAAAAAGAAAGAGTGTTCATGCGCGTACTGTTGACCAATGACGACGGCATCCACGCACCGGGATTATGGGCCTTGCACCAGGCTTTTGCGACCCGGCACCAGGTGACCGTAGTGGCACCGGATCGTGAACGCAGCGCTGTGGGCCACGGGATTACCCTGCACCAGCCCATCCGTTTCCAAAATACCCGGGTCAACGGCAGCCTGCGCGGCTTCGCCGTCAACGGTACCCCGGCGGACTGCGTGAAACTGGGACTGGCCGAGCTGTTGGACACCCCTCCCGAGTTGGTTGTCTCCGGTATCAACCCGGGCGCCAACGTGGGCATCAATGTCAACTATTCGGGAACCGTTGCCGCAGCCAAAGAGGCCGCCATGGCCGGCATCCCCGCCATGGCCGTATCCATCATCGCCCCCGGCGACCGGCATGTCGATGCCGCCGCCCGGTTTGCCGAATCGCTTTCCATGCAGCTAACGGGGCGGGGGTTGCCCCGGGGGACCTTCCTCAATGTCAATTTTCCCGATCTGCCGATGGACGAGATCCTCGGGGTTCGCTGGAGCCGTCAGGGAAGCGGGATTTTTGCTCAGCACTTTGAAAAGAGACGGGATCCGCGGGACCGGATCTACTACTGGCAAGGGTGTGACGGACAGGAGGCCTATGACCAATCGGATGTTGACGGGGCTGTCCTAAATGACCGGTATATTTCCATTACTCCCATTAAATGCGACATGACCGATTACGACACCCTGCGGGAACTGGCCCAGTGGAATATCAGTATGCCCCATTAATACCTAACTTATTGTTTTTTAAATTATAAATTTAAAGTTAAAAATCAAAAAACAAATAACAAACAAATTACAATAGCCAAAAGCCAAAAAACAATGCCTAAACTTAGAAATTCCAAACATTTTGATATTATTGGATATTTGGATATTGTAAATTGCGATTTTTTTGGAATTTGGTGCTTGCAATTTGTTGTTTACGGCCGGTGCCTTTCCAACAGCACCGGTTTTTCCGAGTTGAGGTGACATCGATGACCAAACATTTTGTTTCTGAACTTGTCGCAGGCAGCGCCATTGACGAGGTGTTTCTGCTAGCCCAGCGCGCCATGGCCCATAAGAAAGACGGAAACCCGTTTTTGAACGTGACCCTGTCGGATCGCACCGGCCAGGTGAAAGGGGTGGTGTGGGATCAGGTCGAGCGCATCGCGGCAGCTGTCTCGGAAGGTGATTTCGTGCATGTTCGGGCGCAGGTGGGCGAGTACCGGGGCAATCTTCAGCTGGTGGTCAAGGACATGGCCCGGGTGCCGGCGGACCAGGTGGATGCCGGGGACTTTCTGGCGGCCACCACCCGTGACGTGGCCAAGATGCTTGACCGGCTCAAGGAGATGACCGCCCGGATGCAGACGCCGCACTTGAAGGACCTGTTTGATGCCTTCTGGGGCGATCCCGCGTTTGTGGCCGCCTACGTCCGGGCGCCGGCGGCCAAGCTCATGCACCACGCTTATATCGGCGGCCTTTTGGAACACACGCTCTCCATGGCCATTCTGTCGGAACTCATCGCCGGACATTACAGCGGCGTGGACCGCGATATGCTGCTGGCCGGGGTGATCCTCCACGACGTGGGTAAAATCCGGGAATTGGAATATACCCGCCGTATCGACTATACCGATGAAGGCCGGCTGCTCAGCCACATCATCATCGGCCTGTCCATGCTGGATGAAAAACTAAAGCAGGTGCCGGAGTTTCCGGAGGTCCAGGCCCACCTGCTCAAGCACATGATCGTCAGCCACCACGGCGAACGGGCGTTCGGCTCTCCCGAGCCGCCTAAAACTATCGAGGCGGTTCTGCTCAACTATATCGACGAGATGGATTCCCGGGTCAATAGCATCCGCGAATATGTGGGCAAGGATTCCTCAGACGGCTCCTGGACGCCTTATCATAGGCTCCTGGAGCGCCATTTTTATAAAGGACCGGGCAGTTCGGATGCGGGATGAGTTTATATCCGGGACGGTATCGCCTGTAATTGACAATGGCGGGCAAACGGAGTGTCACGTTTTAAGTGTTAAGGGAAGGATTGGAATCGTTAGCATACATATACTTAACACCTAAAACTTAATACTTTGAGAATATATTGCCCAGATAACAACGTTCGTCAATTGAGTGCCTAAAGAAACAAGCGTTTATTCATGTTCATTACACTAGAAGGCATCGAAGGCTCGGGGAAAACCACCCAGATCAAAACCATGGCCCAATGGCTGACGGCGGCCGGCCGCGACTGTCTGACCACCCGTGAACCCGGTGGTACGCCCATCGGCGGTCAAATTCGTTCCGTCCTGCTCCACCCGGACAACAGTGATTTGACGCCTACGGCCGAACTGCTGCTTTACGTGGCGGACCGGGTCCAGCATCTGGAAACGGTCGTGCGTCCGGCGCTGGCAGCGGGCAAGGTGGTGGTGTGCGATCGCTATTTCGATGCCACCCTGGTCTACCAGGGCTATGCCCGGGGGTTGGACAAAGACATGATTCGCCAACTGCACCAGCTGGCCTGCGAAGGCTTGACGCCCGATCTGACCCTGCTGCTCGATCTGGACCCCGAAGCTGGACTGGCCCGTGCCTGGCGACGGATTGATTCCGATACGGCCCATGAGATGGAGTCCCGCTTCGAAAAGGAGAAACTGCTTTTCCACCAGCGCGTCAGGGCCGGATACCTGGATCTTGCACGCCGCGAGCCTCGGCGGTTTGCCATCATCGATGCCACCGCCGATATGCGAGTGGTGCGTGCGCAGATTGAAAGCACGCTCGAGGCTTATTTTAAGCGTCGACCATCGACCATCGAATGATGAAGTTGCTTCGCTCCGGCTGTTTATTAAAGTGATGGAACCCCTTGCCATGACCCACAACATCCTGAATCATATCGGCAACACCCCACTGGTGGAGATCCGGCGTCTGAATCCCAACCCGCATGTCCGCATACTTGCCAAGCTGGAGTACCTCAACCCCGGCGGCTCCATCAAGGACCGCCCCGCCTTGTCCATGATCGAGGAGGGGGAACGCTCGGGTGAACTGACACCGGGGAAAACGGTGATTGAGGCCACCAGCGGGGTGTTGCCGATATGATTCAGGATGCTGTGGGTCATGACAAAGGGTTCCATCTATAAAGGCCGTCACCATAAGGCGAAACAGCTATGAACATCGAACGTCCAACGTTGAATTTTGAATAAGGTATTCTGCCAACTTTATAAACAGCCGGAGCGAAGTGACTTCATCATTCGTTGGTCGATGGTCGACGCTTAAAATGAGTCTCGAGCGTGCTTTCAATCTGCGCACGCACTGCTCGCTCATCTGCGGCGGCATCAATAATGTGGAACCGTCGAGGTTCCCGGCGGGCCAGATCCAGGTATCCGGCCCTGAC
>JAQYWF010000067.1 GCA_030145105.1 Desulfosarcina sp.
CCGTTATCAAAAAAACCAATGGCATGTTAGTTGCTTTTTTAGTATGTTCTTGCGTATCCGCAGGTTTAATTGCGAACCGGCTGTTGCACAAGTGAAAGATATTGGCCGTTTCTTAAATTCCGTTTCATCGATTACCATTTTCCGTATCAAGGGGGTAGCATGAATTTCAATTCCTTCGAAGAGATCCTCGATTTTGCCATTGAAAGGGAAATACAGGCGGTCAGTTTTTACCAGAAACTGGTCGACAGGGAAACCTTTCCGGCATCCAAACAGACGCTTGCCGAATTCGTTGAAGAGGAGAGAAAGCACCAGGTTCTTTTAGAGGAGTTCAAGAAGGGCAATCGATCCGTGGTGGAATACGATTACGTGTGGATTCCGGATATCAAGCGCAGTGACTACATCGTGGACATGAAGTACGAACCGGGCATGGACTTCGCCGAAATTCTCCGGCTGGCCATGAAGCGCGAGGAAAAGGCCCTGCGGCTTTACAACGCGCTGGCCACCAAAACTGACGATGTGGACTGCATCAGGCTTTTCAAAATGTTGGCCCAGGAAGAGGCCAAGCATAAACAGACGTTTGAAACCCTATACGACGATCACATGGCCCAGTTGGGAGATTGATGCCAAGAACGCGTTGCTTTGAATTGGATGCGTGTGGCCTCAGTCATGCACAGGTGGGTGCTTGCCAGACGGTTCGCCCGCGTTTCGGAGGAGTGAGATGATTGACTATATTTCTCAGTTTAACCCTATTACCCAGGCCCTGCTGGCCACCTTGTTCACCTGGGGCGTGACGTCCCTGGGTGCCGCTATCGTCGTGTTCACCAAGCGGGTCAGCCCGCTGCTGATGGACACCTCCTTAGGGTTTGCCGGCGGTGTGATGATTGCCGCCAGTTACTGGTCCCTGCTGGCCCCGGCCATCGAGATGGCGGAGGAGGCCGGCATGATTCCCTGGCTGCCGGCAGCAGTCGGTTTTCTGGGCGGCGCCCTGTTCATGCGCCTGGTGGACATGGTGCTGCCTCACCTGCATCTGGGACTTCCCGTCAGTGAAGCCGAGGGGCCCAAGACCTCCTGGCAGCGTTCGACGCTGCTGGTGACGGCCATCACGTTGCACAACATCCCGGAGGGGCTGGCGGTCGGCGTGGCTTTCGGAGCCGCAGCGTCCGGAATGGGATTCGCCACTGTGGGGGCCGCCGTGGCCCTGGCCATCGGCATCGGTCTACAGAATTTTCCCGAAGGCATGGCGGTGTCGCTTCCGCTGAGACGAGAAGGCATGTCTCGGCGCAAGGCCCTTTGGTACGGTCAGTTGTCCGGCATGGTGGAACCGGTGGCCGGCGTGCTGGGGGCGGCGGCGGTCATGTTTTTCTACCCGATCCTTCCCTATGCCCTGGCCTTTGCCGCCGGGGCCATGATTTTTGTGGTGATCGAAGAGGTGATTCCCGAATCCCAGCGGGGCAATAATGGAGACATCGCCAGCATTGGCACCGTACTGGGCTTTACCACCATGATGATCCTGGATGTGGCCCTGGGGTAAAGTACGCATCGAAACCGTATGACTTGAACCGCGATAGCGAGCGCATTCTTCGCCGCTTGCGGCGGGGAATCTTCGAACCCGCCGGTGGGCCGGCGATGACACCTGCACAGGAGTGACTATGCTGCCTCAAATAAAAAATATTCTCTATGCCACCGATCTGTCTGAAAATGCACGCTACGCTTACAATTACGCTGCCAGTTTAGGCCAGCAGTACAGTGCGCGCATCACCATTCTCCACGTCATTGAAAAACTCACCGCGGAAACCTTTCTGCAGATTCATGGATATGTGGGTGAAGAGAAATGGAAAAAGCTCCAGGAGGAAAAACAGGCCGACTTCATCTCCACCATCAAGGGCCGGCTGAGCAACTTCTGTGATGAAATCAGCAACGAAGTGGATGCCTGCACCTTTCAGGTGGACAAGATCATCGTCAAGGAGGGCATCGCCACCGACGAGATTCTTCATCAGGCCGATCTAAACGACGCGGACCTTATCATCATGGGCACCCGGGGTTTCGGCATGTTCAAGGACGCACTCATGGGCGGAACGGCCCGTCGGGTAGTGAGAAGAAGCACCATCCCGGTGATGGTGGTCAGGCTCCCCGAAACAGTATAGCTTTCAGATTCTGCCGATATTCCGAAAGAAGCGACATATACTCGGCCTCCAGGCGGATCATCGGCTGGTCATTTTTACGCATCCATTCGCTGAGCCAGGCAAAGCGGATGGCCAGTATCAGGTCCGGCAGGGCGGCCCAACTCCCGTCGGAAAAGAGGCCCGATCGTCTCAGCTGGCTGACCAGACGGTGCACAAAAGGACCGCCCAGGCTCTGCGGATCTTCCATTCCCAAACACCCCAGCAGGTTGGCCAGATCATAAATCTCAGGTTTGATACCGCAGAACTCCCAGTCGATGACTGCATGAATGGACTGGCTTCCCCATATAATGTTGATGGGGGGCACGTCTCCGTGGCAAAAACCCATGGGAAGCCCCTCAGCAACAGGGAAAAGGCGTTTTTTCAAATGCGCCATAAACGGCCGATAGCGATCGGCAATTTGCGGGTTTCGGGAGGACAGCGTTGAAAACAGGTCCAGGGTGTAGGCGGCGATGGAAAACGACGATGGTTCCAAATCCAATGGGGATTGTCTGCTGGTGGCGATAAATTGGATGAGAAAATCCGCAACCGCATCGCCACGCCAGCCGTCCATGGCATAGGCGGGCCGGTCCAGAACGACACCGCCCACGTAAGGGTACAACTGCCACAAACCGTGGTTGATCAAGTGGATGAATTCGCCGCCGGCATCCGGCAGATAAGCGACAATCTGCTGCATGCCCCGGTCAGACAGCTGTTGGAGAATGGCGGCTATACGACGCTTGCCACCGTATAATTTCGAGGGAATTCGTTCCAATACAAACAGCCGTCCGTCGTTGGTCTCCACCACGCTTCGCCATGCGGTGCGTTCCGGGCTGCCGGCGAGGGAAAGATCCGCGCGCAATCGCACGAAGTCCATTTCCCATTTCCGGGATATCGCCGATAGCAGGTCTGTTTCGTTGAACCGATATTGCACGACGTTCGATCTGTCTGAGCGGCTTCTGTCGATGATCAATCAGGGGGTGTCTGACAGGCTTCCGGGTCTGTCCGGCAGGAGGTCTCACGGCTTTTTTCAGCCAGGCGAACCCGGCGCCGGGCCTGGGCCTGGCGGTTGCGGCGCCGATCTTCATCAGTTTCCAGGATCAGTGGGGGAACCGGCCGGGGGCGAAACGTGTCGTCCAGGGCCACAAAGGTTAGATAGGCCGATGCGGTATGCCGGATTTCTCCGGTTTTCAGGTCTTCGGTCTCCACCCGTACCCCAACCTCCATGGAGCTGGTGCCCACCAGGTTCAAGCTGGCTTTGAGGCTGAGCAGATTGCCGATGAAGGCCGGGTTGTGAAAGTCCAGGCGATCGATGGAAGCGGTGACCACATTGCAGCGGGTATGCCGCAGGGCCACCACCCCGGCGGCGTCATCGATGTGTTTCATGACCACGCCGCCGTGGACGATGCCTGCCGGATTGGTGTCCTGGGGCAGCATCATGTGGCACATGGTCACCCGGCTGTATCCCGCCGTTTTGGGCGGGTGCGGGATCCCGGTTTGCGAACACCCGGCCATTATTTTTTCCAGTAGGGATTGATGATATCTTCGAAAATGGCCAGAGCCGCTTCGGAGCCGTAGCCGGCCGCGGTGACAATCTGTTTGAAGCCGCCGGCCACATCCCCGGCCACGTATATGCCCGGGATATTTGTGCGAAATTCCTTGTGTTTGATGTAGCCCTCCTCGGTGAGTTCCAGGCCCACCTTCTTGGCCAGGTCAACGGCCGGATCGTATCCGATGGCCATAAAAACGCCGTCGGCCGGTTTTGTGGTCGTCTCACCGGTGGCATTGTCCAGCAGCACCACTTCCGTGACCCGATTCTCGCCCCGGATCTCCTTGACTTCGGTGTTGAAGAGGATGGGAATGTTGCTGTCGATCAACTTTTGAACCAGCACTTCCTGGGCCTTCAGACGATCCCGGCGGTGGACCAGAAGGACGTCCACGCCCATATTCTTCAGGTGAAGGGCTTCAGTCGCGGCACTGTTGCCGCCGCCCACCATGAAGACCCGTTTGCCCTTGAACAGCGGTCCGTCACAGGTGGCGCAGTAGCTGACCCCACGTCCGGAGAAGCGTTCCTCTCCCGGAACGCCCAGGTGCCGGTGTGAGGCGCCTGTGGAGAAGAGCACCGTCTGGGTTTTGAACTTTCTGCGGGAGGTCTGGACAATGTGCGGTTCGCCGGGGATGATGTCCACCACCTCTTCACCGGGAAAGATCTGCACGTATTCCAGGGCGTGGGTGACCATGATGTCCACCAGGGTCTTGCCGCCCACCTCCTTCATGCCGGGATAGTTTTCCACCACCGGGGTTAGGGCCACCTGTCCGCCCAGCACACCTTTTTCCACCACCACGGATTTAAGGCCGCTGCGGGCCGCATAGATACCTGCAGTCAGGCCGGCCGGGCCGCCGCCGATGATCACCAACTGGCATTCCACCTCCTCCGCGTCGCTTTCGGGGATGAAGATGGTTTGTTGCGCCATCTTGTCCAGGGAGGCCATAAACAGCTCTTCGGTCTGAGCGCCCAGGGCGGTGAGTACATCGTTGGCAAAGGTCTGGGGTACCGAGTGGGCACCGTACTGGTCGGCCAGTTCGGCGTTGGCCTGAATGTCGATGATTTCCAGGGATACCATCTCCGGCCGCGCCACGGCTGCCTTGAGGGCATTCAATGCCTGCTGGGGACAGTAGGGGCACGATGCGCTGACGAAGACTTTCACTTGGCGGGGCTGATCGATCTTTTTCAGCACGGCCATGGCCGCCTCGTTCAGGTCGCTCTTGCCGGTGCCGATGCGCAGCAGAACTTCCAGGAAGATGCGACCCTCCTCGCCCAACGGCGCGCCCAGCCAGCGGACGTTGTAGCGGTCCGGGTCGAAGACCAGGGTGGGCGAGTGGTCGATGCCCATCTGTTTGGCCTTCTCATGGGTCAGGTCGAATTCCCGGAGAACGATCTTGTCGGTCAATTGTCTGAAAAAACGCAGGGCCTGCCGGGCGGCATCGTTGAAGACGTCGTTTTTCCCCACCTGTGTGAACAGGAAAACGGGTATTTCATGTTTAAGGCCGCTGAGAATGCGGGTCAGCTCCAACTGGACTTGCTGCATCTGTGCTTCGTCAATATCGTGTGCCTGATTCATTGCTTGGGTCTCCTTATCAGTCTCCAAATACCAGCTTTCCGCCGTACCATCCGGCGATGCTGGCCGCTCCCAGCATAATAAGGTTGATCATGAAAAAGGCAACCCGGGAGGGTTGGGGGGTGGTGACCACCGCCGGGTTAACCAACAGCCAGATGAAAAGAAACCAGGCGGTGACGGTGACGATGATGCCGCAGGCGATCTTCACGATAAAAACATTGGTGATGGCACCGTTGAAGCGGTTCTGCCAGTCCACCCATCCGAAAAACAGGACGATCGGCATGGACAGGGCTACCGCACCCAGGTTGTAAGTGGCCGCAGTGGTCATCCCTTGGATGCTGAACAGGGCCGAAAGGAAAATGAAAAGGATGGTAACGGGCAGCAGGCCATTGGGTATATGGACCGAAATGGGGTGCCCGTGGTATCGGGTCATCATTTCGAACAGCTGGCGGTAGCGCGAATCCTGAAATGGCGAAACCGGCTCGGGCGCTGATGTTTTGGCCGCTGCCATCGGTGCGGATATTTCAGGTGAATCCGTTTTCGGTGGGGGTTCGGTAGCTGCGGGCGGCGCCGGCGCCGCCGGTTCGGTGACTTCGACGAACTGGCTTTTGGGGGCCCCGCAGACCGGGCATTTCTCTGGGGGTTCATCGCCGGTGTGAATGTAGCCGCAGACCAAGCATTTCCATTTTTTCATCTTCTGTGTCGAGCCTCATTTTGGGGTTGATTGAGCAGGGGATGTTATCGCTCATCCATGGGAACGAACTGGCATTCGTCGGGTCCGCAGTAGTCGCCGACATAGTCGGATTCCGGCCGGTACAGGGTTGGCTTTGCCGCGGCCCCGCCGAACTGCTCTTCGATTACATGCGCCGACCATCCGGCGATACGGGAGATGGCGAAGATGGGCGAAAACAGATCCACGGCGATGCCCATGTAGTAGTATAGAGAGGCACTGTAGAAATCGACGTTGACAAAAATGTCCTTTCCTTTTTTCTTTTTAAAGGCGGCCTTGCCCTTGACCTCCAGGGCTTTGGACAGATCGTACCATCGGGTATCTCCTGCCCGCTTTCCAAGGGACAGGGACATGGGTTCGAGGATTCGCGCCCGGGGGTCATCCACCTGATAGACGGCATGGCCCAGCCCCATGATTACACCGCCGGTGTCGAGGATGTTGGTGACATAATCGTCGACCTTGCCCACCTCGCCGATCTCCAGCAGCATCTGCATCACCCGCGTGTTGGCCCCGCCGTGAAGGGGGCCGGAGAGAGAGCCGACGGCGGCGGCCACTGCCGCGTAAAGATGGGCTTTGGTTGAGGCCACTTCCCGAGCGGCAAAGGTGGAGGCATTGAAGGAGTGCTCGGCGTGGAGCACCAGCCCGGTGTCCATAAAACCGGCCAGTTCGTCATCGGGCAGCTCATCGTTGAGCATGTACAGAAAGTTGGCTGCCTGGCTCAGCCTGGGCTCAGGGGCGACAGGGTCCTTGCCGTTGCGAATTCGGTCCCAGGCCGCCACGATAGTGGCGAACCGAGCAGTCAGGCGAACGGCCATACGGGTGGCGCTGTTGATGTCTGTCTTGCGAAGGTCAGGGTCATAGTTGGCCATCATGGGGACGGTGGCTTGGAGCACATCCATGGGCAGTGAGTCTTTGGGCATGGCTTTCATGGCGGTGAGAATTTCTTCGGGCACCGCTCGCTGTTCGGCGATCTGCTGTTTGAAGTTCGCAAGTGCCTCCTTGTCGGGCAGCTGTTCGAACAGCAGCAGGTAAACCACTTCCTCGAATGAGATCTTACCGGCTAGGTCCTTGACCCGGTATCCCCGGTAGACCAGTTTTCCTTCGGCACCCTTAACATCGCTGATTTTCGTACTGGCGATGGTTACGCCCCTTAATCCTGTGTTGAGAACTGGTTTGCACGCTTCCATGGGCCACCTCTTTTATGGTCTGTGGTGAAAGATCAATTGTTACGGAGTGTCGGGCCGGATATCCTCTCTATAGGATTCAAATTGCATGCCAGGAGGAGATGCCGATCGTTAGGTGCGGACATCGCCCATGAGCGTTCTCTTCTCCGGTGTGGTCTGCGGGTATTGAGGGCATTTCGGTTGACGGCGTCGTCGGCACCATATACCCGTATTGTCTCATGCTTTGTGTGAAACAGGTCTGTATCATAAAACAACCATCTGGAATAAAGAGGATATTGTGCGTTTCGGATCCGGCCTAGCTGGCTGCTTGCTGCTGATTCTGTTGCCCAGAGCACTGGGGGCACAGTCCGGTGAATTCCAGATTGTGGCCAATGATCTCAAATACGGTAGTGCCGTAGAGATCATCTTCCAGTTCGTTGAGCGGTGCGATGGGCGCATCGTCAACGCGACCACAGCATACGCAGCGGATATGGTAGTGTTTTTTGGGAATGCCGTCGAATCGTTTCATGGCGCCGGAGAGCTCCAGACGTTGGATCTCTCCCAATTCGCACAGCACATCGAGGTTCCGATAAACCGTGCCCAAACTGATCCGGGGCAGCCGTTTTCGGACCCGCTCGTAAATTTCATCGGCGGCTGGATGGTTGTTATACCTGCGGATCTCTTCCAGGATGACTCGTCGCTGTCGAGTCATCCTCGTTTTTTTGTCGATTTCCACGCCCATGATCTCCGGAAAAAGGTCTGATCTTTTCCTAAGATGAAATCGAGCATATGTCAAGGGTCGCCGTCCCCCGTTGCAGCGTGATCACCGCTAATTGCTGCACGTTCCGATTGAGGGTGGGAATGATTCATGGCTTGCAGATCCGTTTAAGACATGTCAAAATAAGCGTTTAAAACCTTGTCAGACAAGGCCGAAGAACGTCGAAAGGTGCACATCTGCACCGGGCATCATGTCTCTATGGTATGAATGTTGCTGACGTCTATATGCGAACGAATGGCTGCGGTCGGCGGACCCGGGTGGGATAGAACTGCGGTCCGGATTCTGATCCTGAAACGATGACACCCCGATTGCCGGTTCAACCGGACGATTTGTCCAAACTGTTAAATTTGATGAACCGGTTAAAAAGTCCCATTTCAGATGGTTTTGTAAAAAGCGCCGAGATCAAGGCTTGCGAATCCCGAGGAATGATGCGTACTTATGGGTACTCCGCAGTGACGAGGGATGAAGCGTAACGCAGATATCGGACTTTTTGCGAAAGCATCAAATTTGCACCCTGTGTGCCACAACCAAGGTTATCCGATGAATGCCATACATCTGAAAAAGGGGTTTTCGATCCGGATAGCAGGAGCCCCCGAACGGCACCTGCACCGCCTGAATACGCCGGACCATGTGGGCATGGTTCCCGAACAGATCCCTTTTGTCAAACCCAGGCTGCTGGTGGAAGAGGGCGATTCGGTGTCCATCGGCACCCCCCTATTCGAGGACAAACGCAATACCCGCATTCGTTTTCTTTCTCCCGGGGGCGGTCGGGTGAAGCGTATTGTTTTCGGCCCACGGCGGATCATTCGGCAGATTGTCATTGCGTTGGACAAAGATGAACCGTGTGAAGCCTTTGATGTTCCAACGGTCGAGCAACTGGATGCAATCCCGCGGCAGGCTTTGGTGGACACCCTGCTTGCTGGCGGGATGTGGCCGTTTTTCAAAACGTTGCCCTTTATGGACCTGGCTGACCCCGATACCGTTCCACCGTCCATTATCGTGCGTCTGGGCAACGACGAACCCTTTGGACCGGACCCGGTGGTATACCTTAAAGAGCAGGAAGACCGCTTTGGCCTCGGCATGGATCTGCTCAACAAATTGTGCGACCGGGTGGTGGTCAACCTAACCGGTGACGAATCGATTGGGTCGGCCCTGCCCGACCAGGCCGTGATTCAGCGATATACCGGGTGCTATCCGGCGGGCAATCCCAGCGTTCAGCTTTACCGCATCCGAACCGGGTCGGAGCAGAACCGAGCCTGGTTTATCGATGGTCAGGATGTGATTCTGATGGGCGACTTTTTGCGGACCGGTCGCTATCCCGTGCAACGGATCATGACGGTGGGCGGTAGTCTTGCACCCACCGCAGAACACGTATCGACCCGAGCCGGTGTGCCGTTGCGGCTGATGTGCAATGGCGGCCTGGCGGGCGAACCAGCTGCCCGAACCATCGTGGGGGGCGTGTTCACCGGGTTTGCCGGCAGCCCCGACGGCTTCATGGGATTTTACCAGAACGCATTGAATCTTCTCGATGACGGCGATCGGGAAGAGCCCTTCGGATTCATTCGCCCGGGCGCCAACAAGCCCAGCTACTCCACGGCTTTTCTTTCCGCCTTTCGCCGTAAGCCTTTTCCCATGGATTGCGGGCAGCACGGAGAGGTGCGGGCATGCGTCAACTGTGGCACCTGTGCTCGGATTTGCCCGGTGGACATCCTGCCCCAGTTCACCATGAAGTGCCTGGTGGCCGACGAGGTGGAAGAGGCCCTTGCCCATGGCCTGCTCGACTGTGCCGAATGCGGGTTGTGCACCTATGCCTGCCCCTCCAAGATTCAATTGCGCGAGGTGTTTCAGGCTGCCAAAGCCCAATACTACAAGGAGATTTCCTGAAATCCGGGAGCCATCGGCGAGGATGACCCGCTGCCAGAGAGTGGAAAATGATGAAAGTGCTCAAAGGTTTATTCAATACCACCCGGCCCCATTTTGAATCCGGTGGCCGCCTGGAGAAACTGCACCCCCTGTTCGATGCCATCGAAACGGTGGCCTTCACCCCTGCACTGACCACTCGTTCCGACGCCCATGTGCGAGATAGCCTGGACCTGAAGCGGTATATGACCTTCGTGATCATTGCACTGATGCCGCCCTTCTTCTTCGGCATCTACAACACCGGCTACCAAAGCCACCTGGCGTCGGGGTTGAATCTGGGATTCGTTCCCGTGATGATGCAAGGTGCCTGGGTCGTGCTGCCCATGCTGATGGTCTCCTATGCCGTGGGGCTTTTCTGGGAGGTCCTGTTTGCTTCGATTCGCAAGCATAATATCAGTGAAGGTTTTCTGGTGACCGGCTTGCTGTTTCCCATGACCCTGCCGCCGACGACGCCCCTGTGGCAGGTAGCCGTGGGCATCTCCTTTGGCGTGGTGATCGGCAAGGAGATTTTCGGCGGTACGGGCAGGAACATTCTCAACCCGGCCTTGACGGCCCGGGCGTTCATCTTTTTCGCCTATCCGGCCAACATGTCCGGCGACCGGGTCTGGACCCTGGTCGAGCAAAGCGGCCAGCAGGCAGTGGACGCGGTCACGGCGGCCACCCCGCTGGCCCTATTGCCCCTGGTGACCGCCGGTGAATCGGCTTCCCGCATACTAGGGGACGCCGGCTACACCTTCCAGCGACTCTTTATCGGCAACATTCCCGGCAGTGTTTGCGAGACGTCGGCCCTCATGTGCCTGCTCGGCGCCGTTTTCCTGGTGCTGACAGGGGTAGGCAATTACCGGAACATGCTCGGCGGCGTTTTTGGTATGCTGGCGGTGGCTTATCCCGGTTATTTGATCTACCTCTCATCCGGTGGACAGTCGGCCACCATGTTCTCCGTGCATCCGGTCTGGCATCTGGTCATGGGAAGCTTTGCCTTCGGCATCGTATACATGGCAACAGACCCTGTGTCCGGACCGGGCATGAACCTCTCCCGGTGGATATACGGGTTTGCCATCGGCGCACTGACCGTGATGATCCGGGTGTTCAACCCGGCCTACCCGGAAGGGGTGATGCTGGCCATCTTGTTCATGAATCTCTTTGCCCCGCTGATAGACCATTTCGTGATTAAGGCGCGGCTGAGAACAAGGGTGCCCAATGTCTGATCAATTAAAATCGATTGCCTTCACCGTTGCGATTGCCCTGGTGTGCAGTCTGCTGCTTACCGGTGCCGCCACCGGCCTCAAGGAACGGAAAATGCGCAACGTGGCCGTTGACCGGCAGAAAAATATTTTGAAGGCCGTGGGACTCCTCGATTCCGACCAGCCGGCCACCGTCGTCCAGATCGAGCGGCTCTATCAGGAAACGATCCGCTGCTATGCCATGGACGGTGCTGGCCGGATCGTCGGGGGCGACTCAGATGCCATACCGGTCTGCTTTTACGTTAAGGACTCCCAGCCGGCCGCCTACATCCTTCCGGTGGACTCCCGGGGCTTGTGGGGCAAGATCCGCGGCTACATGGCCATCGAAAAAGACGGCAAAACCGTGGCCGGATTTTCCGTCTACAGCCACAACGAGACCCCTGGACTGGGGGGCGAGATCGAAAAGCCCTGGTTCCAGGAAAACTTTGTGGGCAAGCGGATCGTGGACGAGGCGGGATCCTTTGCCGCCGTGGGTATCGCCAAGGGCAAGGTGGCCGATGCGATCACTGCGGACCGGCAGGCCAACTATGTGGACGGGATTTCTGGTGCCACGCTCACCGGCAAGTACCTCACCGGTGGTCTCAAGGAGGTCCTGTTGGACTACGAGCCCCTGTCCAAGCAGTTCCGGTCCGGTCCGGTCTCCCTGCCGGCGGGCAGCTGAGCGGATAGCCGGTAAGCCAAAATGGTTGTTCGTCCTTTTCGCTCAACAGCTCAACAGCTAAAATCATGTAGGATGCGAAAACTAACCACTAACCGGTGTCAGTTCATAAATGGTAGATTTTGGTTCAGGCCAAGGCCGCAACGAGGTTGAAGCCGGAGGCGTAGCAGCGCTACGTCGAGGACTTCAGCTGAGCGAAATCGCCGGCCTGGGCCGAAAGATGCTATTTATGGACTGATACCAATGCGTGAATCCATTGCCATGAAACTAACCCAATCACTGACATTCAAGGCCTTTTCCGAACCGGTGGCCAAGAACAACCCGGTCTTCATTCAGAGCCTGGGGATCTGCTCGGCCCTGGCCGTTACGGTGCAGCTCAACACGGCCATCGTCATGGCCCTGGCCATGACCTTTGTCACGGCTTTTTCCAGCCTGACTATTTCGGCGATGCGCAACGTGATTCCCAGGAACGTGCGCATGATCGTGGAACTGTCCGTGATCGCCTCGCTGGTGATCCTCGCCGACGAGGTACTGCGGGCCTTTTTTTACGACATCAGCAAACAGCTCTCCGTGTTTGTCGGTCTGATTATTACCAACTGCATCGTCATGGGGAGGGCGGAAACATACGCATTGGGCAATCCACCGGTTCAGTCGTTTATGGACGGACTGGGCAACGGTGCCGGCTATGGATTGGTACTGGTAACCGTGGCGTTTATCCGTGAGTTGTTCGGCGCCGGCAAGCTCTTCGGTTTTTCCGTGGTTCCTCAGGCCCTTTACGACCACGGATACATGAACATGGGGTTCATGCAGTTGGCACCGGCGGCCTTTATTATTATCGGCTTGTTGGTGTGGCTGCAAAAAAGTTTGATGAAAAGTTGAGTTGATAGGTGGATGGAATGGAGAGGTTAAGTAAATAAATTATAAAAATCGAATAAACAACAATATCCAAAAAACAAATGACAAATAAATCACAATAATCAAATCCAAAATTCCAAATCTCATGATCATGGAAAAAGGAAATCCTAATCATCAATATTGGCAAAGACAAAATGACAATCAACTGCTGGTTTTTGCCCTTGTTTGAGATTTGGATATTGTAGCTTGGAATTTATTTGAAATTTGGCGCTTGTCTTTTGTTATTTTTCTATTAAGTCGGCAAAGGGTAATAGACAAAAGGTAATGTTTCCAGCCGCTTTATAGTGACTGGTAAATGGTATGATGGGTGGCCGGTTACGGCCGGGGAATGATGCAGATGGAAAACCTGATCGGCTTGTTTCTCAACTCGGTATTCGTGGGCAACATCCTGCTGTCCTATTTTCTGGGGATGTGCTCCTTTGTGGCGGTATCCAAGAATATGGAAACGGCCATCGGTCTGGGATTTGCCGTGGTGTTCGTGCTCTCCATCACCGCGCCGGTGAACTGGCTGGTCTTCCAGTACTTGCTTTCACCCGGTGCTCTGCGCTGGGCGGGCCTTGCGTCCATCGACCTGAGTTTTCTAAAATTCATCACCTTCATCGCCGTGATCGCCGCCATCGTGCAGATGGTGGAGATGGTGATCGACCGCTATTCGCCGACATTGTATATGGCGCTGGGGGTTTTCCTGCCGCTGATCGCGGTCAACTGTGCCATTCTGGGCGCATCGCTGTTTATGGTGGAGCGCGACTACACCTTCATCGAAACGGTGGTTTTCGGTTTCGGTTCCGGCGTGGGCTGGCTCATGGCCATCGTCTCCATGGCCGCCATCCGGATCAAGATGCGCTACGCCAACGTACCTGAAGGCCTGGAAGGGTTCGGCATCACCATGATCATGACCGGGTTGATGGCAATGGGGTTCATGCTTTTCTCGGGCATCACCCTCTGACGGATTCGTAAAAAGCTCGATATCTGCGTTACGCTTCATCCCTCGTCACTGCGGCTTACGATCAGTACGCCTCATTCCTCGGGATTCGCAAGCCTTGATCTCAAGCTTTTTACGAACCCGTCAGATATGCGACTTGATCCAAGATTTTCAAACAGGTTCTGAAAGAAGGAGAGACCGTTGATCTACCTTGTGGGAACCGCTGTTTTTGTCTCGGTGATCCTGATTCTTGTTGGACTGCTGCTCTTTGTCGAGGGAAAGGTCGTCCAGAAGGGCAACAACCGGGTCGTCATCAATAGCGACGAGGAAAAGGGCATCGATGCGCCGTCAGGCAGGACGCTCCTGTCCGCCCTGTCGGCCAATGGCATCTTTATCCCTTCCGGCTGTGGGGGCGGCGGGGCGTGTGGTATGTGCAAGTGCAAGGTGGAGGAAGGTTCCCGCGGTCCGCTTCCCACCGAACTGGCCCACCTGTCACGCAAGGAGAGAAAGAGCAACATTCGCCTGGCCTGCCAGTTGAAGGTCAAGGAGGATCTGAAGATTCGTATTCCCGATGAAATCTTATCTGTTAAAAAATACACGGCCACGGTGGCATCCAACGAGAACGTGGCCACCTTCATAAAGGATCTGGTATTGGAACTGGACGATGATGAACAGCTAAAATTCACGGCTGGCGCCTACATCCAGATCGATATCCCGGAATACGAGATCCCATTCGAGCATTTCCGGATTCGGGTGGCCGAGCGGTTCCGGCCCGATTGGGATCGATTCAACCTGTGGGGACTGCGGGGCAGGAATCTGGCGCCGGTGTTCCGGGCTTATTCGTTGGCCAACCCGCCCATTGAATCTACCCGGCTGCGCTTCACCATCCGAATCGCCACGCCGCCGCCGGGAGCCAAGAACCTGCCGCCCGGGACCGGCTCTACATTCATCTTCAACCTTCAACCCGGAGACAAGGTGGCCCTGAGCGGACCGTTTGGCGAGTTTGCCGTCAAGGACAACGACAGGGAGATGTGCTTCGTGGGCGGCGGCGCGGGCATGGCGCCCCTGCGCAGCCAGATTCTGGACCAGCTATTGGGTATGAAAACCGACCGCAGGCTCTCATTCTGGTATGGCGCCCGCTCTAAACTGGAATTGTTCTTCGATGATGAGTTCAAGGGACTGGCCGAAACATACCCCAATTTTTCCTATCATGTGGCCCTGTCCAACCCCATGCCTGAAGACAAGTGGGAGGGGATGACCGGCTTCATCCACCAACGCCTGCTAGATACCTATCTGGCCACACACAAGGATCCCACGGAAATCGAGTACTACATGTGCGGGCCGCCCATGATGGTCCAGGCTGTGGAGGAGATGCTGGACAGCCTGGGGGTAGAACCGGAGATGATCGCCTACGACAAGTTCTCCTGATCAAAAGAACATTTTTTCAGGCGGCCGGCGTTCGGGCACATACTCCTGTTCGATCTTTCCTTCGTTCCATTCTTTGGAAACATAGAGGTTGCAGTAGCAAGAGCCAAATTCGGCCACGTCGGGCTGCCGATAGTCGCAGGGGCAGATGATATCCCGGTCATTGTCCCGGTCGCCGGAGGCCAGTCTGCAAGGACAGACCATGTAGCCGTAACGTGCCTTGTTCACCAGCAGGGCGTCCATCAGTTCCATGACCCGTTCATGGTTGTTGCTGAAATAATATCCTTTGGGCTCATGTATTTTTTTCAGTTTTTCGTAAAGTTCCCTGGCATCCATTAAAGCCCCAGCGCCTCCTTGATTTTTTCTAACTTGTAGCCGACGATGACATTGTCGCCGATAATAACCGTGGGAAATGAACATCTAGGGTTGAATTTCTTCACATCGGCAAGAATGGCCTTGCGTTCGTCCCCGTCCAACAGATCGACATCGACAAATTCGTATTTAACGGTGCATTCGTCCAAAAAACGTTTGGTGGATTTGCAGTGGCTGCATGTACTCAGTGAGAACACCTTCACAGGTTTGTCAGACATGATCGTATCCTTTCCATGGAAAAAGGGGCGTGGGCACGCTTGCTTCCCCGGCCCTATCAACGTGTGGCCTGTCCAAAAAAAATGGGCGCCAACTTAAACCGCTCCGTTGCAGACGATCCCTATACGCGTAGTTGAGCGTCCATACATTAAAGGTCCATCGTAAGTCGGTCAAGGAAAATCAGTGAAACAGGAATACAATTTCGTCATCGGTTGTGCGCTAACTGCTGGCGCAATGGATTGCTGCCGATCAAATTACAAATAAAAAACGAAACAATTCTTGACAGGACCGCGATAATTATTTATTTGGAATAGTAACCATTCCTAATAAGGATATTTATTATGAAATGTACACGTCAATCAGAGCTCCCCACAACTTGATTTCAAATCGCAACTGCGTTTCCGGAATATCCATGACATTTACACAGTTTACACTAACCGTAATCACATAACCCACAAGTAATCTTTCCACGAAGGAGGGAACATGGTCGACAAGAAAGAAGGTAAAGCTGGAAAAGAATTCGAAATCAAGGACGTCACCACCTGTGAGGCCACTCAGCAAATGCTGATAAAGGCCCGTCTCGACGGGGTCGAGACCCATTTTGACCGGGCGGTCAACATGAAGGCCTGCCCCATCGGTGCCGATTCGGCCTGTTGCAAACACTGCTTCATGGGTCCCTGCCGGATGAATACCAAGGACCCCTATGGCAAGGTGGGTGTCTGCGGAGCTACCATCGATACCATCCAGGCGCGTAACTTCGGCCGTATGGTCGCCACTGGATCGGCCTGCCACAACGACCACGGCATGGCCATGCTGGACATCTTCCGCGATGTGGTCCAGGGCAAGATCAAGGACTACCGCATCAAGGATGTCGGCAAACTGGAATCGATCTCCCAGGAGATCGGCATCGAGACCGAGGGGCGCAGTGTCGAGGACATTGCCATGGACCTGTATCATGAGTTGGAAAAGACCTACACCCAAGTGGAGGGGGAAATCCCCTTTGCCAAGCGCGTTCCGCCCAAAACCCTGGAAATGTGGCGCAAACACGGCATCGTTCCGCGCGGGGCCATGCGCGAAATCATGGAGATGATGAGCCGCACCCATATCGGCATGGATCAGGATCCCCAAAACCTTATCAAACAGATCAGCCGTACCGCCTTGGCCGACGGTTGGGGAGGCTCCATGGTCGCCACCGAGATCAGCGACATTCTTTTTGGCACCCCGTCGCCGGTCAGCGTTGAAGTCAACATGGGCGTGCTTAAAGAAGACCATGTCAATGTTATCGTTCATGGCCACGAACCCAACCTGTTCGAATCCATGCTGGCCTCGGTCAACGCGCCCTCTATGATTGAGTCGGCCAAGGAAGCCGGTGCCAAGGGTATCAACTTGGTGGGCATGTGCTGCTCCGGTGCGGAGGTGATGTCGCGCCACGGTATTCCCCATGCCGGCAACTTTTCATCTACCGAGCCGGTTATCGTCACCGGTGCCGTGGATGCCATGGCAGTTGACGTCCAGTGCATTCAGCAGGGCCTGGTCAAGGTGGCCGAGTGTTACGAGACTGCGTTGTTCACCACCAACCCGCGCTGCCACTTGGAGGGTGCCACTCACATCGAACTGGATGAACACGATCCCATGGCGTGTACCGATGAGATCGTCGTTAAAGCCATCAGCCGGTTCAAGAACCGCAAATTTCCCGTCGAGATTCCTAAAAAAGTGGGTGTCGGCGTCCACGGCTTTTCCCATGAGTACATTAACTACATGCTGGGCGGATCCTTCCGGGCGTCCTATACCCCGCTCAACGAGAATATCATCAATGGTCGCATCCGCGGCGTGGCCGGTGTAGTGGGCTGCACCAATCCGCGTGTAAAACAGGATTATGTGCACGTGGAGCTGGTCAAAGAGCTGATTAAAAACGACGTGCTGGTGGTTCAGACGGGCTGTTCCCAGATCGCCCTGGCCAAAGCCGGTTTAACCTCGCCCGAAGCCGCGGTCCTTGCCGGTGATGGTTTGCGCGAGGTATGCGAAACCGTGGGCATGCCGCCCGTATTGGGTCTGGGTTCCTGCGTGGACAACACCCGCATCCTCATCGCCTGTTCCGAAATGGTACGCACCGGCGGCCTGGGCGACAGCATCGCCGATTTGCCGGTGGCGGGCGCCGCACCTGAATACATGAGTGAAAAGGCCATTGCCATCGGTCAGTACTTTGTGGCCTCCGGTGTGTATACCGTGTTTGGCGTTACCTTCCCGGTCACCAAAGGCACCAAGTTTGAAAAGCTGCTTTTCGAGGGGCTGGAGGAGATGGGCATGGGCAAATGGGGCTTTAACCCCGATCCCCACGAGATGGCTAAAATGATGATCGCCCACATCGATAAGAAGCGCAAGGCCCTGGGTATCGACAAAGCCCGGGATCGCGTGCTCATGGATATGTCTGACCGGCGGGATATCGAAGCCGCTTAACGGTCAATTCCATTTTTAACAATAAAAAGGGGCTCGATATCGAGCCCCTTTTTTTATCAAATGTCTTTTCAGTGATGCGGCGGGGATTATTCGTCAGTCAATACTTGGGGATGATCACCCAGAAAGCGGTATAAGGTGTCACGGCCGACGCCCAGGACTTTGGCGTACCTGGCCTTGTTCCCACCGGTCTTCGTCATCGCCGCCTTGACCATTGATGCGTCCAGTTTGAGCTGTGGCCCCAGTTTGGGCTTTTCGAATATGATGTCCTTTAACTCCAGGGACAGGTCTTCTGGCCTGATCACTTTCCCCTTGCAGCGGACGATGGCAAATTGGACGGCGTTTTGAAGC